>NZ_JBHYJA010000015.1:139303-202401 GCF_042740355.1 Streptomyces sp. NPDC059010
TTTGTGTTTTTGTTTTTTTGTCTGTCTCTCCCGCTCCCCTCCCCCCCCCCACCCCCTCTACCACCCCCACTCTCCCCCCACCCCCCCCCCCCCCCCCCCCGCCACAAGTCCTCGGCGTCAGCCGACGCGCCTCGCCCCCGCCGCCGGCACCGCCTCGAAGACGCGCGGCGCCGTGAACCCGGCCGCGGCGAAGGCCTCCTCGACCGCCTTGGTGACGGTCTCCACGTCGGCCTCCTCGGCCAGCACGATCGCCGAGCCGCCGAAGCCGCCGCCCGTCATCCGGGCGCCCAGCGCGCCGCCCGCCAGGGCCGTGTCCACGACCAGGTCCAGCTCGGGGCAGGAGATACGGAAGTCGTCCCGCAGCGAGGCGTGCCCCTCGGTCAGGACCGGGCCGATCGCACGGGTCTCGCCCGACTCCAGCAGGGCGACGACCCGCTCCACGCGCTGGTCCTCGGTGACGACATGGCGCACCAGCCGGCGCACCTCCTCGTCGTCGCCGAGCCGGTCGAGGGCCGCGTCCAGGTCGTCGTAGGCGACATCGCGGAGCGCGTCCACGCCCAGCAGTGCCGCGCCCTTCTCGCAGCCCGCGCGCCGCTTGCCGTACTCGCCCTCGCTGTGGGAGTGCTTGACCTGGGTGTCGACGACCAGCAGGCGCATGCCCTCGGCGGCCAGGTCGAAGGGGATCTGCTTCTGGGAGAGGTCCCGGGTGTCGAGGAAGAGCGCGTGGCCGGCCTGGCAGCAGGCGGACGCCGTCTGGTCCATGATCCCGACCGGGGCGCCTACGTACACGTTCTCGGCGCGCTGGCACAGTCGGGCCAGCTGCCAGCCCTTCAGGCCCAGTTCGTAGAGGTCGCTCAGGGCGAGTGCGACCACGACCTCCAGCGCCGCCGACGAGGACAGGCCCGCGCCCGCCGGGACCGTCGAGGCGAGGTGGATGTCGGCGCCGGTCACCGCGTGCCCGGCCTGGCGCAGCGCCCAGACCACGCCCGACGGGTACGCCGTCCAGTTCCGGTCCGACTCGGGCACCAGGTCGTCGACGCGGAGTTCCACGACGCCGCCCTCGACGTCCGCCGAGTGCAGCCGCAGCACGCCGTCGTCGCGCCGGGAGACGGCCGCGACCGCGGTGTGCGGCAGCGCGAACGGCATGACGAAGCCGTCGTTGTAGTCGGTGTGCTCGCCGATCAGGTTGACCCGGCCCGGCGCGGCCCACACCCCCTCGGGCGCGGCTCCGTACAGCTCCTCGAACCGCTCGGCGACCGTGGCCGACGTGTCGACGCTCATCCCCTGACCCTGACCTTCCCTGCTGAACCGGCCGTCCCGACCGGTGAGTTGACCGGCCGAACAGCCGTGGAACCTGCGGCCGTCCGTACCGGCCGTAGAACTTAACTGGCGCGCCGCTGTGCGAACTCCCACGCGTCCGCGACGATGCCCGCGAGGTCCGCGCGGGACGGGTTCCAGCCGAGCCGCTCGCGGGCGGTGTCGGCGGAGGCGACCAGGACCGCCGGGTCGCCGCCCCGGCGCGGGGCCACGACCTCGGGGATCGGGTGCCCGGTGACCTGCCGGACGGTCTCGATGACCTGGCGGACGGAGAAGCCGTTGCCGTTGCCGAGGTTGCAGATGAGGTGCTCGCCGGGCTGGGCGGCCTTGAGCGCGAGCAGGTGGGCCTCGGCCAGGTCGGCGACATGGATGTAGTCGCGCACGCAGGTGCCGTCCGGCGTCGGGTAGTCGTCGCCGAACACGGAGATCGCGTCGCGTCGGCCCTGGGCGACCTGGAGGACGAGCGGGATCAGGTGCGACTCGGGGTCGTGCCGCTCGCCGCAGTCGCCGTAGGCACCCGCGACGTTGAAGTAGCGCAGGGACACGGCACCGAGGCCGTGGGCCGCCGCCTCGCCGGTGATCATGTGGTCGACGGCGAGCTTGGAGGCGCCGTAGGGGTTGGTGGGCCGCGTCGGCGCCGACTCGACGATCGGCACCTCCTTCGGCTCGCCGTATGTGGCCGCCGTGGAGGAGAAGACGAGCTTGCGCACACCGGCCTCGCGCATGGCGGCGAGCAGCGCCATGGTGCCGCCGACGTTGTTGTCCCAGTACTTCTCGGGCTTCACGACCGACTCGCCGACCTGCGAGAACGCGGCGAAGTGCAGCACCGCGTCGAAGGAGGGGTCCAGCCACTTGGCGGCGTCGCGGATGTCGCCCTCGATGAAGGACGCCCCGGACGGCACACCCTCACGGAAGCCGGTGGAGAGGTTGTCGAGTACGACGACCTCGTCCCCGGCCTCGATCAGGTGCTGCGCGATCACGCTGCCGACGTACCCCGCGCCACCGGTGACCAGATACTTCCCACTCATGAACTCGCTACCTCTCGCAGTCGCTCGGCCGCGCGCTCCGGCGGCACGTCGTTGATGAACACGCTCATGCCGGATTCGGAACCCGCGAGAAACTTCAGCTTGCCGGAAGTGCGGCGGATGGTGAAAAGCTCAAGGTGAAGCGCGAAGTCGTCCCGCACGACGCCCTCGAAGTCCTCCAGCGTGCCGAACGGCGCCTGATGCCAGGCGGCGATGTACGGCGTAGGAGACTCACTCTCCCCGAAGATCCGGTCGAAGCGCCTCAAGAGTTCCAGATAAACCTTGGGGAACTCTGAGCGCGCGTCCTCGTCGAGGGCGAGCAGATCGGGCACCCGGCGCTTCGGGTACAGGTGGACCTCGTACGGCCAGTGCGCGGCGTACGGCACGAAGGCCACCCAGTGTTCACTCTCCAGGACGACCCGCTGGTCGGCGAGTTCACGCTCCAGGACGGCGTCGAAGAGGTTCTCCCCGCCGGTGGCGTCCTTGTGGGCGGCGAGGGAGCGCAGCATCAGGGCGGTGCGGGGGGTGGTGAAGGGGTAGGCGTAGATCTGCCCGTGCGGGTGGCCGAGGGTGACTCCGATCTCGGCGCCGCGGTTCTCGAAGCAGAACACCTGCTCCACGGAGGGCAGCGAGGACAGTTCGGAGGTCCGGTCCGTCCACGCCTCCAGGACGAGACGGGCCTGTTCCTCGGTCAGGTCGGCGAAGGACGCCTGGTGGTCGGAGGTGAAGCAGACGACCTCGCAGCGCCCGGAGTCACCGGCGAGTGAAGGGAAGCGGTTCTCGAAGACGACGACGTCGTACGACGACTCGGGGATCTCGCTGAGCCGGTCGCCCTCGGAGGGGCACAGCGGGCACTCGTCGGCCGGCGGGTGGTACGTCCGCCCCTGCCGGTGCGAGGCGATGGCGACGGAGTCGCCGAGCAGCACGTCGTGACGGACCTCGGACGTGGTGACGGTCCGGTCCAGCGGCCGCCGGTCCACGGCGTCCCGCACGGTGTCGTCGCGCAGGTCGTAGTAGATGAGCTCACGACCGTCGGCCAGTCGGGTCGAGGTCTTCTTCACGCCAGGCTCCCATCAAACAGAACTAAACATAGAAAAACACAACCCACCACCTCCGTCAACATCACAATCAAACAAAGAGCATCACACCACGTGTTCAATTGCTGAACGCAGGGGCGTAGGTTCCGGGCTGTATCGGTTCGCCAAACGAAGCGAGTACATATGCACACCCCCACACAAACCCCCACATACTCCCCCACCCTCCTCGCCGCCGAGCTACGGCTCCCCACGAACTGGCTCGACTACACGATCCTCGGCATCTACTTCGTGGTCGTGCTGGGCATCGGATTCGCCGCCCGCCGTTCGGTGAAGACCACCCTCGACTTCTTCCTCTCGGGCCGCTCCCTGCCCGCCTGGGTCACCGGCCTGGCGTTCATCTCCGCCAACCTGGCCGCCACCGAGATCCTCGGCATGGCCGCCAACAGCGCCCAGTACGGGGCCTACACCGTCCACTGGTACTGGATCGGCGCCATCCCGGCCATGGTCTTTCTGGGCCTGGTCATGATGCCCTTCTACTACGGCAGCAAGGTCCGCTCGGTCCCCGAGTTCCTGCTTCTGCGCTTCGACAAGTGGGCCCACCTGCTCAGCTCGGTCCTGTTCGCCTTCGCCGCGATCCTGATCGCCGGCGTCAACCTGTACGCCCTGGCGATCGTGGTCGAGGCCCTGCTGGGCTGGCCCCAGTGGGTGGCGATCGTCGTCGCCGGCTTCTTCGTCCTCGCCTACATCACCCTCGGCGGCCTGTCGTCGGCGATCTACAACGAGGTGCTGCAGTTCTTCGTGATCCTGGCGGCCCTCATCCCGATCACGGTGCTCTCCCTGAAGAAGGTGGGCGGCTGGGACGGCCTCACGGACACGCTGACCAAGTCCCACGGCGACGACTTCGTCACCGCCTGGGGCGGCACGGGCATCGGCGACGCCAACCCGCTGGGCGCCAACTGGCTGACGATCGTCCTGGGCCTCGGCTTCGTGCTGTCCTTCGGCTACTGGACGACCAACTTCGCCGAGGTCCAGCGAGCCCTGTCGGCCAAGAACCTCTCGGCGGCCCAGCGCACCCCGCTGATCGCCGCGTACCCGAAGATCTTCATCGTCTTCCTGGTGATGATCCCGGGCCTGGCGGCCGCCGCCCTGGTCCCCGGCTTCGGCACCGAGAAGTCGGGCTACCAGTACAACGACGCCATCCCCTACCTCATGGAGGGCCTGCTCCCCAACGGCGTCCTGGGCATCGCGGTGACCGGCCTTCTAGCTGCCTTCATGGCGGGCATGGCGGCCAACGTCTCGTCCTTCAACACGGTGTTCACCACGGACATCTGGGCGAAGTACGTGGTGACGGACCGCGAGGACTCCTACTACGTCCGCTTCGGCCGCCTGATCACGGCGATCGGAGTCCTGGCGTCGATCGGCACGGCGTTCCTCGCCTCCTCCTTCTCGAACATCATGAGCTACCTCCAGACCCTGTTCTCCTTCTTCAACGTGCCGATGTTCGTGGTCTTCATCATCGGCATGTTCTGGAAGCGGGCATCGATGAAGTCGGGCTTCTGGGGCCTGCTCGCGGGCACGACGGCGGCGATGATCAACTACTTCGTCCTCTACAAGCAGGACATCATCTCGATCCCCTCCGACCAGGGCGCCAACTTCGTCTCCGCGATCGCGGGCTTCGTGGCCGGCGGAGTCGTCATGGTGGCCGTCTCCCTGTTCACAGCCCCCAAACCGACGGAGGAACTCCAGGGCCTGGTCTACGGCACCCGCTCCCCCGGCATGGCCGAACCCCCGGCACCGGGCGACGAGGCCTGGTACCGCAAGCCGGCCCTGCTGGGCTGGGGCGCGGTGGTACTGGCCGCCGCCTGCTACATCCCGTTCTCCTTCTGAAGACCGGAGCCCGACCATGACCGAACACCCCGAACACCCCGAACATCCCGGCTACTCGGAGAAGGACGTCCAGCGGGAAGTCACCGAACTGGAGGGCAGGTCCACGACAGCCGCCCGCCTCTTCGACATCCGACGCATCATCGGCGGCCTCTTCGTGATCTACGGCGTCATCGTCACGATCACCGGCCTCACCGACGACGACGCCGCGATCGAAAAGGCCGAGGGCGTCAACATCAACCTCTGGACAGGCCTGGGCATGCTGCTCCTCGGCATCTTCTTCCTGACCTGGCTGAAACTGAGGCCAACGGCCCCACCCCCGCCGCCCACGGCACCGGAGGACGACCCCGGAACCTGACGAGTCCCCCCGCGGCCCCGCAGCCGCCCACGGCGGCAAGGGGACGTGCCGGGGGGTGTCCGCCCGCAGTGGTCGGCGTAAACACGCGGTGCCTCTTGGCTTAAGGCGACCGCCGATCCGAGGACGGACACCCCCCGGCGCGGCCCCGACCCACAAACGCAACCCAAGGCGCTACGCGAACCCCCACTCAGGAACACAGGCCGCCGCAGGCATCCCGGCCCACCCGCCGGAGGCAACCGTCAGGACTCGACCCCCGCCACCCCACCCTCCCCCGCCCCGTGCCCGTGCCCCTGCCCCACCGGCCCGGCCCGATCCAACAACCCCGTCCGCGCAGCCAACGCCGCCGCCTCCAGCCGAGACCCCACACCCAGTTTCATCAGCACCCGCTGAACATGGGTACGCGCAGTGGACGGAGCGATCCCCATCCCCGCCGCGATCAGCCGAGTGTCCTCACCATCGGCGACCCGAACCAGCACCTCGACCTCCCGAGGAGTGAGCATCTGCAACAGCCGCTGCCCCTCGTCATCGGGCTGCGCGGCCGGATTGAGAAGCTCACTGAACGCCCCCTGCAGCAACTGCGGCGCCACCGCCGCCTCCCCGGCCCGGGCCTTCATGATCGCCCGCTCGACACCCTCGATGCGCTCATCGTGCCGCACATAGCCGGAGGCCCCCGCGGCGAACGCCGCCGCTATGCCGCGCGGACTCGGCACCGGCCCCAGGACCAGCACCGCCACCTGCGGCCGCTCCCGCTTGATGCGCACCACCGGATCGAATATCCCCGGCTCCGCAGGCGTGGCCGTCCCCAGCAGACACACCTCCGGCGCCCGTGTGATCACCAGCTCCGCCGCCCCCGCGGCGGGCGCCGCCGCGGCCAGCACCCGGTGCCCCCTCAGTTTCAGTGCCGAAGCCAGCGCTTCGGCGAGCAATCGGTGGTCGTCGACCACCATGAGCCGCACTCCCATCGAGTAACCCCCCAGTCCCCCCAATGGATCCCCATCAATACCCGGACCAGCCACGCCGGTCGAATGCCCCACTATGGATGCCCACGGGTCCATGCGGACAGAAGCCCCCTCCCGGCTCCCCCGCCTTTCATGCCCCCGGAAGCTACACGCTTGTTCGACATCGCGCTCCCCCTACCGATGAGAAGTGCCCCGGAACGGCGGAATTTCTGGCTTTCCCCGCATTCGAGGACGTTGAGCGGTACGCGAACGGCCCCGCTCCTGACCAGGAGCGGGGCCGCTGCAACAACCGTTTTCAACCGTCTCACCGACGGTGCCGTCAGTCCGTCCGACCGAACGCGATCACGTGGTACTTCTTCTGATACTCAGTGCCCAGCTCACTCGCGAACCGGGCCGACATGTACAGCCGCCCCTGTGAATACAGGAGTTCGGCATACTCCGGAAGCATCCGCGTCTCGACATCCCGCACGGTTTTCGCGGCCGGGTTCTCCAACAGCTTCGTCTCCTTGAAGCTGCCACCGTCGATGCTGACGATCTGTCCGCCCTTGTTGTACGGCGGCCGCTTGTACGCGATCACATTGCCGCCGTCCATGCGCAGCGGCGTGATCGTGTACCGGTCGCCCGCGTCGGCACGCTGACCGGTCTGCTTGCCGGTGGCCAGGTCGAACGCGACGATCTCGTTGGTCCGGCCGTACTCGCCGCCGCCCTGGTGCTCCTCGGTCTCCACATAGAGCCGGTCGTTGCCGACGACGACGCCCGTGCAGGCCTCGATGGTGGTGACGCCGGAGCAGCGGGCCGCGTACTGGTCGCCCGGCACGGAGATGCGGATGCGCAGCTTGCCGGTCTTGTTGTCGATGGAGAAGACGTCCGAGATGCCGATGGAGTCGGACTGGCCGGCCTCGGCGGCCACGACGAGCGGCTCGGTGGAGATGACGCTGGCGTACTCGACGCCCTCGGCCATCTTGTACTCGGAGATCACCTTCCCGGTCTTCGGGTCGATGGTCTGGATGTTCAGCTGCGGCTGGTCGTAGGAGCCGCACTTGCGGACCGCGACCATCTTGGGGCCGCCCGCGTATCCGAGGTCGTAGCAGCTGTCGTTGGCCTTCGGGACCCAGAGCGACTTGCCGGACTTCAGGTCGAAGGCGGCGCCGCCGCTGGTGCCGCCCGCGGCGACGGTGCCGCCGCTGAGGGTGATGTTGTCGTAGGGGATCAGTCGGCCGTCGACCTCGGCGGACTTGGTCCACAGCTTCTTGCCGGCGTCGAGGTCGATCGCCGCGACCTGGCTGCAGCCGTGCGAGGGCTTGGCCTTGGTCGGCTTCGCGGGCTCGAAGGCGACGGCGGTGAGGTTGTCCTCGCTGACGTGCTTCGCGGCCCGGCACACGGGGCCGGGCAGCGGGATCGTCCACAGCTCGGTGCCCTTGTCGGGGTCGTAGCCGACGATCTCGGAGACGCCGCTCTTGACGTACGCCTTGTCGGTCAGCCACGAGCCGGACACGCTGATGGTGGTGTCGTCGGAGACCTTGGGCGCCGGGACCTGGAAGAGGACCCGGGAGTTGGGGTTGGCGGGCACCTTCTCCTTGCCGGGGGTGGTGCTGCCGCCGCCGTTGTCGTCGTCCCCGCCGCCGGTGCCGCCGCTGGAGCTGGCGGTGTCGTCCTTGCCGCCGTCGTCGTCACCGGACCGCGCGATCACGACACCGCCGATGACCAGCGCGATCGCCACCACAGCCGCCGCCACGACGACGAGCCACGTGTAGGACTTCTGCCCGCCCCCGCCCGGCCCGCCGGACTGGGCGTGCAGCGGCACGGTCTGCTGCGGATAGCCGTAACCGGGCTGCCCGTAAGGATTCTGCGGCTGCCCGTACGCACCGGGCTGCTGCCCGGGATAGCCGTACCCGGGCGAAGCGGGCGGTGTGGGCGGCGGTGTCTGCGGGGCTCCCTGCGGCGCCTGCGGATAGCCGTACGCGGGCGGCTGCGGAGGCTGTGCGGGCGGCTGCTGCGGCTGGGGCTGGGGCGGCTGGGGCGGACCGAAGCCGCCGCCCGGCTGCTGGGGCGGCTGGTCCTGCGGCGGGCCGAACCCTCCCCCGGGCGGGGGCTGGTGGGGCGGCGGAGGCGGCGGCTGGGTCATGACGTGGGTACCTCGGGGGACGGGAGCGGAGGGAGAAGGGGAGAGAACGGGCCGCCTTACTTGCCGAAGGCGAGCATCAGCTTCTCCTTCGACTCGTCGTTGCCGGTCAGCCGGGTGCTGGCGAGGTAGAAGCGCCCGTCCACCCAGTCGTACGTCCGGGAGAAGAAGCCGTTCTCGACGCTCGCGGCGCTCGCCGGGTTCTGCAGGAGCTTCGCCGGCTGGTGGCTGCTGCCGGTCACCGGGATCGCCACGACCTGGCCGCCCGCGTCGTAGGAGGGCTTGACGTAGGCGATGAGCTTGCCGTCCTCGACCTTGACCGGCAGCATCGGCTCGTCCGCCGGGGACTTCACGCGCCACTTCTCCTTGCCGCCTGCGAGGTCGATCGCGACGATCTCGTTGGCGGTGGTGGTCGCCTCGGTGGGCAGGTAGAGCGTGTTGGCGTCGGCGGCGACTCCGGCGCAGCCGCGCAGGTTGCGTTCGAGGATGGCCCAGCCGCACTCGGTGCCGATCTTCAGGTCGACGCCGACCTCCGAGCGGAACTTGCCGTCGTTGCCGAGGGTGGAGATGTTCCAGGCCTTCTTGTCCTCGTTGGTGCTGTAGACGACCAGCGGGTCGATGGAGAAGACGCGGGCGATCTGCCAGCCCTTGTCGTACCTCTGGGTCCACTTGGCCTTGCCGGTGGCCGGGTCGAGCTGCTGGATCTCGTCGTGCTCGTCGGTGCCGGTGGCGTCGCAGGAGGACACGGCGATCAGCTTCTCGCCGCCCGCGAACGCGGCCGGGAAGCACTTGTCGCCGTACCGCTCCTTGTCGTACAGCTTCTTGCCGCTGTTGACGTCGTAGGCGGTGCCGGACTGGGCGCGGCCCACCATCAGTGTGCTGCCGGTGATGGACAGCTCGATCTTGATGGTGTTGTCGAACAGCCCGCCGTTGGAGACCGAACCGCTCCAGCCCTTGGCGCCGGTGGTGAGGTCGACCTGCTGGAGCTGGTTGCACTTGGCACGGTCGCTGCTGCCGCTCTCGTACGCCACGACGACCTTGTTGTCGGACGACTTCTGCGGGGTGACCGAGCAGATCTTCTGCGGGAAGCTGATGGGCGCCCAGGCCTCTTCGCCGTCGGTGATGTTGTAGGCGAAGATCTGCTTGTACGCCGCCTTCACCGCGGCCTTGTCGGTGATCCACAGGCCGGGGGCGTCGGCGCCGGACTTGGGCGCGTCGGGTGCCTGCTTGTACCAGAGGACCTTCGCCTCGCCGGGCTGGCGGCCGCCGTTGAGGTTCTCCGGGTCGGCGCCGCCCTGGCTCTCCTCGGACGCGCTCGGCGACTCGGAGCCCTTCGGGCCGTCGCTGCCCTGGGAGACCGGGTTCTTCGGGTCGTCGCCGCTGTCGCGGGTCACCGCGAACACGGTGCCGCCGATGACGAGCAGCGCCGCGACCGCCGCGCCGATGATGAGGGCGGGCTTGCCCTTGAACGGGTTGCCCGAGCCGGCGCCGGGCGCGCCCGGGTACTGCGGCTGGGGCGGGTAGCCGTACCCCTGGCCGGGCTGCTGCGGATAGCCGTACGGCTGCTGCGGCTGCTGCTGTGGCTGGCCGTAGGGACCGGGCGCGTACGGGCCCGGCTGGGCGGGCTGTTGCGGGTAGCCGTAGCCGGGCTGGGGAGCGCCGGCCGGCGGGCCCTGCGGGGGCGGCGGCGCCTGGGGCGGGCCCTGCGGCGGCGGGGGTGTCTGAGGAGCGCCCGGGGGCGGGGGCGGAGTCTGCGGAGCACCTTGCTGCGGAGGCTGCGGCGGCTGGGGGGCGCCGAAGCCACCCTGCCGCGGGTCCTGCGGTGCGCCGAAACCGCCCTGCGGCGGCTGGTTGGGCGGCTGGCTCATGAGCGGTTCCCCCTTGAGACCGGTGTGGTGCCACGTTCTGTGCCGTCGCGATTCCGCCACACCAGCGTTTCTCAGACTGTTCTCAGGCGGACCTTTCTATCACCCGCCACCGACAGCACACCGGGCCGCATCCACCCCTGTACCCAAGGGAGAACCGGCCCGTGATACCGCCGTTATGCGCCTTCACGCCCTCTGCACAGGGCGTGCGCCCCGGCCCTGCGCGCGGCTCGGAGCACCGTACGCAGGGCGGTCTCCGCTGCTACGCGTCCTCGGCCAGTTCCAGCCAGCGCAGCTCCATTTCGTCCCGCTGACCGGCCAAGTCGCGCAGTTCGGCGTCGAGTTCGGCGACCTTGGCGAAGTCGGTGGCGTGCTCGGCGATCTGGGCGTGCAGCTTGGTCTCGCGTTCGGAAATCTTGTCGAGCTGTCGCTCGATCTTCTGCAACTCCTTCTTGGCGGCGCGCAGATCGGCGGCGCTCCGCTCCGGTACGGCCTTCTCGGCGGCCGGGGTGGCGGCAGCGGCGGCGACCTGGGCCTCCATGCGGTGGCGCCGCTCCAGGTACTCGTCGATGCCGCGCGGCAGCATCCGCAGGGTGGCGTCGCCGAGCAGGGCGAAGACGCGGTCCGTGGTGCGCTCGACGAAGAACCGGTCGTGGGAGATGACGATCATCGAGCCGGGCCAGCCGTCGAGGACGTCCTCCAGCTGGGTGAGGGTCTCGATGTCGAGGTCGTTGGTGGGCTCGTCCAGGAAGAGGACGTTGGGCTCGTCCATGAGCAGCCGCAGCAACTGCAGACGGCGGCGCTCACCGCCGGACAGATCGCCGACCGGCGTCCACTGCTTCTCCTTGCTGAAGCCGAACGTCTCGCACAGCTGCCCGGCCGTCATCTCGCGCCCCTTGCCGAGGTCGACGCGCTCGCGCACCTGCTGAACGGCCTCCAGAACCCGCGTGTTCGGGTCGAGCTCGGTGACCTCCTGGGACAGGTAGGCGAGCTTGACGGTCTTGCCGACGGAGATCCGCCCCCCGGCCGGCTGCGCCTCGCCCTCGGTCCGCGCGGCCTCGGCCATGGCACGCAGCAGCGAGGTCTTGCCCGCGCCGTTGACACCGACGAGACCGATCCGGTCGCCCGGCCCGAGCTGCCAGGTCACATGCTTGAGCAGCATCTTGGGACCGGCCTGGACGGTGACGTCCTCCAGGTCGAACACCGTCTTGCCGAGCCTGGACGAGGCGAACTTCATCAGCTCGCTGGTGTCCCGGGGCGGCGGCACGTCCTTGATGAGCTCGTTGGCCGCCTCGACCCGGAAGCGCGGCTTGGACGTCCGCGCGGGCGCTCCGCGGCGCAGCCAGGCCAGCTCCTTGCGGACCAGGTTCTGCCGCTTGACCTCCTCGGTGGCGGCGATGCGCTCGCGCTCGGCACGCGCGAAGACGTAGTCGGAGTAGCCGCCCTCGTACTCGTAGACGTCGCCGCGCTGGACGTCCCACATACGCGTGCAGACCTGGTCGAGGAACCAGCGGTCGTGGGTGACGCACACGAGCGCCGAGCGCCGCTCGCGCAGGTGCTGGGCGAGCCAGGAGATGCCCTCGACGTCGAGGTGGTTGGTGGGCTCGTCGAGGACGATCAGGTCCTGGTCCTCGATGAGCAGCTTGGCGAGCGCGATACGGCGCCGCTCGCCGCCGGAGAGCGGGCCGATGACGGTGTCGAGGCCCTGCGGGAACCCGGGCAGGTCGAGCCCGCCGAAGAGTCCGGTCAGTACGTCCCGGATCTTGGCGTTGCCGGCCCACTCGTGGTCGGCCAGGTCCCGGATGACCTCGTGGCGGACGGTCGCCGCGGGGTCGAGCGAGTCGTGCTGGGTGAGGACGCCGAGCCGCAGTCCGCCCGAGTGCGTGACCCGGCCGGTGTCGGCCTCCTCCAGCTTGGCCAGCATGCGGATCATGGTTGTCTTGCCGTCGCCGTTGCGGCCCACGACGCCGATGCGATCGCCCTCGGAGACGCCGAGCGAGACACCGTCGAGCAGGGCACGGGTGCCGTACACCTTGCTGACGTTCTCGACATTGACCAGATTGACGGCCATTTCTCTCCTGCCCAGGGGGATCGATCGACCCTCCAGGGTAGTCGGGCGCACCGACACCTCCGCGTTTCGTGTCCGCACCCGCCTTCACACCCCTGCCTACCCGCGCGTAGGGAACGGTGCGCCCCGGGGAGTGGATCCCCGGGGCGCATCCAAATGCCCGGCGTCAGCGGCGAGCCGCCGCCTCGCGGACCTCGCCGAGGAGGTCGTACATGATCTGGCCGGGGCACTCGGTCGCGAAGTAGTCGCGGTGCCCGCCGATCGTGTTGGTGTCCTTCTTGGTGCCGTTGACCGGGTTGGTGTACGTCACCTTCGCCAGCGGGTCCAGGCCCTTGAACCGGGTGATCACCTTGATCAGCCGGACCAGGGAGGCCTTGGCCGCTTCCGTCGGGGCCTGCTGGTCGAGGTTGCCGATCACGGCGATGCCGAGGGCGCCGGAGTTGTAGCCCACGGAGTGGAAGCCGGTGACGAGGTCGCCGTCGGGGTTGAAGGCCGGGATGCCGTCGTCGCCGGAGTAGCGGCCCTCGTAGACGTTGCCCGCCTCGTCGATGAGGAAGTGGTAGCCGATGTCGCCCCAGTCGTTGGTGATCGCGTGGTACTCGTAGATCGCGCGTACCGTCGCGGCCGGGTCGGGATCGTTGTTCGGCGTCGCGGTGTGGTGGACCGTGATGATCTGCAGCGGGTAGTACGTCTCGGGCGAGTTGACCGAGCCGTCCGGCTTGAAGCGCTTGGACTCGTCGGCGCCCCAGGCGGGCCGCGAGAGGTAGCGCACGCCACGCACGCGTGTGGGCTCGCTGGGCACCTCGAAGGTGCGGTTCGGGCCGTCGGTGGTGTCGATCGCCAGCGACTGGACGCCGTCGATGCCGGCGGCCGCCTTCACCTCGTACGCCTTGGCGTTGTCGGCGGCGACCAGGGCCGTGCCGCCGTCCTCGACGGTTGCGCAGCCGCTCGCGAGGGTCTGCCACGTGCCGTCCGCGAGCCGGATGGCGGCGCCCTCCTTCGCACCGGCCCAGCGCACCCCGACGTAGGAGGCGGCGAAGGCGGTGGTGGCCTCGCCGGTGCCGGTGGCGGCCTCGGTGCGGGTGGCGGGGAACTTCTCCGGCGTCGTACCGGAGCCGCCCGAGCCGGCGGCCGAGCCGTCCGTCTCGCCGGAGTCGGTGGCCGCGAACACCATCGGCGTCACCGCGGCTCCGGCGGCCACCGCACCGCCTGCGGCGATCATGCCGCGACGGGACAGGGAGCGCTTTCTACGGTGGGACGGCTGGGCGGGGGTGGGGGATTCGGACACGGGGGTGTCCCCTTCCAGAAGTGCACGTGCTTGACGGGAGGGCGCCGGACATGACAGCCGACACTTGAAACGTCAACCGACCCTAATCGTCCCACCAGCCCCACACGTACTCCGATCGCAGTACATTCGTGTGAAGATCGGGCGAAGAAGCCCTACTTGCGAGTACGGCTTCACGCTCCGCCCCCGGCCATCCCCTGCCGCTGGATCAGCGCCGCCGCCGGGGCCAGTCCGCGCCCCCGCACCGCCTGTTCGCCGACCGGCGTCTCGTCGCGCAGCAGGGCCTCGGGGACGAGGACGGCGGCCGTGACACCGCCGTTCGGCGAGGAGCGCAGCTCGACGCGCAGCCCCTGCCGTTCGCGCAGCCGGTTCACCACGAACAGGCCGATCTGCTTGGCGTCGAGGAGGTCGACCTTCTCGGACTGGATCTTGCTGTTGGCCTCGGCGAGGGCCGACTCGTTCATGCCGAAGCCGCTGTCCTCGACCTCGATGAGCAGCCCTTCGCGCATCCGGGCGGCACGCAGCTGCACCTTGGTGCTGGGCGGGGAGAACGCCGTGGCGTTCTCCACCAGTTCGGCGAGAAGATGGATGACGTCGGCGACCGAGCCGCCCACCAGCGACATCCTGGGCACCGCCCAGATCTGCACCCGCTGCGCGCTCTCGATCTCGGCGACCGCCGCGCGCAGCACGTCCGCCAGCGCGACCGGGTCCCGCCAGCCACGCCCCGGCGCGATGCCGGACAGGATCAGCAGGCTCTCGGAGTGCCGGCGCATCCGTGTCGCCAGGTAGTCGACGCGGTACAGATCCTGCAGCTCGGTCTGGTCCTGCCGGCGCCGCTGCATGGCCTCCAGCAGGTCCAGCTGCCGGTGCAGCAGCACCTGGCTGCGGCGCGCCAGACTGACGTACACCCCGGAGATCCCGCTCAGCAGCTCGGCCCGCTCGCTCGCCGCCTTCAGCGCCGCCCGCTGCACCGCCGTGAGCGCCGTGCCGACCTGGGCCAGTTCGTCGCCGGCCAGTCGCCTCATGGGCGCCTCGGCGTCGATGTCGACGCCCTGCCCGGCGTGCAGCTTGCGCATGGCCTGCGGGAGACGCCGGCCGGCCACCTCCAGGGCGCTGTTGCGCAGATCGAGCAGCTCGACGATGAGACCGCGCCCGACCAGCACGGACACCAGCAGCGACAGCAGTACGCCCACCAGACCGAGCACCACGGCGACACCCGAGGCGCCCAGGGTGTCCAGGCCGAACGGGTCGGCCTGCGCGGTGGCCCCGGTACCGGCCGCCGTCTCGGCCTCGGTCAGTTCCTTCAGTACGTCGGTCACCGCCGGGTCCCAGCCCGCGAGCGAGCCGGCCGTCACGGCCCCCGCCCCGCGCACCTTGTTCTCGACGGCCCGCACGCGCGCGTACTGTTCGCCGTCCAGGACTTCG
Source organism: Streptomyces sp. NPDC059010 (assembly GCF_042740355.1). Taxonomy (NCBI): domain Bacteria; kingdom Bacillati; phylum Actinomycetota; class Actinomycetes; order Kitasatosporales; family Streptomycetaceae; genus Streptomyces; species Streptomyces sp. NPDC059010. Next base: position 154,649 of record NZ_JBHYJA010000015.1, read on the forward strand.
TCGTACGCCGCCCGGTGCGCGGGCTTCAGATCGGCGACCGCCGGTTCCAGCAGCTCGCGTCGGGTGGCCACGGCACCCGCGAACAGCGCGTACTCCCCCTTGCCGAGCGTCCCGCGCGCCTCTGCGGCGCCCAGCAGCGCCTGCTCGCGGGCCAGCGCCTCCCGCGCGCGGGCGAGTTCGAGCACCACGCGCGCCTCCGAGGCGGCGTCGGTGCCACGCTCGCCGGTGAGCGCGCCGGTGACGGCGAAGGCGTGCTCGACGATCGCCGAGTAGGCGGTGTACGCGGCCGGGGCGGCCCCCGCCTTCGTGGCGACGGCATCGGTGCGCAGCCGCGCCAGGCGTCCGGTGTCGGCCTCCAGCCGTTCGATGCGCGCGGGCAGTCCGGCGTCGAGGAGGGCGGCGTCGGAGCTGGAGGCGTTGATGCCGTTGCGCAGGGCGGTGGCGGCCCGGTCCGTGGCCTTGCGGGCCTTGGCGAAGGCGTCCGGGGCGGCCGCGTGGCGCATCGCCGCGGTGCGCTCGGCCTGGAGCGCGGTGACGAAGTCGCCCACGGGGGTGAGCAGTTCGGCGTTGACGTCCTTGGCGCGCTCGGTGTCGCCGATGCTGGAGGCGGTCGTCACCGCGGCGAAGCCCCACAGTGCCATCAGGGACACGATGGGCAGCATCAGCAGGGCGACGATCTTCGCCCGCACCGATCTGGGACGCAGCCGGGCGGAGGTACGGCGGGGGACGCGCATGAGGGGACCTCGTTCGACCTGGGGCGGGGGAAGGCCAGGGGAAGCCGAAGGGGCTGGGGCCAAAGGGGATTGGCGGCCGTCAGGCCGTGGTGAGTTCGACCTCGCGCAGCAGTTGCGCAGCGGCGGCCGACTCGTGGCGCCTGCCGGTCGGGGACAGGGCGACGTACGCGGCGGCGAGGAAGAGGAACGAGCCGAGCAGCACGGCCAGCGGGAAGATGAACTCCGTGGCGGTGGCGCCTGGTAGGGCCGCGCTGCTGGGCGCGAGGGAGATGTGCACGGCGTACATCGCGGTGTAGTGCATGCTGCTGACGGCCAGCCCCATGACGAGCGCGGCCACGGCGGCGAGCGCCGGTCCCCGCACGATGAGCGTGAGCGTCAGCGCGGCGGTCGCGGCGACGACGGCGATCGCGACCGAGGCGATGACGAGCATCGGGTCGTAGTCGACCGCGCCGTGCAGGTTGAGCGCGGCCATGCCGGTGTAGTGCATGGCGGCGACACCGAGGCCGGTGCCGAGGCCGCCGAGGATGACGGAGGTGACCCGCGAGCGGCCGTATCCGGCGGTGAAGACGCCCGCCGCGACCACGGCGACGGCCATCAGCAGGCTCAGGGCGGTGATCGGGACGTCGAAGCGGATCGGGGTGCCGTCGACGCTGAAGCCCATCATCGCGATGAAGTGCATGGTCCAGATGCCGGAACCGATGGCGAGGGAAGCGAGCAGCAGCCAGTTCCGCTTGGAGGAGCCGTCCGCTTCGAGTGCCCGGACGGTACAGCGCAGTCCGAGGGCGGAGCCGACGCAGGCCATCGCGTAGGACAGGACGGGGGTGACCCACCCGGCGCTGAAGTGGTCCATGTGTCCCATGGGAACTCCTAGGAGGTACCACCGGTAACGGAGGACCGGGGACGGCCGATCATGTCAGCCGTTCCCATGGGACCAAGTGGCGTGAAAGGGACCCCGGGGACGATTGTCTAACAATCAACTACCGTGAAGTAGCTAACACTTGCCCTTCATCATCCATGCAGGTCAAGAGGTTGTACTCGACCTCGTGGAGATGTTGTGCCGCCTTTATGCAGACGGCGCGGGCAGCACGGTGGCGCCCAGTGCGGGCCCGGAAGCCGTACGGACCACCCGGCAGGTGCCCGACGACCGTAGGGATTCGGCCACCTTCTCCGCCGCCTCCGGATCCCGGGCGAGGAACGCCGTCGTCGGACCCGAGCCGGAGACCAGTGCCGTGAGGGCGCCTGCCGCGAGGCCCGCGGCGAGGGTGTCGGCGAGTTCCGGGAAGAGGGAGAGGGCAGCGGGCTGGAGGTCGTTGGAGACGGCGGCGGCGAGCGCGTCGGGGTCGCCCTTGGCGAGGGCGTCGAGCAGCGGCTGCGACGCGACGGGCTCGGGGATGTCGAGGCCTTCGCCGAGCCGGTCGAACTCACGGAAGACGGCCGGGGTGGACAGCCCGCGGTCGGCCATCGCGAAGACCCAGTGGAAGGTGCCGCCCACGTCGAGCGGGCGGAGCTTCTCGCCCCGTCCGGTGCCGAGGGCCGCGCCGCCGACCAGGCTGAACGGCACGTCGCTGCCCAACTCGGCGCAGATGTCGAGCAGTTCCTCGCGGGAGGCGCCCGTGCCCCACAGCGCGTCGCACGCGAGCAGCGCGCCCGCGCCGTCCGCGCTGCCGCCCGCCATGCCGCCGGCGACCGGGATGTCCTTGGCGATGTGGATGTGGACGGCCGGATCGAGACCGCGGCGCTCGGCGAGGACGATCGCCGCCCGCGCGGCCAGGTTCGTACGGTCGAGGGGGACCTGGTCGGCGTCCGGCCCCTCGCAGGTGATCCGGAGTTCGTCGGCCGGGGTCACGGTGACCTCGTCGTACAGGCCGACGGCGAGGAAGACGTTGGCCAGGTCGTGGAACCCGTCGGGGCGGGCGGCGCCCACCGCGAGCTGGACGTTGACCTTGGCGGGGACGCGGACGGCGACGCTCGCGCTCACTTACTCGGACTCCTCGGACTGGGCGGCAGCGGGCTGCTTGTTCTCGGCGATGGCGGCGAACTCCTCGACCGTCAGGGCCTCTCCGCGGGCCTGTGGCGAGACGCCGGCCGCGACCAGTGCCGCCTCGGCGGCCGCCGCCGAACCCGCCCAGCCGGCGAGGGCGGCGCGCAGCGTCTTGCGGCGCTGGGCGAAGGCCGCGTCGACGACGGCGAAGACCTCGCGCCTGGTGGCCGTGGTCCTGATCGGCTCGGTGCGCCGGGTCAGCGCCACCAGGCCGCTGTCGACGTTCGGCGCGGGCCAGAAGACATTGCGGCCGATGGCACCGGCCCGCTTGACCTCGGCGTACCAGTTGGCCTTCACGGACGGCACGCCGTACACCTTCGAGCCGGGTGCGGCGGCCAGGCGGTCGGCGACCTCCGACTGCACCATGACGAGGGTGCGTTCGATGCTCGGGAAAGTGGCGAGCATGTGCAGCAGGACCGGGACGGCCACGTTGTAGGGGAGGTTGGCGACCAGCGCGGTGGGCGGCGGGCCGGGGAGCTCGGCGACCTGCATCGCGTCGGAGTGCACCAGCGCGAAACGGTCGGCGCGCTCCGGCATGCGGGCCGCGATGGTGGCGGGGAGCGCGGCGGCCAGTACGTCGTCGATCTCGACGGCGGTGACGCGGTCGGCGACCTCCAGCAGGGCGAGGGTGAGGGAGCCGAGTCCCGGGCCCACCTCCACGACCACGTCGTCGGGGCGGACCTCCGCGGTGCGGACGATACGGCGGACGGTGTTCGCGTCGATCACGAAGTTCTGGCCGCGCTGCTTGGTGGGACGCACACCGAGGGCGGTCGCCAGCTCTCGGACGTCGGCGGGGCTCAGAAGGGCGTCGGGGGTGGGGCTGCTCACCCGACAAGGGTACGGGGCGCTGCCGCCGTGGCCTGCGGAGAGGGAGTCACCTGTGCAGCCGCCCCCCGCAGTGCGGCCAGGGACTGGCCCCCTGGCGGACGTAGAGCTTCTTCGCCCGCATCGTCTGCTCGGCCGCCGGGGCGTCCTGCGGCTGTCCCTGGCCGCCGAGGCTGTGCCAGGTCTGGGTGTCGAACTGGTAGAGGCCGCCGTACGTCCCCGACGAGTCCACCGCGTCCGGCTGCCCCCCGGACTCGCACGCGGCAAGGCCGTCCCAGTTCAGCTGGCCCGCGCCGCTGACGGACGTCGGCAGGGGCTTCGTCCCGACCTTCACCACCTGGGTCTGCGGCTCCCGCACCACCTCGGACTTCATGCGCCGCGGCTTCTGCTTCACGCCGTTGACCATGCGCAGGGAGTAGGTGACCCGGCGCAGCCCCGCCTGCCCGGCCCGTTCGACGACCTCCGTGCCCTTGAAGACAGCGGGATCGTCGATGCGTTCCACGGCGAACGGGATCGCCTCGTCGCGGATCTCCTTGCGGCCGGTGATCCGCAGCACGGTGACCGTCTGTCCGTCGCGCGGGAAGCTGTCCAGCGCGACGGAGGTGGTGTCCTGCCCGCGCAGGGTGACGCCCGCCTGCTCCACGGCGTCTCGCACGGTCGCCGCGTTGGTGCGGATGGTGCGGGCCCGGCCGTCCGCCATCACCGTCACCGCCCGCTCGGTGCGCACGACCAGCGCGAGCCCCTCACGCCCGATGCGCCGGGAGCGCGCCGCCGACAGATACGCACCCTGCGCCCGCACCCCGAGCTGGGTGAGCGCCTCCTCCACGGTGTCCGCCGTGGTCCACACCTCGCGCCGCTGGCCGTCGATGGTGAGCCGCACGGGGCGCCCGTAGTGCACGGCGACCTCGTCACCGTTGGTGATCCCGGCGTCGCGAGCGGGCGCCACCATGTCGTGCGTGCCCACGTCGACGCCCTCGTCGTCGAGCAGTTCGGTGACGTCGTCCGCGAAGGTGTGCAGGCTGCGCGACTTGCCGTCGACGTTCAGCTCGACCGCCTTGTCCTTGGCGACGAAGGCGCTGGTCCCGCCCGCGAGGAACGCCACGACCAGCGCCTGCGGGACGAGCCGGCGCATGGACCCGTCGGCACGCTCGGCGGCACGCGCCTTGCGCCGGTGCGCGGCCCGGCCCCGCCGGGGACGCGGGACGGTCGGGAGCGTCTCCTCGGCGTCCTCGTACGCGGGCCGGTACGGGTCCTCGTACGCCCCGTACACCTCACGCGTCTCATGTGCCTCACGGGTTTCACGTGCCTCGTAAGCACCGTGCGTCCCGTGCGCTCCGTGCGTCCCCTGCATCTGGTACCCGGGTGTGTACGTGTCCGTACCCGTACGCGTCCCGTACGCCCCCTGTACCCCGTACGCCAGCGTCTGAGCGCCGTACGGGTCGAAGCCGCCGTACCCCGGGGGCTCGTGGGCCGGGGCGGGGCCATACGTCTCGAACTGTGCGTTGCTCACGACGACACGCTCCCGCGGAGGAGTCCGATTGGGGCCCCCAGAACCTAGCGGAGGGGTGGTTACTCTCCAAAGCGACTCGACTACGCACAGTTGTCATCGGGTCCGGCGCAAACCCGTGCGAGCGTTACCCGGCGTTATCTGTCAGTAGCCGAAGGCATGTGCCGTGTTCGAGCCGAGGGCCGCCGCCAGCACGTCCTCTTCGATCCCCCGTACGGCCGCCATCGCGCGCACCGTGATCGGAATGAGATACGGGGCGTTGGGCCGTCCGCGGTACGGGGCCGGTGTGAGGAAGGGCGCGTCGGTCTCCACCAGGAGCAGCTCCAGCGGGGCCACCGCCACGGCGTCCCGCAGGTTCTGGGCGTTCTTGAAGGTGACGTTGCCCGCGAAGGACATGTAGTAGCCGGCGCGGGCGCACACCTCGGCCATCTCGGCGTCGCCGGAGTAGCAGTGGAAGACGGTGCGCTCGGGCGCGCCCTCCTCCTTCAGCACCCGCAGCACGTCCGCGTGGGCCTCGCGGTCATGGATGACCAGGGCCTTGCCGTGCCGCTTGGCGATCTCGATGTGGGCGCGGAAGGACGCCTCCTGCGCCTCCTTGCCCTCGGGCCCGGTGCGGAAGTAGTCGAGGCCGGTCTCGCCGACGCCCTTGACCTGCGGAAGCGCCGCCAGTCGGTCGATCTCCGCGAGCGCCTCGTCGAGCGCGGGCGCACCACCCGGCTCACGCGCCCCCTGCCGCGACCAGCCGTCCGGGTCCCCGTGCACGATGCGCGGCGCCTCGTTGGGATGCAGCGCGACGGTCGCGTGCACGGCGTCGTACGCCGCCGCCGTCTCGGCCGCCCACTGCGAGCCGCGTACGTCGCAGCCCACCTGCACGACCGTCGTCACCCCCACCGACGCCGCCTTCGCCAGGCCCTCCTCGACCGTGCCGGACTGCATGTCCAGGTGGGTGTGGGAGTCGGCGACCGGCACCCGGAGCGGATGCGGGAGGGGCGGGGCGGCGTGCTTGTCGGCGGCGTTCGAAGGCATGCCCCGATCCTACGAAAGAGGCATGCCTTTCCCGGCCGGGCCCCGGGCCTCCCGGCCCGTGCGCTCGGCTCAGCTCGCCTTGCGGTGGAAGACGTGCAGGAGATCGGACAGATGCCAGTGGTGGTGCGACTCGTCCGCGGACTCCGATCCCGACTCCGCCTTCGGGTCCGCCTGCCGCGGGACCGGCCGGTGCGGGTGCAGGGAGTTCTGTACGGAGGACACCTGCCCGGCCCGCATGATGCGTACGACGTGGTTGTCACAGTTCTCGCACGTGGGCCGGCTCAGCGGCGACGGCACGACCTGGCCGTCCGCGACGTACATCACGAACTCGTGGCCGTCACCGTCAATGTGGTGCTCTATCTCGTACGACTGCTCCCAGCCGTGCCCGCATCGCATGCAGGCGAAGGAATACGACTCGTGGACGACGGCGGTCGCGGCGCTGCGAAGGCCCGTGGTCTGCTGTGCGATCTCGCTCATGCCAGCTCCTGTGGTCCGCTGGTGGAACGGGTTGCGTCCCTCGGTCCAGTGGACTCCTCTGCGGGAGCGAACGCACGCCATCTGTCCAGTATTGGCGGCGACTTGGACGTTCCTTGCCGAAAGGCCCGGGTCCCTTTACCCCCGCATGGGGCGCGTGCTCAGCCGAGATACGCCCTGCTCACACGGCGTGTCACGCCCCGGCGTTCTTCGCCGCCACGACCGCGTCGAAGACCTCCCGCTTGGGCACTCCCGCCTCCACCGCAACGGCCGCGATGGCCTCCTTGCGCCGCTCACCCGCCTCTTCCCGCACGCGAACCCGCCGCACCAGCTCCTCGGCGCCGACCTCCTCGGCCCCCTTCTCGGGCGCCCCCTCGACCACGACGGTGATCTCCCCGCGCACGCCCTGCGCCGCCCACTCCGCGAGCTCCCCGAGCCCGCCCCGTCTGACCTCCTCGTACGTCTTGGTCAGCTCCCGGCACACGGCGGCCCGCCGCTCGGCGCCGAACACCTCGGCCATCGCGGCGAGGGTGTCGTCGAGCCGGTGCGGTGCCTCGAAGTAGACGAGCGTGCGCCGCTCCTCGGCGACCTCCCTGAGCCGCGACAGCCGCTCGCCCGCCTTGCGCGGCAGGAACCCCTCGAAGCAGAACCGGTCGACGGGCAGCCCGGACAGCGCCAGCGCGGTGAGCACGGCGGACGGCCCCGGTACGGCGGTGACCCGGATGTCCTTCTCCACGGCCGCCGCGACCAGCCGGTACCCGGGGTCGGACACGGACGGCATCCCCGCGTCGGTCACCAGCAGCACCCGCGAGCCCTCCAGGAGGGCCTCGACCAGTTCGGGCGTACGGGCCGACTCGTTGCCCTCGAAGTACGACACGACCCGGCCGGCGGGCTGCACGCCCAGCGCCTGGGTGAGGCGCTTGAGCCGCCGGGTGTCCTCGGCGGCGATCACGTCCGCACCGGCGAGTTCCTCGACCAGCCGGGGCGGGGCGTCCTTGACGTCGCCGATGGGGGTGCCTGCCAAAACAAGGGTTCCTGTCACGTTTCCATCCTCGCAGGGCCCATCCGCGGGACTCCCACAGACGTGTTCCCTACGATGGCGCGGTGACCAGTACCGCGTCCTCCATGGACACCCGGCAGGGCCAGGCACCGCACGAGCAGCGGCCGTCGTGGCAGCAGCGGCTGCGCCGCTTCGGCTACTCGGCGGCGCCCAGAAGCGATGTGCGCGACCGGCTCGTGCCGCCGTACGTCCAGCCCAGCCCGCGGATGTGGCAGTTCCTGGGCGTCTCGCGCCCGCTCGCCGAGCGGATCGCGCGCTGGTCGGCCTGGGGCGGTCCGCTGCTGGTGACGCTGCTGGCCGGGGTACTGCGGTTCTGGCATCTCGGCAGCCCGCGGAAGGTGATATTCGACGAGACGTACTACGCCAAGGACGCGTGGGCGATCGTCCACCGCGGCTTCGAGGTCGGCTGGGACAAGAACGCCAACGACCTGGTCCTGAAGCTGGGCGACCAGGTGCAGCTGCCGACGGACGCGGCGTATGTCGTGCATCCGCCGGTCGGCAAGTACGTCATCGGGCTCGGCGAGCTGATGTTCGGGTTCAACCCGTTCGGCTGGCGGTTCATGACGGCGCTGCTGGGCACGCTGGCCGTGCTGATGCTGTGCCGCATCGGGCGCCGTATCTTCCGCTCGACCTTCCTCGGCTGTCTCGCGGGCACGCTGATGGCGGTCGACGGGCTGGCCTTCGTGATGGCGCGCACCTCGCTGCTGGACGGGGTGCTGATGTTCTTCGTGCTGGCGGCGTTCGGCTGTCTGGTCCTCGACCGGGACCGGGCGCGCGCGAGACTCGCCGCCGCGCTGCCGGTCGACGCCGACGGCCGGGTCCGCCCCGACGCGCACATCGCGGAGACCCTGGGCCTGGGCTGGCGCCCGTACCGCTGGCTGGCCGGTCTGATGCTGGGCCTGGCCATCGGCACCAAGTGGAACGGCCTGTACTTCCTGGCCGCGTTCGGCCTGATGACGGTCCTCTGGGATGTCGGCGCGCGCCGGGTGGCGGGCGCCCGCTACCCCCTGACGGCGGTGCTCAAGCACGACCTGGGCCTGGCCTTCCTGGCGACGGTCCCGGTGGCGATCCTCACCTACATCGTGTCCTGGACCGGCTGGATCCTCTCCCCCACGGACGGCACCGGCGGCTACTACCGCGACTGGGCGAGCGCGAACGGCCGCACCAGCAGCTGGTCGTGGCTGTTCCCCGACTGGTGGCTCAGCCTGTGGCACTACGAGCACCAGGTGTACGAGTTCCACGTCGGCCTGTCGTCGCCGCACACCTACCAGTCCAACCCGTGGAGCTGGATCGTCGACGGCCGCCCCGTCTCCTACTTCTACGAGTCCCCGCTGCCCGGCAAGGACGGCTGCCCGGCCGACGCGGGCGAGAAGTGCGCCCGTGAGGTCCTGGCGATCGGCACCCCGCTCCTGTGGTGGGTGGCCGCCTTCGCCGTCCTCTACATCCTCTGGCGCTGGCTCTTCCGCCGCGACTGGCGCGCCGGCGCCATCGCCTGCGGCGTGGTGGCCGGCTACCTCCCCTGGTTCCTCTACCAGGAACGCACGATCTTCTTCTTCTACGCCATCGTCTTCCTCCCCTTCCTCTGTCTGGCCGTGGCCATGCTCCTCGGCGCGATCATCGGCCCCCCGAACTCCGGTGACACCCGCCGCGTGGTGGGCGCGACGGGCGCGGGCGTCCTGGTCCTGCTGATCGCCTGGAACTTCATCTACTTCTGGCCGATCTACACGGGCACCGCGATCCCGGTCGACGACTGGCGGTCGAGGATGTGGCTGGACACCTGGGTCTAACGTGCGTAACAGGGGGAGTCGATGGTCGTTCACCAGGTCATGAACGTAACGAAACGGACAATTGCTGTCATCGCGCTCGCCGGGGCAGCCCTCGTCTCGACCTCCGCGGTCGCGACGGCCGACACCGCCGACCCGCAACCCCAGAAGGCCATGTACCTGGTGTACCCGTACCCGGGTCCCTACGCGCCGGGCATCGTGCCCTTCGCGGCCGCCGTTCCCACGACCGCCCTCCTCGGAGTCAATCCCTTCCGCGTCCTCTGAGGACCGCCACCCCGAGCGCCGCAGCCGGCCCGACCGGCCGACTGCGGCGCTCAGTCATATCCGTCACATCCGGCCGTCGCCACGGAACTGGCCAACAAAACAAAACCCTCCCACGGGTATCCCGAACCCCACTTACAGTGCGGTTGACGAACGGGGAGGGGACCATGGCCAAGGGGGTCAAGGCCGCCGTCATAGGTGGCGTGTTCGCGGTGATGGTGGGTGGTGCCGGGTACGGCGCCTACAACATCATGTCGGCGTTGAACGGCGGTGGGGCGACGGGGGCCGGAGGGGCGTCGGTGCGGTCCGGGCCGCTGAGCGGGGACGAGGTCGAGGAGGCCGCGGCCAAGTTCTTCACGGCGTGGGAGAAGGGGGACGCGGCGCGCGCGGCGTCGTACACCAACAATGACGCGGCCGCCCAGGCGGTGCTGAAGTCCTTCGGCGAGGAGGCACACATCACCGGCGTGCGGATCACGCCCGGCGACGGGAGGGGGGCCACGGTTCCCTTCAGCGTGAGCGCGAAGGTGTCGTACGACGGGAAGTCCAAGGCCCTGGCCTACAAGAGCGAGCTCAAGGTGGTGCGCGGGATCACCAGCGGGCGGGCCCTCGTCGACTGGCGGCCGACCGTGATCCACCCTCGGCTGAAGAAGGACGACACACTCGTCACCGGCGAGGCGGCGAACCCGCCCATCGAGGCCCTCGACCGCGACGGCACCGTGCTGACGAAGGAGAAGTACCCCTCCCTCGGCCCGGTCCTGGACACCCTGCGCGGCAGATACGGCGACAAGGCGGACGGCAGGCCCGGCATCGAGCTGGCGATCCGGCACGCCGACGACTCGCCGGACACCTCGCTGCTCACCCTGACCAAGGGCAGGCCCGGCAAGCTGGAGACGACGCTCAGCGCGAGCGTGCAGGCGGCTGCCGAGAAGGCGGTCAGGAAGTACACCGACTCCTCGGTGGTGGCCCTCCAGCCGAGCACCGGCGAGGTGCTGGCCGTGGCGAACCACCGCAACGACGCCTTCAACGCGGCCTTCGAGGGCAAGGTCGCCCCCGGCTCCACGATGAAGATCATCACCGCGGCGATGCTCATCGACAACGGCGTGACCACGATGAACGGCCCGGCGCCCTGTCCGAACACCGCCATGTGGCAGGGCCAGACCTTCAAGAACCTCAAGGGCCTGGAGCCCGACGAGACCGCGAACGCCACGCTCGCCGCCGGCTTCATGCGCTCCTGCAACAGCGCCTTCATCAAGCTCGTCGACGAGGAGCCGCTCACGGACGCCTCCCTGAAGGACGAGGCCGAGGTGCGGTTCGGGCTGCGCGGGGACAACTGGAAGACCGGCATCAGCTCCTTCGACGGCCGCATCCCCGCCTCCACCGGCCCCGACCGCGCGGCCAACGCCATCGGCCAGGGCCAGGTCCAGATGAACCCGCTGACCATGGCGTCGGTCACGGCCACCGCGATGACCGGCGAGTTCCGGCAGCCGTACCTCATCTCGCCCGAACTCGACGGCCGTCCGCTCGCCACCGCCGAGGGGCTGCGGGCGAGCACCGCCGCCCAGCTGAAGCAGATGATGCGGCTGACCGCGACCGCGCCGCAGGGCACCGCGGTGAACGTCATGTCCGGGCTCGGCGGCGACATCGGTGCCAAGACCGGTTCCGCCGAGGTCGACGGCAAGGCCACCTCTGACAGCTGGTTCACGGGTTTCCGTGATGATGTGGCCGCCGCGGCGATGACCCAGCAGGGCGGCCACGGCGGCGACGCGGCCGGGCCGATTGTCGCAGCCGTGCTACGAGCGTCCGGCTGAACTTATCCCTCGCGGCACGGGACTCTAGGGTGGTCGTCGTCGTTGGTATGCGTGAGGTCGGCGGGGCGGCGGGGGCCCCTGAATACGCGAGGGAACGAAAGCAGTGGGCAACAGAAGACGCGTCGCCGAGCGACGGAAGACCAACCCCGCCGTACTGGGCGGCATGATCGCCGTGGTCGTCGGTGGCGCCGGGTTCGGCGCCTACGCGCTGTTCGGCGGTGGTGCCGCCGCCGACAGCCGTACGCAGTCGACGTCGGCGAGCAGCGACGACAAGGCGAACTCGGTCAAGACCGGCCCGCTGTCGGCCAAGGAGGTCACCTCCGCGGCCGAGACGTTCCTCACGGCCTGGCAGCAGGGCAAGGTGACCGAGGCGGCCGCCGCCACCGACGACACCGCCGCGGCCCAGGCCCTGCTGACCGGCTACACCAAGGACGCCCACATCGAGGACGTCACCCTCACCCAGGGCACCCGCACCGGCGACAAGGTCCCCTTCTCCGTGAAGGGCACGGTGTCGTACAACGGCACCAGCAAGCCGTTGGCGTACGACAGCGCGCTCACCGTCGTCCGGCGCGCCGAGGACGGCAAGCCGCTGGTCCAGTGGCACTCCGCGATCGTCCACCCCGACCTGAAGGACGGCGACACCCTGGTCACCGGCGAGTCCGGCACCCCGCCGGTCAAGGCGCTGGACCGGGACGGCGGCGAACTGACCGAGAAGGAGTACGCCTCGCTGGGCTCGGTCCTGGACGGGCTGCGGGAGAAGTACGGCGAGAAGGCCGGCGGCAAGGCGGGCATCGAGCTCCAGGTCGTCCGGGGCAAGGAGTCCAAGAAGGCCGAGCTGGCCGACAAGACGCTGCTGGAGCTGAGCAAGGGCACGCCGGGCACGGTGAAGACGACGCTGAGCCCGGCGCTGCAGGCCGCCGCCGAGAAGCAGGTGGCCGCGAAGCCGAAGGCGTCGGTGGTGGTGATGCGTCCGTCGACCGGCGAGATCCTGGCCGTCGCCAACTCCTCGCACGGCTTCAACACCGCCTTCCAGGGCTCCCTGGCCCCCGGCTCCACGATGAAGGTCATCAGCTCCTCGCTGCTGATCGAGGAGGGCCTCGCGTCGGCGGACAAGGAGCACCCCTGCCCGAAGTACTTCACGTACGGCCACTGGAAGTTCCAGAACGACGACAAGTTCGAGATCAAGAACGGCACCTTCAAGGCGAGCTTCGCCCGCTCCTGCAACACGGCCTTCATCAGCCAGGCCGGCGAGCTGGACAACGACAGCCTGACCAAGGAGGCCCAGCAGGTCTTCGGCCTCTCCCTGAACAACTGGTCCGTCGGCGTCTCCACCTTCGACGGCGCCGTCCCGGTCCAGTCCCAGGCCCAGATGGCGGCCTCGCTCATCGGCCAGGGCGGGGTGCGGATGAACCCGCTGAACATGGCGTCGGTGTCGGCGACGATCAGGACGGGCACCTTCAAGCAGCCCTATCTGGTGTCCCCCACGGTCGACAACCGCACCCTCGCCACCGCTTCCCGCACCATGTCGGCGTCCGCGCTGTCGCAGATGCGTGAGCTGATGGCCTACACGGCGGCCTACGGCACGGCGGCCGAGGCGATGTCCGGGGTCACCGGTGACGTCGGTGCGAAGACCGGCTCGGCGGAGGTCGACGGCCAGAAGAAGCCGAACGGCTGGTTCACCGCGTACCGGGGCGACCTGGCCGCGGCGGGCGTGGTCCAGCAGGGCGGCCACGGCGGCGACACGGCGGGCCCGATCGTGGCGGCGCTGCTGAAGCTGGGGGCGTGAGACGGCGCCGGCGCCCACAGAGGTGGTGAGCCGGCGTTCGAGGTGCCCCGAGCAGGCGACTGCGAGGGGCTCTCACCACCGGATCAGTCCATGAGGTGGTTTGATCGTCCGCTCATTGACCGGGTTCGGCAGTCCACCGATCGTGGGGCGAGCGGAGGCGACAGACCGGTCGCCTCGGGCAGATCTCATCAAGGGGGACATCATGGCGGCCGACTTCAACGCGGGCCGGACCTGGACGCTCTTCCAGAGCAACGGGGTCGATGTGAAGCTCAACCTGACCCAGAACGGCGACGGACTGCTCTTCGGGTCCGCCACGTCGAGCGCCGGTCCGGTCGGGACGCTGGACAACGGCGCGGCGGTCACCGGCGAGGACATCTTCTTCGTCATCACCTGGTCGGACGGCAAGCGGGGCCGTTACCAGGGCCGCCGGGGCGCGGACCACAAGCTGTCCGGCGACACCTTCAACGTGTTCAATCCGGGCGACCACTCCACCTGGGCCACCCAGGAGACGTTCGACTAGCGGGCCACGGGCTGGGCCGCCGCGAGGTAGGTGCGGCGCAGAAACCTCATCAGCGCCTTCGACTCGAACTGCACCACCGACACTCCCTGCGCCGAGTGGAACTCCACGACGGCCTGCACTCTCCCGCACGGCCAGACCCGTATCTCGCCGCTCTCTGCCGGAGCCCGCAGTCCCTGCTCCAGCAGGGAGCGCGAGAACGTCCACTCATGGGCCTCACGCCCGGGCAGCCGCACCCGCACCGAGCGCGGATCGGTGTCGGGGTCGTACCGCAGGACCACCGGTACGGCGTCCTGCTCCTCGGTCAGGATGTCCGCGTCCGTGACGATGTGGGCTTTCGCGTACTGCTCGACTACAGACATCGGACGGCCCCTTACCCTGCGTGACCTGTGCGGAAGCTGTGCCTTCGCTCCCCCTCCAATGTCGCATATCTTCCTGATTGCGCCCCATTGGGCGGGCTTATATCGCATGTGCGATACACAAGCTCCTCGCTCTTGCAAGTAGTTCGCATTAAGCCACTATCATCGAACGGTGCACGTACCTGACGGATTCATTGACGCCCCCACCTCGGTCGCGACCGGGGTGGTCGCCGCCGCCGCCGTCGCCGTGAGCCTGCGCGGCGCGCGCCGTGAGCTGGACGAGCGGACCGCGCCGCTGGCCGGTCTGGTGGCCGCGTTCATCTTCGCGGTGCAGATGCTGAACTTCCCCGTGGCGGCCGGCACCAGCGGCCATCTGCTGGGCGGCGCACTCGCGGCGATCCTGGTCGGCCCGTACACGGGGGTGCTGTGCGTCTCCGTGGTCCTGCTCATGCAGGGCATCCTCTTCGCGGACGGCGGCCTGACCGCGCTCGGCGTGAACATCACCTGCATGGGCATCGTGACGGTGGTCGTGGCGTACGGCCTGTTCCGCGGCCTGGTCAAGGTCCTGCCGCGGACCCGCCGCTCGGTGACCGCCGCGTCCTTCGTCGCCGCCCTCGTCTCCGTCCCGGCCGCGGCGCTCGTCTTCACGGCGCTCTACGCCGTCGGCGGCACCACCGACGTCTCCATCGGCAAGGTCGCCACCGCCATGGTCGGCGTGCACCTCCTGATCGGCCTCGGCGAGGCCGCGATCACCGCGCTGACCGTCGGCGCCGTCATCGCCGTACGCCCGGACCTGGTCTACGGCGCCCGCGATCTGCGCCAACGCCTGAAGCTGCGGGTCAACGGCGAGCTGGTCGACGCCCCCGCCGCCGAGCCGGCCGTCCCGGTCGCCGCCCGCTCCCCGCGCAGGATCTGGGCCGTCGGCCTGGTCACCTCCCTGCTGCTCGCCGGGTTCGTCAGCTTCTACGCCTCCGCCAACCCCGACGGCCTGGAGAAGGTCGCCGCCGACAACGGCATCGACGAGAAGACCGAGGACCACGCGTCCGCCGACTCCCCGCTCGCCGACTACGGCGTCAAGGACATCGCGGACGCCCGGCTGTCCGGGGGGCTGGCGGGCGTCATCGGCGTCGGGGTGACCGTGGCCGCGGGCACCGGCGTCTTCTGGGCGGTGCGCAGGCGCCGTACGACCGGGCCGGCCGGCGCGTCCGACGCCCCGACCGCGGGCACGAGCGCCTGACATGGGCGCGGGGCACGCGCACCGGCTCTACCGGCACGGGCACTCGCCCGTGCACGCCCTGCCGCCGCACACCAAGCTCGCGGCGGTCTTCGCGTTCGTGGTGGTCGTGGTGTCGACGCCGCGGGCGGCGATGTGGGCGTTCGGCCTGTACGCCGTACTGCTCGGGCTCGTCGCGTACGCCGCCCGGGTGCCCGCCGGGTTCCTGCTGAAGCGGCTGCTGATCGAGGTGCCGTTCGTCGCGTTCGCGGTTCTGATGCCGTTCGTGGCGGAGGGCGAGCGGGTCGAGGTCCTGGGCATGTCGCTGAGCGTCAGCGGACTGTGGGGCGCCTGGAACGTGCTGGCCAAGGGCACCCTCGGCGTCGCCGCCTCCATGCTGCTGGCCGCCACCACCGAGCTGCGCGAACTGCTCCTCGGCCTGCAGCGGTTGAAGCTGCCGCCGCTGCTCGTGCAGATCGCGTCGTTCATGATCCGGTACGGCGATGTCATCACCGACGAGATGCGGCGGATGCGCATCGCCCGCGAGTCGCGCGGCTTCGAGGCGAAGGGCATCCGGCACTGGGGCGTGCTCGGGAAGTCGGCGGGCGCGCTGTTCATCCGGTCCTACGAGCGCGGCGAGCGGGTGCATCTGGCCATGGTCAGCCGCGGCTACACCGGTTCGATGCCGGTGATCGACGAGGTGACCGCGTCCCGGGCGCAGTGGTCGTACGCCCTCGCGCTCCCCTTCGCCGCCCTTGTCGTCTGTCTGCTGGGATGGATGCTGTGACAGCTTCTCTTGAGGTCTCGGGCCTCGCCTTCGCCTACCCCGACGGCCACCAGGCCCTGTTCGGCGTGGACTTCTCCATCGCGCGCGGCGAGCGGGTCGCGCTGCTCGGGCCGAACGGCGCCGGCAAGACGACCCTCGTTCTGCACCTCAACGGCATCCTGGCCGGCGGCACGGGCACGGTGAAGGTCGCCGGGCTGCCCGTCGGAAGGCAGCACATGGCGGAGATCCGGCGCCGGGTCGGGATCGTGTTCCAGGACCCGGACGACCAGCTGTTCATGCCGACCGTCCGCGAGGACGTGGCGTTCGGGCCGGCCGCGGCCGGGCTGAAGGGGCCGGAGCTGGAGGAGCGGGTCGACCGGGCGCTGGAGCGGGTCGGCATGGCGGAGTTCAAGGACCGTCCGCCGCACCACCTCTCCTTCGGCCAGCGGCGCCGGGTAGCCGTCGCGACGGTGCTGGCGATGGAGCCGGAGATCCTCGTCCTGGACGAGCCGTCCTCCAACCTGGACCCGGCCTCCCGCCGTGAACTGGCCGACATCCTGCGCTCGTTGGACGTGACGGTGCTCATGGTCACGCACGACCTGCCCTACGCCCTCGAACTGTGCCCGCGTTCCCTCGTCCTCAGCGAGGGCGTGATCGCGGCGGACGGCAGGACCGGTGAGCTGCTCGCGGACGACGCGCTGATGAGCGCGCATCGGCTGGAGCTGCCGTTCGGCTTCGATCCGCGGTCCGTGACAATGGGCGCGTGACGAACGAGAAGCCCGCGGACGAGGTCGCCTCGCTGCTGCTCGACGAGCAGCTGTGCTTCGCGCTGTACGCCGCCCAGCGCGCGGTGACGGGCGCCTACCGCCCGCTTCTCGACGAACTCGGGCTCACCTACCCCCAGTACCTTGTCCTGCTGGTCCTCTGGGAGCGCGGCGAGACGACGGTGAAGGAGCTGGCGACCGCCCTGCGCCTCGACTACGGCACCGTCTCCCCGCTGCTGAAACGGCTGGAGGCGGCGGGGCTGGTGCGGCGGGAGCGGTCGGCGCGGGACGAGCGGTCGGTGCTCGTCGCGGTCACCGGACAGGGCGAACTGCTGCGGGAGCGCGCGGAGTGCGTACCGGGCACGCTGCTCGCGGAGGCCGGGCTGAGCGGCCCGGAGGTGGAACGGCTGCGCAAGGAGCTGTGGCAGCTGGCGGAGAAGGCGACGGCGATCGCCGACCGCAACCGCTGATCTCGGGTAACCCACAGTTACTACCCCCTGGCAACAATTCCCTTCCTACCAGTCAGTACCTTGTGCACGATGCACTTGTGCGCAACACGCGGCGGAGCCGCATATTGATACAGCTCTGGGGGAGGGCCAGCCATGACCGACAAGGACACCAAGACCGTCGAGGACACCGCCGTCGACACCCGGCCGACGAAGATCATGTACGTCGCCGAGGCCACCGCGCACGGCGGCCGGGACGGCTATGTCACCAGCCAGGACGGCCAGATCGACCTCAGGGTCGCGATGCCGCCGGAGCTGGGCGGCGACGGCAACGGCACCAACCCCGAGCAGCTCTTCGCGGCCGGCTACAGCTCCTGCTTCCACAACGCGCTGATCCTGGTCGGCAACCGCGAGGGCTACGACCTCACCGGGTCCACGGTCGCCGCGAAGGTCGGCATCGGCCCCAACAAGCACCGCGGCTACGGCCTCGCGGTCGCCCTCAGCGTCTCCCTGCCGGTCCTGGACGCGGGCCTCGCGGCCAAGCTGGTGGACGCGGCGCACGAGATCTGCCCGTACTCCAACGCGACCCGCGGGAACATCGACGTCACGATCCTGCTTGGGTAGAGGGGCACCCGAACGAGGCAGGATCAGGAGACGGACGTGGACGTGAACGGCACAGTGGCCGAGGGCTTCGAGCCGGTCAGGGAGGCGTTCGCGCGGAACTTCAGCGCACTCGGGGAGCGGGGCGCCGCCGTCGCCGTGTACCGCGACGGGCACAAGGTCGTCGACCTGTGGGCCGGGACGAAGGACATCGACGGCACGGAGCCGTGGCAGCACGGCACCGCGCAGGTCGTGCGCTCGGCGACCAAGGGCGTCGCCGCCGCCGTACCGCTCATCCTGTCCCAGCGCGGGGAACTGGACCTGGACGCGCCGGTCGGCGAGTACTGGCCGGAGTTCAAGGCGCACGGCAAGGAACGGCTGCTCGTCCGGCAGGTGCTGAACCATCGTGCCGGGCTGCCGGTGCTCGACCGTCCGCTCACGCCCGAGGAGGCGCTGGACCCGCACCGCGGTCCGGCGGCGGTGGCCGCGCAGGCGCCCGCCTGGGAGCCCGGCACCGACCACGGCTATCACGCGCTGACGTACGGCTGGATGCTCGACGAAATCGTGCGCCGGGTGACCGGACGCTGGGCCGGTGAATGGCTCGCGGCGGAGGTCACCGGGCCGCTCGGCGCCGATCTGTGGCTGGGGCTGCCCGAGTCGGAGGCGGGCCGGGTGGGCCGTACCGGACGGGTCGAGGGGCCCGAGCCGACGGGGGCGCTGCGGGCACGTCCGAAGCGTTCGGTCACCGAGGCCTACGAGGACCCTGACTCCCTCACACGGCGCGCCTTCGCCGCCATCACCCCGTTCCCCGACCAGAACGACCCGGCCTACCGCGCCGCCGCCCTCCCCGCGACGAACGGCATCGCGACGGCCGACGGTCTGGCCCGCGTCTACGCCGCGCTGATCGGCGAGGTCGACGGCGTACGGCTCTTCGACCCGGCGACGGTCGAACCGGCCCGCGCCGAGGAGTCGTCGGGCCCCGACCGCGTCCTGGTCGTCAACACCCGCTTCGGCCTCGGCTACATGCTCCACGGCACCGCGTCGCCGCTGCTGGGTCCCGGCTCCTTCGGCCACCCCGGGCGCGGCGGCGCCCTCGGCTTCGCCGACCCGGAGACGGGAATCGCGTTCGGCTATGTGACGAACGGCTTCCGCAAGACGGTGACGGCGGATCCGAGGGCGCAGGCGCTGGTACGTGCGGTGCGGGCGGCGGTGGCGTAACGCCCGGTGGGGTGACGCGCGGTTCAGACGTGGATCGGATGTGACGTGCGCCCGGACGCCGAGTCGATCTCGCCGTGCGCCTTGGTGAGCATCTGCATCGCCAGTTCGTTCAGCGCGCGGGCGGCAGCGATCTCCTCACCGACACGTGGCTGATTCGAGTCCGTGTGGTGCCGTGTGGCGTGCCCGTGGGCCCGTACCTCGCTGCCGTCGGGGAGACGCACCAGCGCGACCGCCCTGGTGTGCGTCTCGTCCTCCTGGAACTCCAGCTCGACATGCCATCCCACTGTGGTCTGCATCATGACGATCACCTCCGGAACCTTTGCTTCCAGGGTGCGCCCCGAAGGGCGCCGCGGACCAGTCAGAGGAGCAAAGACCCCAACTAGGGATCAGTGAGACTGGGCACACTCCCTTCGGTGACCGCCTTCTCCCTGCTTCCATGGAGATGTCGCGTTCCACGGAGATGTCGCGCACCGGACCTGGCCCCGCCGCCACCGTCACCTCCCCCGTTCACCGCACTGGGCCATATCGAGGACATGCGCTGCTGCTTCTCCGCTCACCTCCCCGCACTCGCGGCACTGTCGGCCTTCCCCGGCCCCTGCGAGGTGCTGCGCTCCGGTGCCCGCCTCGCCCCCGCCCTGCTGCGCTCCGCCTCCGTCGCCGTCCAGCGGGCCCGCACGCATCACCCCGACGACCTGGCCGCCGTCAATCTGGAGCTGGTCACCCTCACCGAGGACAGCGCCGTCATCACCTGGTACACCGGCATCCCCGGCACCGACGACGGCCTGGGCCACCCCCTCCCCGCGGTCACCGAGGGTGAGATCGTCTACGGCACCCACCCCTCCCGGCTCAACCGCGTCGCCTCCGAGGGCCGGCCCACCGCCCACCACCAGGTCGAACTCACCGGCCTGGAACCGGGGCAGACGTACTACTACCAGGCCCGCTCCCGGGGCATGGCCGCCACACCCACCCCGCTGCACCTGGTGCGCGGCAACGCGGTGGGCACCTCGACGTTCGGGTTCGGTTCGAAGGGCGGGCCGTACTCCTTCACCACCCCGCAGCCCCCGCCCGGCCGGCATCTGCTGTCGGTCGCGCTCTGCAACGACCTGCACCTCGGCGAGACCACCGCGGGCCTGATCGGCGGACTGCCCCTGCCGCGCGGCGTGGTCCAGCAGCCGGGCCGCGCACCCTACCCGGAGCTGATGAGCCGGGCCCTGGTCGCGGAGGCCCGGCGACGCGGGGCGGACGTCCTGCTGGCCGGGGGCGACATCTCGGCGGGCGGGTCGGCGCACGACCTGGGCGAGGCCCGGCGGATCCTGGACGGGTTCGGCACCCACGGGCAGGACTACTTCGTCGTACGCGGCAATCACGACCGCTCCCGCGGCGACGGCTCCCGGAACGGCGGCTCGGGGAACGACGGCTCCGGGGACAACGCCTTCCGCACCGCCTTCCCGGTCTGGGGCGGCGGGCCGGGATACTTCGCCCATGACCTCGGCGGGCTGCGGATCATGGGCCTCGACACCTACGACAAGTCGGGCAACGGCGCCGACGCGGGCGGGCTCGGACCCGAGCAACTGTCGTGGTTCCGGGGGCAGTTGAGCGAGGCACCGGACCAGCCGACCCTCGTCTTCGGCCACCATCCGCTGACCGTGCGGGACTCCGTGTTCCCGGTGACGCGCGGCCACTGCCTGGAGCGCCGTCAGGCCCGCGCCGTCGTCGACGCCTACGCCTCCGCGCCCGGTGTCTTCCTCCACCACGCGGGCCACACCCACCGCAACAAGCGCACCGTGCTGGTGCGCGCCCCGCACGTCGCCCAGCAGGAGGTGGCCGCCGCCAAGGAGTACCCGGGCGGTTTCACCCTGCTGCGCATCCACTCCGGCGGCTACGCCCTCAACCACTACAAGGCCGGTGATCCAGCGGCCCGGCAGTGGAGCGAGCGCAGCCGACGGGTCGCCGCCGGTCTGTGGCCGCACCACGCCCTGGGCCGTTCCGTCACCGACCGCAACAGCGTCACGGCGCACGACCTGTCCGGCGTCACCCGGCTGTCACTCAGCGCACAGAGCGCGCGACAGTGAGTATCCGTAGCATCGGAGCATGGCGACCCTCTGGGACCTCATGCAGGACTGCATCCCCGACGACCACGCCCGTCAGGTCACCTCGCGGTACTACGTCGACGAGGTGATGGGCGCCCGCGGCGCCCCCGGGCTGGTCGTCGACCTGGGCTGCGGCCGCGGCACCTCGGCCCGGCTGTTCCGCAGGCACGACCCGAAGGTGCGCTGGGTCGGGGTCGACATCCGGGACTCGCCGGAGGCCGGCCAGCGCACCCCGGGCGGTGACCCGGTGGTGCACTACGACGGCGTCCGCCTCCCGCTCGGCTCGGACTCGCTCCCCCTGGTCTACTCCCACCAGGTCTTCGAACACGTCGCCCGGCCACGCGAACTGCTGGCGGAGATCGCCCGGGTGCTGCAGCCCGGCGGCCGTTTCATCGGGTCGACGTCCCAGTTCGAGCCGTACCACTCCTTCAGCCTGTGGAACTACACGCCGTACGGCTTCCGGGTCCTGGTCGAGGAGGCGGGGCTCGCCCTGGAGGAGATCCGGCCCTCCCTCGACGGCGTCGCCCTGATCATGCGCAGCTATCTCGGCCGTCCGCCCGAGTACAGCCGCTACTGGGACGAGCAGTCCCCGCTGAACACCGAGATCGACCAGTGGGCGACCCGGAACGGCCGCCGCCGCACAGCCCTGGTGAACCTGCGCAAGCTGACCTACTGCGGCCAGTTCGCGTTCCGGGTGGCCAAGCCGGCGCTGTCCTGACCCTGGCGTTCCAAACCACCGGAAAACCAGTGGAGCAGCGCCGCGTGCGCCATTACCGTGCTGCCGGACCGAGTCGTCTGGGCAAGGACGTGCCGTTGTACACCGTGTGAGACCTCCCGAGAGCTGACCTGTCGCGCGTCGCGCATCTGCGCCGCGCTGCTTCTTGCTGCGGACTTCTCACTGAAACCGGTGTACTTCTGTGCTCAATTCCTGGGTGGAATCCTGCGTGGATTCCTGGGTGGATTCCTGCGTGGATCCCTGGGTGGTCATGCCCACCTGCCTGCCGACCGTCCTCCGCCGTTGCCACGCGTGCGCGGCGGAGCGCTTCCGGGCCAACGGAAAATTCCGTGTCAACGCGAACCACAAGCTCCTCGATGCCTGGCTCCTCGTGCTCTGCACGGCTTGCGGGGACACGGCGAAGCTCACGGTCTTCGAGCGGAGGAACGTGCGCTCCGTACGACCCGAGCTGCTGGACCGGATGCATGACAACGACCTCGGCCTGGCAGCCGAGTTGCTCCAGGATCCGGTCCTGCGGCGCCGTAATCGCATCGCCCTCGACTGGGCGGGCGCCTGGCGCCTCGACACCGGCGGCTCGGATCACCTGGACCGCGAGGTGATCGACATATCGGTCCGCTTCGCGGCGCGGATCCCCGTCCGGCCGGTGCGGCTGATAGCCGACGGTTGCGGTCTTTCACGGGCCGAGACCGACAGACTGATCGCGGAGGGCAGACTCGTCTCGGCGGTCCGGCTGAACGGCAGGCTCTCCGGCGACTTCACCTTCACGCTCAAGCGCTGAGCCCTCCGCGGGACCAGGGGTCTGGGGCCTGTGACCTGTGGCCTGTCCGGCGAGACCCGCCGGACAGGCCCTAGAACAACGCCTCAAGCCCGCCGATCAGCGGCAGGGGGGCGAGCGCCAGGACCAGCGCCGCCACCGCCAGCCCCGGCCGGATGTCCCGCTTCCCGAGGAAACCCAACACCGCGGCGACGGGCGGCAGGACGCAGAACACCAGGAAGCTCCAGTGCCAGCCCTCCTCCTTCGTGAAGAAGAACATGAGGGCCAGATATGCGGGGAGGGCCGCCGCGGACATCATCCGGGCGCGGGAGAGGAACATCTCCAGGTTCTCGCCCGAGGAGGGGAAGGACATCTCAGGCGACCACTCGGTTGTCGTAGCCGGCGGAGCTGGCCTCGGGGAAGCCGTCGGCCGCCGAGAAGCCGTTGACCGCCGCGGACAGCACCGCCCCGAGCGTGGTGATGGCCATCATGGTCGCGTCGAACGCCTTCACCAGAGCGGCGAACCTGTCGATGATCATGACGGCCTGGGCCGCGGCCAGGGCGAACATCGCGGCGGACGCCACCTGTCCGCCGACCGGGATGGCGTTGACCGCGGTGGCCGCGGCCATGTTGGCCATCCAGATGATCGCCATGTCGGCGATGAAGACGACCCCGGACTTCAGGAGTTCGGCCAGCTGGAATACCTCCTGCGCCGCCGCGTGGTAGCACTGCCGCAGGGATTCGAAGGTCTCCTTGAAATCGGCGAGCTTCTTGCTGAACTCGTCGAAATAGACCTTCGCGGCGTCGTACGCATTGCCCTGCCAGGTCACACCGACATTCGTGGTGCCCTTTTTCAGGTTCGCGGCCACCGCGTCGCAGAAGGAGCCGAGATTCGACCAGACCTCGGCGCAGTCCTTGTACTTGGTCCAGTCACCCAGAATCCAGTTGTTGATCTCGCCGAAGATGTCGTAGCCGCAGAGCAGTTTCACCGCCTCCACGGCCACGGTCGACGGACTGCCCAGGTCCAGGACGGTGCCCAGGGTCTTCTGGACCGGGTTCATCACGTATTCGTCGGCGTGCCCCTGGCCGTACGCGATCAGAGGGTTGTCGCTGCCCCCGTCCGGCTTCTTCAGGGTGGCCGACGCGTCCTGCGCATCGGCGAAGTCGCTGCCGCTGCCGCTGCCGCCCCCGGAGGGTGCGCCCCCGCCGCCCTTGGAGCCCGGATAGGTGGCGTCCATCTTCGAGGCGGTCTCGGTGTCCGTCTCGCGGTAGTACTTGGCGGACTTGGACAGTTCCGACTGCGAGGAGTTGAGGACGCTCTGCGCCTTCCCCAGAGCCTTCTTGGCGGATTCCACGTACTCGTCGTGGCTCCCCGCGACCATGTCCCAGAGTGCTCCCCCGACCGCCTTGTCGATCTGCGTGTTGTTGCTCGCGTAGTCGACGGCCTTCGTGGCGCCGTCGGCGCCACGTGACACAAGCGAGGCGAACCCCTGGATCGCGTCCGGCTCTACTTCAAAACCCACAGTCGGCTCCTGCCCCCGTCAGTACAGTGACCAGCCCCGGCCCTCATGCCGGGACTTGTGGCCGGCGCCCTTTTCGGGCGTCGCGCGTCGTTCCTCGTCGATCTGCTCCTGCTCGGCCGCGATCGCCCGCCGGCCCTCAGCGGCCAGTTCCTCGCGCTCGGCCTCGGAGAGTGAGACCCACTTCTCCGTCATGGGGGCCGCCTGCTCGATCAGCTGGTCGGCGTACGCGGACACGTTCATCGCGTCCCGCAGACCGGACCGCCCGGAGAGGACCTCCTGGGCCATCTCCTTCAGAGCGTCACCGCCGTGTCCCGCGGCGAGGGTCTCCAGGGACTTGCGCAGCAGCCTCGCCTGCGCCGGGTCGCCCTGGGACATCTCCAGGAGTTCGGAGTCGTCGAACCGCTTTCCCGAATCCGGCTCCTCGGCCACATGTCCTCCCTCAGACAGATCACAGATGCCGACCATTTTGAATCTACGGTGCCTGGCGCAACACCTTCGATGCACTGGAATCACAGATCCGTCACAGGCCCCGCGCGTGACGGAATCGCGCTCCGAACCATACGGCAGACCCAAATTGGCCGATAATGCCCGGGTTTGGAGCTGCCTAGCCCGCGTGCAGCATCATGCCGATGCCCAGCACCAGCAGCGCCGCCGCCGCGATCCGGGGCGCCCCGAAGCGCTCCTTGAAGAAGACGGCCCCGATGGCGGCCCCCACGATGATCGAGGACTCCCGCAGCGCGGCGATCGGCGCCAGCTCCGCCTTCGTCTGTGCCCACAGGACCAGCGCGTACGCGGCGACGGACAGCGCGGCGCCGAGCAGACCGACGGCGGCGAACGGGCGCAGGGTGGCCACCGTACGGCCGCGCCGGCACCAGACGGCGTACGCCGGAACGGCCAGGCCCTCGACCACCATCAGCCAGGCGATGTAGCCGAGGGACGACCCCGAGGCCCGTACCCCCAGCCCGTCGATCACGGTGTACGCGGCGATGCTCAGCCCGGTCGCCAACGCCGCGCCGATCGCCGCCCAGTTGGGCCGGTGCCCGCGCAGACCCCACAGGGCGACCCCGGTGAGTCCCGCGCAGGACAGGGCGATTCCGGTGGCCGCCCACGCGTCGGGGACCTCGTGCGCGAACACGGCGGCGAACACGGCGACGACGAGTGGCGCGGTGCCGCGCGCGATGGGGTAGGCCAGCCCGAAGTCGCCCAGCCGGAAGGACTTCATGAGCAGCGCGTAGTAGACGACGTGGACGAGGGCCGACGCCATGAGATAGGGCCACGCCTCCGCCGCCGGGAACGCGGCGAAGGGGGCGAGGCCCGCGCCGATCAGCATCCCGCCGCCGGATATGAGCGTGAACGCCACCAGTTTGTCGGGGATCCGGTGGGCGATGGCGTTCCAGCTGGCATGTGTGACGGCCGCCAGCAGGACGGCGGCGGTGACCAGCGGGGTCACGAGGTCTGCGACTGCTCGCGCACGTCCACCAGGGTGGCGCCGGCATGGGCGACGAGGTCCTTGGGCGCCATCGGGAAGACGGCGTGCGGGTTGCCCGCGGCGGCCCATACGACCTCGTGCTCCAGCAGCGACCGGTCGGCGAGCACCCGCGTCTTCGTACGGTGCCCGAAGGGCGGCACGCCGCCGATGGCGTACCCCGTCGTCTCCCGTACGACGTCGGCCTTGGCCCGCGTGACCTTCTGGACGCCGAGTTCCTTGCGGACCAGCTCCAGGTCGACCCGCGAGGCCCCGTCCATCAGCACCAGCACCGGCACCCCGTCGGCCGCGAAGATCAGCGACTTGCAGATCTGGCTCAGCTCACACCCGATCGCCGCGGCCGCCTCACCGGCGGTACGGGTCGCGTCCGGGAACCGCCGGATCCGGTCATGGACCTCGCCGAGCCCCAGCTCTTCGAGGGCGGCGGCGAATCGGGGGTGGGCCCCGGAGCCCGTGCTGTCGGCGCTGCTGTCGCTGGTCGTCATGCACGGCACGCTAGCGGTGCGTGCACGGAGCAGGCGACCAGGTTTCAGCGCCGCAGCCGGTCGAAGCGGAACGGCGCCAGTACGTCGGGACGGCGGCCGGTGAGGACGTACTCGGTGAGCCGCGACCATGGCCCTCTACCTGGCCTGCATGGCGGATGCCCTCACTTCGTGAGGTGGGTGACGATGCGACTCGTCAGGCGCGGTCGTGGAGTGTGACCTGGTAGCCGTCGGGGTCGGCGAAGGTGAAGGTCCGGCCGAAGGGGCCGTCGATCGGTGCGGAGACGATGGTGTGCCCGTCGGCGACGAGCGCGTCATGGATGGCCTGGACGTCGGTGGCGTGGAGCCAGATCGCGGCACCGATGCCGGGCTGGGCGACGGATGCGAGGTCGGTGCCGGGAACGACGTCGCGGACCGCGAACGCGATCGGCTTCGTCTCGAAGACGACGGCGTGCGGAGGTCCGGCCGGCGAGCGGACGAGGCCCAGGTACTGCTCGTAGAACGCCTGCGAATCGGCGAGGTCGCGCACTTGGAGCGAGATGAAGTCGGGGCCGGTGGCGGGCATGATGACACTCCCTGGATTTCGTGTCAGTTTTCTGACACGCCGCAAGCTATGTCAGAATACTGACATGAGTCAAGAAGGTGTCGGCGTCGACCTGGAGACGTCACTGGGCTACCTGCTCAAAGAAGCGTCGAGCGCCCTGCGCGCGGCCATGGAGGAGGTGCTGCGGCCGCTCGGGATGAGCGTGACGCACTACTCCTGCCTCGAACTGCTGGCGCAACGACCGGGCTTGTCGAACTCCGAGCTCGCACGAGGCGCGTTCGTGACACGGCAGACGATGAATGTGCTGCTCCAGGCCCTGGAGCGAGACGGCTACGTGACCAGGCCCGAGCAGGCACCCGTCGGGAAGGCGCTTCCCACCCGGCTCACGCCTCGCGGCCGGCGAAGCCTTGAGAAGGCGAGCGCGGCCGTCCGGTCCGTCGAGGCCAGAATGCTGGCCGGCCTGACCGAGCCCGAGCAGTCGGACGCGTTCCGGATCCTGCAGAGCATGGTCCGTTCCCTGCGCGGTGACCACGAGGGCGCATAGCCCGTTCCGCGGAAAGCCGGTGAGGGCACCCCGTCCCCACGGGGCCCTCACCGGCTGCTTCAGGAGTGGCGGGTCAGACGCGCGCCAGCTCCCGGTCCTCGTCCTCGTTCCGGTCGGTCTGCGCCCGCAGCCCCTCGCCCTCCACGTCCACGTTCGGCAGGGCGCGGTCCAGCCACTTCGGGAGCCACCAGGCCTTCTTGCCGAGCAGCGCCAGGACCGCCGGGACGATCGCCATCCGCACGATGAAGGCGTCGAAGAAGACCGCGACGGCGAGGCCGAAGCCGATCATCTTGACCATGGACTCGGACGAGCCGATGAAGCCCGCGAAGACCGCCATCATGATCACGGCGGCGGCCGTGACGACCCTCGCGCCGTACTTGAACCCGGTCACCACCGCCTGGCTCGGCTTCTCGCCGTGGACGTACGCCTCGCGCATCCGGGTCACGAGGAACACCTCGTAGTCCATCGCCAGCCCGAAGACCACGCCGACCATGAAGATCGGCATCATGGACATCACCGGGCCGGTCTCCTCCACGCCCATGAGGCTCGCCAGCCAGCCCCACTGGAAGACCGCGACCACCGCGCCGAGGGCCGCCATCACGCTCAGCAGGAAGCCGAGCGCCGCCTTGAGCGGGACCAGGATCGAGCGGAAGACCACGATCAGCAGGAGGAAGGCCAGGCCCACGACCAGGGCCAGATACGGCAGCAGCGCGTCGTTCAGCTTCTGCGAGACGTCGATGTTCATCGCCGTCGAGCCGGTGACCAGCACGTCCGCGTCGGTGTCGGCCTTCACCTCCGCGCCCTTGTCGCGGATGGAGTGCACCAGGTCCTCCGTCGTCACCGAGGACGGCTTGGAGTCCGGGATCACCGTGATCGTCGCCGTGTCGCCCGCCTTGTTGGGCGCCGCCGGGGTGACCGTCACGACGTTCTTCAGGCCCTTGATGTCATCGCCGACCTGCTTGAACACCGCGTCCGCGTCGCCGCTGCCCTTGGCGTCGACGACGACCATCAGCGGACCGTTGAAGCCGGGCCCGAAGCCGTCGGACAGCAGGTCGTAGGCACGGCGCTGGGTCGTGGACGTCGGCTGCGAACCGTCGTCGGGCAGGCCCAGCTCCAGGGAGGCCGCGGGGATCGCGGCGGCGCCGAGGCCGAGGACGCCCAGGAGGAGGACGGCGATCGGACGGCGTACGACGAAGCTGGCCCAGCGGGTGCCCAGGTTGGGCTTGGCCGGCGCGGCCGTACCGGAGGCGGCGGCCTTCTTCTCGGCCCGATTGCCGCCCATCCAGCGGCTCTTCTTGCCGGCGGGCCGGACCTTCTTGCCCGCGTAACCGAGCAGCGCCGGGATCATCGTCAGCGCGATCAGCACCGCGATCACGACGGTGCCCGCCGCGGCGATGCCCATCTTGGTCAGCATCGGGATGTTGACGACCGACAGGCCGACCAGGGCGATCACGACGGTCAGGCCCGCGAAGACCACCGCCGAGCCCGCGGTGCCGACGGCCCGGCCGGCCGCCTCCTCGCGCTCACGGCCCTCGGCCAGCTCGGCGCGGTAGCGGGAGACGATGAACAGGGCGTAGTCGATGCCGACCGCGAGGCCGATCATCATCGCCAGCGTGGAGGTGGTGGAGCCCAGCTCCAGGGCGCTGGCCAGCGCGGTGATCGTCGAGATGCCGATGCCCACGCCGATCAGGGCGGTGAGCAGCGGAAGCCCCGCCGCGATCAGGGAGCCGAAGGTGATGACGAGGACGACCGCGGCGACGGCGATGCCGATGATCTCCGTGGCGCCGGTCTCGGGCGTCGTCTGGAGCGCGTCACCGCCGACCTCCACGGTCAGCCCGGAGTGCCGCGCGTCCCGCGCCGCGTCCTCCAGGGCCTCGCGAGAGGCGTCCTTCAGCTCCATGCCGGAGACCTCGTACTTCACCGACGCGTACGCGATCGTGCCGTCCTTGCTGACGGCGTGCGCGGTGTACGGGTCGGCGACGGAGGCCACCTCGGAGCCGTCGGACAGTTCCTTGACGGTCTCCTCGACGGTCGCCTTGTTGGCCGCGTCCGTCATCTTCTCCCCGTCCGGTGCCTTGAAGACGACCCGGGCCGTCGCACCGTCGGCGCTCATGCCGGGGAAGCGCTGTTCCAGCAGGTCGAAGGCCTTCTGCGCCTCGGTGCCGGGGATCGAGAAGGAGGTGCTGCCCGCGGTGGGCGCGCTGGCCGCGCCCACACCGGCGAGGGTGAGCAGCGCGACCCATATGAGGGCGACGAAATGCCGTCGCCTGAAGGCGAGCCGGCCGAGCTTGTAGAGAAAGGTGGCCACGAGAGTGACTCCCGGTCAGGTCGTGGGTGGTTCAGGGCAGGGGTGATCAGCCCGACGACATGAGCGGATACGTCAGGAGGAGGGCTTGCTGGGGAAATCGTCAGCTGCGGGGACTCGTCAGCTGCCGGGATTCGTCAGTTGACGGGTACGCCGAGGGCGGGGAGGACCACGGCGTCGATGTACGAGGTGAGGAACGCTTGGGTCGGCGGCTGGTCATCGATCAGCGTGCGCGTGGCGAACGCGCCGACGAGCATGTGCACCACATAGTCGAGCGCCGGACAGTCGGCACGGACCTCGCCACGGTCGACGGCCCGCCGGACCACCCGGTTGAACTCCTCCATCTCCGGTTCGACCAGCAGTTCCTTGAACGCGGCGAGGAGGTCCGGATTGCCGTGCACCGCCATGAACAGACCCCGCATCAGTGCGGCGTTCTTCTGCATGGAGCAGTCGTCCTCACGTGCCGTCAAAGCGTGGAGGTCGCCCCGCAGGGATCCGGTGTCGACGTCGGCGGTGTTCCCCGGCTTGTTGTGCCGGACCGCCTTGGCCACCAGCTCAGGCTTTCCGCCCCACTGGCGGTAGAGCGTCGCCTTGCTGGACCGGGTGCGGGCCGCTACGGCGTCCATGGTGAGGGCGTCGTAGCCGACTTCCCGGAGCAGGTCGAGCACGGCCTCGTACAACTCGGCCTCGCGCTCGGGAGTGATACGACTGCGACGCCCCGTTGCGACCTCAGTCATGTCCCTCTCCACCTTCCCGCTCCGAACGACACGGTTTCGTACACGACGAATGTAGCGCACCCAGCCATCGAAACGAAACGGTTTCGTTCGTGTTGGGCGTCACAACGCTCCCCGCCGCCATGAAATGTCACGAGTTGCTCAGGTACGTCCACGGGAAAAGCATGGGGAGGTGACCTATCTGCGCCTGCCGCACCTTCATGACGACCTGCTGTGCTTCGTGACCGAGGACGACCTGTGGCTGGCCCCCCTCGGCGCCCCGGGCGACACCCCGGGCCGTGCCTGGCGGCTCACCGTGGACCGCACCAAGATCGGCCACCCCCGCTTCTCCCCCGACGGCCGGCACATCGCGTACACGAGCTGGCGCACCCTGGTCCCCGAGATCCACCTGGTCCCGGTGGACGGCGGCCCGGGCACACAGCTCACCCACTGGGGCTCGGCGGACACCCAGGTGTGCGGCTTCACACCGGACGGCGTGATCCTCGCCGTCGCCTCCCACGGCGAGCCCTTCTCCCACTTCACCTGGGCCTACAAGGTCCTCGTCAACGGCGACCCCGGCCGCAAGCTCCCCTGGGGGCCCTGCTCCGACATCCAGGTCGCCGACATCGACGGCGAGCGCAAGACCCTGCTCCTGACCGGCACCCCGCCGCACGAACCGGCCTCCTGGAAGCGTTACCGGGGCGGCGCCACCGGCCGCCTCTGGCTGCACGGCGAACGCCTGCTCCCGGACATCGACGGCCACCTCCACTCCCCCTTGTTCGTCGGCGGCCGGATCGCCTTCCTCTCCGACCACGAGGGCGTCGGCAACCTCTACTCCTGCGCCTACGACGGCTCCGACCTGCGCCGGCACACCGACCACGACGCCTTCTACGCCCGGCATGCCGCCAGTGACGGGACCCGGGTGGTGTACCAGTGCGCGGGCGACCTGTGGATCGTGGACGACCTCACCGCGGACTCCGAGCCGCGCAAGCTCGACGTACGGCTGAGCGGGCCGCGCGCGGGCCGGCGCACCTACCAGGTGCCCGCCGCTCAGCACGTGGACGGTGTCTCCGTGGACGAGACGGGCCGCGCGAGCGCCGTCGTCGTACGCGGCAGCCTGTACTGGCTCACCCACCGGGACGGCCCCGCCCGCACCATCACCGACACCCCGGGCGTACGGGTCCGGCTCCCGGAGATGCTCGGCTCGGTCGGCCAGGTCGCGTATGTGACGGACGCGGAGGGCGAGGACGCGATCGAGATCGCCTATCTGCCCCGGGCCACCGGCGACCGCGAACCCCGGCGGCTGGCCTCCGGCGAGGTGGGCCGGGTCCTGGAGCTGGTCGCCGACCCGAAGGGCGAGCGGGTCGCCATCGCCTCCCACGACGGACGGCTGCTCCTCCTCGACGTCACGGAGGACTCCAACGGCGAGGTCACGGAGCTGATCCACTCGGTCAACGGCCCCGTACGGGACCTGGCCTTCTCCCCGGACGGGACCTGGCTGACGTGGTCGCACCCCGGGATCGGCCGCTCCCTGCGCCAGATCAAGCTGGCCCGTATTTCCCGGATGGGGCAGGAGGACACCCTGATCGTCGACGTCACGGGCGGCCGCTTCGAGGACGAGAACCCGGTGTTCACCCGGGACGGCCGCTATCTGGCCTTCCTCTCCTGGCGCGGCTTCGACCCGGTGTACGACGTCCACACCGGGGACCTGTCCTTCCCGCTGGGCTGCCGTCCCTATCTGGTCCCC
The DNA here is from genome assembly GCF_042740355.1 of Streptomyces sp. NPDC059010. Lineage (NCBI taxonomy): Bacteria > Bacillati > Actinomycetota > Actinomycetes > Kitasatosporales > Streptomycetaceae > Streptomyces > Streptomyces sp. NPDC059010. Next base: position 186,762 of record NZ_JBHYJA010000015.1, read on the forward strand.
CTGTCCTCGGCCACCCCCTCCCCCTTCGCCCTGACCCCGGAGGGCCGCCCGGCCGCCGGGGGCCTGGACCCGGTGGAGGACGAGGAGGGCGGGGACGCGGGCGCGACGACCGTCGAGGTCGAGGGCCTGGAGAGCAGGGTCACCCCCTTCCCTGTCACCGCCTCCAAGTACTCGGCGCTGTACCCGGTAGCGGGCGGCGGGCTGGTCTGGCTGCGCTGGCCGATCTCGGGCGCGCTGGGCGAGACGTTCGCCAACCCGGACGACATGACCGGGCGGCCGACCCTCGAACACTTCAACATCAGCAAGGCGAAGAAGACCGAACTCGTCGACCATCTGGACTGGTTCGCGGTGAGCGGCGACGGCAGCCGGCTGGTCCTGCTCGACGAGGGCGACCTGCGGGCGGTCCCCGCGAGCGAGTCCGGCGACAGCGACACCACGGTGTGGATCGACGCCCGCCGCATCCTGCACAAGGTGGACCCGGCCGCGGAGTGGAGGCAGTCGTACGCGGAGGCGGGGCGGCTGATCAGGGCGTACTTCTGGGAGCCGAACATGTGCGGCATCGACTGGGACGCGGTGCTCGACCAGTACCGCCCCCTCGTCGAACGCGTCGCCTCCCCCGACGAGTTCGCGGATCTGCTCCGCGAGGTCCTCGGCGAACTCGGCACCTCCCACGCCTATGTCACGGCCGCCCGCCGCAACGAGGGCCCACCGCACTACCAGCGCTGGCAGGGCCTGCTGGGCACCAACTTCGTACGCCGCGAGGAGGGTTGGGTGGTCAAGCGCATCCTCCCCGGCGAGTCCTCCGACTCCAAGGCCCGCTCCCCGCTGGCCGGCACGGGAATCCGCGAGGGCGCGGTCCTCACCCACGTCGACGGCCGCCCCGTGGGCCCGGTGGCGGGCCCCTATCCCCTGCTGGCCGGCGCCGGCGGTACGACGGTGGAGCTGACCTTCACCCCGGCGGAGGGCGAAGCAGGCCGGGCCCGCAGGGTGGCGGTGGTCCCCCTGATCGACGAACGCCCCCTGCGCTACCAGGACTGGGTCGCCAAACGCCGCGAGGTCGTACGGGAGTTGAGCGGGGGCCGCTGCGGCTACCTCCACATCCCCGACATGGGCGGCTCGGGGTGGGCCCAGTTCAACCGCGACCTGCGGATGGAGATGTCACGCCCCGCGCTGATCGTCGACGTACGCGGCAACGCGGGCGGCCACATCAGCGAGCTGGTGGTGGAGAAGCTGAGCCGCACGATCCTGGGCTGGGACCTCACGCGCAACGCCCAGCCGGTGTCGTACGCCTCGAACGCCCCGAGGGGCCCGGTGGTCGCCCTGGCCGACGAGGCGACCTCGTCCGACGGCGACATGATCACAGCGGCCTTCAAGCTGCTGAAGCTCGGCCCGGTCGTCGGTCAGCGCACCTGGGGCGGAGTGGTCGGCATGACCGGCCGCCACCGGCTCGGGGACGGCACGGTGATCACGGTCCCGATGAACGCGGCGTGGTTCGACGCGTACGGCTGGAGCATCGAGAACAAGGGCGTGACCCCGGACCTGGAGATCCTCCGCACCCCCCTGGACTGGGCGGAGGGCCGCCACGCCCAGCTGACGGACGCGGTGGAACTGGCCCTGAAGCTACTGGAATCCAACCCTCCGGCGACGCCCCCGGACTACACCCACGTCCCGGACCGCTCGCGGCCGAAGCTTCCGCCGCGTTCTTGAGAGGCGCGTTCTTAAGAGGTGCGTTCGTGAGAGGCGCGTTCTTGAGAGGCCAGCCAGCGGTCGTCCTGGAACTCGGCGGGGACCTCGTCCTCCCACGGATCGATCCCGCGGCGCTCCAATTCGTCGAACCACCGGTCCCGCTGCGATTCGGGAAGGCGCCGTCCGCACCAGGGGCAGAAGTCGATCGTGATCTTCGACGTGCCGCCGTCATGGATGATCAGCCCGTACTCCTGGAACCTGGCGCTGAAGCCGACCAGCGCGTCCGGGCAGGCGAAGGGATCGTCGTGCTGGTCGCAGCGCGCGTTCACGCGGTCGGCCATCGCCCCGCAGCAGTGACTGGTCATGACACGAGAGAACCACAAACGCGGGGCACCCCCGCATCAGGGGGTGCCCCGCGCTCGGCGCGAAGGACTTACCGGTCGTAGTCCTGGTCGAAGCGCTCCTCGTCCTCACGCGTCCGCCGCTCGGACTCCTCGTCCCGCTGCGGCCGCTGCGGACGGCCCCGCTCCGGCTGGCTCGGCTGGCTCGGCTGGCCCGGCTGGCCCGGCCTGCGCTGACCCTGCTGCTGCGCACGCTGCTTCAGCTGCTCGGACTTCTCCTGGAACTGGTCCTTCATACCCATGTGGGTTCACTCCCGTAGTGCGTTGGGGGGGGCCGGCCCTCGCTGAATCGCTGGGGCCTCGACCAGATTCACACGGGCGATCACCCTCCGCATGTCGATCAGTTACGCCGCGTAGTACGCCCAGTTCGCTCCTCCTCGTCGGCGGCGCCACCCGCCCCGACCAGCCCCGTCCGCATCCCTTCCAGCCGGTCCCCGAACCGCCGCATCTCCCGCTGCCCCACCGTCCCGATGAGCCCCGGCAGATACCCGCGCACCCCCTGCATACCGCGCAGCCACCACTGCCCGTACACATGGCTGGACCGCCGCTCGATCCCGGCCACGATCCGGTCGACCGCAGGCCCCAGCGGATAGGTCTTGTTGGACGGCCACGGCAGCCGCTGCCTCAACTCCCGCATGACGTCGTCCTGATCGGCGCCGCGCACCATGTCGGTGTCGGTCCAGGACAGATAACCGACGCCGACCCGCACGCCCTTGTGCCCGACCTCGGCCCGCAGACTGTGCGCGTACGCCTCCACACCCGACTTGGACGCGCAGTACGCGGTCATCATCGGCGCCGGAGTGATGGCGGCCAGCGAGGCGATCTGCAGCAGATACCCCCGGCTCTCCATCAGCACCGGCAGGAACGCGCGTGCCGTCACCGCCGATCCGATGAGGTTGACCTCGATGACCCGCCGCCAGGCCTCCGGGTCGGAGTCGACGAACGGCCCGCCGGTCGCGACACCGGCGTTGGCGACGACGATGTCGACCTTCCCGAACCGCTCCTTGACCTCCCGCGCGACCTGCGCCATCGCCTCGTGATCCGTCACGTCGGCGTACCAGTGGTCGCTGTCGCCGTGCAGCCGCTCGGAGACCTGCTTGAGCGCGTCCGGCTCCAGCCCGACCAGCGCCACGCTCGCCCCGCGCGCGGAGAGCTTGCGCGCGAGCAGCTCACCGACGCCCCGCGCCGCGCCCGTGACGACGGCGACCTGTCCTTCGAGGCTCACCCTGCTCATGCGCCCTCCTTCACCTGTGTGTGCGTCCTGGCCCGCGTGTACGTCGTGACGAGCTCCCGTATTCGCCCGGTCACCAGCTCGGGTGCCTCGACCGGCGTCATGTGCCCGAGGCCGGGCAGCTCGGTGACACCGAGGCAGTCCGGCAGCGCGGCGGCCAGCGCGCGGGCGTGCACCGGCGGGGTCATCCGGTCGGCCGTGCCGACGACCACCTCGGTCGGCACCGACAACCGCCGTACGCCGTGGTCGAGATCGAGCAGGTCGAGCACCTGCGACCAGGCGTAGCGCACCTTGCGCGGGCAGGCGTGCACGATCCGCGCGCACGCCTCCACCATGTGCGGGGCCGAACCGGGGCCCATCGTGGCGTACCTGAGGATCGCCCGGGCGACCGGCGTGACCGGCCCGAGCGGTGCCCGGGAGCCGAGGACGCGCCGGGTCAGCCAGGTGCGCGGCCGGCCCGCCCGCAAGGGTATGACCGTCGACTCGGCGACCAGCCGCGAGGCTCCGGTGCTGCACAGCAGGACGGCGGCGGCGTGCTCGCGCAGCGCCGGGCGTCCGGCGGCGGCCATCACCGTCATGCCGCCCATGGAGTGCCCGGCGATCACGGCCTGCTCGCCGGGTGCCAGGGTGGCCTTCAGTACGGCTTCGAGGTCGTCGGCGAGCGCGTCGGGGCTGCATGCCGGGCTCGCCGGGCTGCGTCCGTGGCCGCGCTGGTCGTAGGCGATGACCCGGTGGTCGGCGGCCAGTTCGCGGATCTGCGCCGCCCAGAAGGCGGTCGAGCAGGCCCAGCCGTGGGCGAGGACGACGGGGGGCGCGTTCTCGGGCCCGTGCACCTCTATGTGCAGCCGGGCGCCGTCGGCGGACACGGCCGTCAGCTCACGGGCGGGGGCGGGAGGGGCGTACGGCCCGGAGGCGACGCTCATGAGGCGGCTCACGCGGTGACCTCCGCGGTCTTGTCGTTGTCGGTCTTGTCGTTGTCGGTCTTGCCGTTGTGGGTCTTGTCGCTGTCGGTCTTGTCGTTGCCGGTCTTGTCGTTGCCGGTTTCGACGGAGGCGGCTCGCACGACCGCGTACTCCGCGAGGTCCACGCGCCGTGTCGCCCGCCTGAACTCGGTCGTCGTACCGGGCCAGATGGTGGTGTTGCGGCCGGCGGCGTCGAGGTACCAGCTGGTGCACCCGCCCGTGTTCCACACCGTCCGCTTCATGCGCTCCTGCACCCGCCGGTTCCAGGCGTGCACCGCGCTGGGCCGCGCGTCGAGGGCGACCCGGCCGCCGAGGACGTTCAACTGCCGTACGAAGTCGGCCAGGTAGTTCAGCTGGGACTCGATCATCAGGATCATGGACGAATTCCCCAGGCCGGTGTTCGGCCCGATGATGGTCATCCAGTTCGGGAACCCGGCGGCGGAGGCACCCCGCAGCGCCTCCATCCCGCCCTGCCACGCCTCGGCGAGCGTCCTGCCCTCCGCGCCCACGACCCGGTCGGCGATCGGCATGTCGGTGACATGGAACCCGGTACCGAAGACGATCGCGTCGACCTCGGCCTCGGTGCCGTCGGCGGCGACGAGGGTCGAGCCGCGGATCTCACTCAACCCGCTCGCCACCACGTCCACATTGGGCCGGGCGATCGCCGGGTAGTACTCGCTGCTCAGCAGGATCCGCTTGCAGCCGATGCGGTAGTCGGGGGTGAGCTTGGCGCGCAGCGCCGGGTCCTTGATCGAGCGGCCCATGTTCCGCTTGGCCAGCTGCTCGATGAACCCCAGCTCGCCCGGGTGCTTGGTGAACGCCTGGACCTGCAACTCCCGCATCCCCCACAGCAGCCCTCGGCGCAGCCGGGTGGTGAAGGGCAGGGCCCGGTGCACGGAGCGCTCGGCGTCGCTGATGGCGCGGTCGATACGGGGCATCACCCAGGGCGGGGTGCGCTGGAAGAGGGTCAGCCGCTCGACCTCGGGCTGGACGGCCGGCACGATCTGGATGGCGGAGGCGCCGGTGCCGACCATGGCGACGCGCTTGCCGCGCAGGTCGTAGTCGTGGTCCCAGCGGGCGGAGTGGAAGACCTTGCCGGGAAAGGAGTCGAGCCCCGGGATGTCCGGGATCCTGGGGTCGGACAGCGGCCCGGTGGCGGAGACGACGAAGTCCGCGGACAGTTCGCCGGCGCTGGTCTCGATGTCCCAGCACAGCCTCTCGCCGTTCCAGGTCATCCGCTTCACCTCGGAGTCGAAGCGGATGTGCGGCCGCAGCCGGAACACGTCGGTCACGTGCTCCAGATAGGCGCGGATGTGCTCCTGCCCGGAGAAGGTGCGCGGCCAGTCGGGGTTGGGCGCGAAGGAGAACGAGTACAGATGCGACGGCACATCGCACGCACACCCCGGATAGCTGTTGTCCCGCCACGTGCCGCCGACGCTGTCGGCCCGCTCCAGGACGACGAAGTCGGTGACGCCCTCGCGTCGCAGCCGTACGGCGGCCCCCAGCCCGCCGAACCCCGACCCGACCACCGCGACCCGCACATGTTCGCGTTCGGCCATGCCTGTGCCTCCACACTTGAACACACTTGAACCGAAACCTTGCCAGTGAACACTGGCGCAATGGAGAGTAGAGGAGCTCCGTACCGACCGGTAGGGGTCGAGCGAGGAAAGTTACCCCCAGTACGAATTAAGGTTCCCCAGTGACCGATAAGCGTGAGTACCGCATGGAGGAACTGGCCCGCCAAGCCGGCATCACGGTGCGCACCCTGCGCTTCTACCGGGAACGCAAGCTGATACCGCCACCCCGCCGCGAGGGCCGTATCGCCTGGTACGACGACCACCACCTGGCCCGCCTGCGCACGATCGCGGCGCTGCTGGAGCGCGGCCACACCCTGACCGGCATCGCGGAACTGGCGGAGGCCCTCGACCACGGCCGGGACGTCGCCGACGTGCTCGGCGTCGCCGCCCCGACCGAGGAGGAGCCGGTCCGGCTCACCCCCGAGGAACTCGCCGCCCGCTTCGAGGGCCAGGTCACCCCGGAGAACCTCGCCGCCGCCCTGGAACTCGGCTACCTCGGCACGGACGGCGACGAGATCGTCCACATCAGCCGCCGCCTGCTGGACGTCTCCTCGGCCCTGGTCCGCGAGGGCATCCCGCTCTCGGAGGTCCTGGCGGCGGGCAAGCGGGTCCGCGAGCATGTGGACGACCTGGCGGAGATGTTCGCCGACCTGGTACTCCGCCACACCCACGAGGACGACCTCCAGCGCCTGCGCCCCCTCGCCCGGAGCGTGGTGGAGGCGGAACTGTCCCTGGCCCTGGACCGGCGGCTGCGCAAGCAGCGGGAGCGCGACTAGCTGCCGTAGACCACCGTCACGGGCGCGTGGTCCGACCACCGCTCCGCATGCGTCGCCGCCCGCTCGACGTACCCCTTGAGGGCCTTCCCGGCGAGCCCCGGCGTCGCGATCTGGTAGTCGATACGCCAGCCGGTGTCGTTGTCGAAGGCCCGCCCGCGGTACGACCACCACGAGTACGGCCCCTCGACGTCCGGGTGCAGCGACCGTACGACGTCGACGTAGCCGCCGTCGGCCGGGTCGAGCACCTGGCCGAGCCAGGCGCGCTCCTCCGGCAGGAACCCGGAGTTCTTGGTGTTGCCGCGCCAGTTCTTCAGGTCGGCCTGCTGGTGGGCGATGTTCCAGTCGCCGCAGACCACGACCTCCCGGCCGTCGGCGGCGGCCCGCTCGCGCAGGCCCTTCAGATGGGCCAGGAACTCACCCATGAAGCGGACCTTCTCGTCCTGCCGCTCGGTGCCGACCTCGCCGGAGGGGAGATAGAGCGAGGCGACCGTCACACCCGGCAGGTCGGCCTCGACATAGCGCCCGCTGCCGTCGAACTCACTCGACCCGAAACCGACCTGGATCCGGTCGGGCTCACGGCGGGTGTAGAGCGAGACGCCGGCGCGCCCCTTGGCGGCGGCGGGCGCGTGCACGACATGCCACCCGTCGGGCGTCCGCACCTGCTCAGGCAGCTGCTGCGGCTCCGCGCGCACCTCCTGCAGACACAGCACATCGGCCTCGGTACCGGCGAGCCACTCCACGAAGCCCTTCTTCGCGGCGGCCCGCAGCCCGTTCACATTCACAGAGGTCACAGTGAGCACTCCGGCACCTTACCGGCACACTGGACGGAGTCCGGCTTTGGAACCCCTTGATCTTGAATTGATATACGGTATCTAGCATGCATATACGCCCGGTCTCCTTCGACCACCCCGACGCCGTCAAGCTGAACGACCAGGTCCAGGCCGAGTACGGCGTCCGCTACGGCGACGGCGGCGACGCCACACCCATGGACCCGGCGGACTTCGTCCCGCCGAACGGCCTGTACCTGATCGCGTACGACGAGCTCGGCGCCCCCGTGGCCTCCGGCGCCTGGCGCGTCCAGGACGAGAACGGCGAGGGCAACGCGGACGGCGACGCCGAGATCAAGCGGATGTATGTGATCGAGCAGATGCGCGGCCGGGGCCTGGCGCGCCGCATCCTGGCCGCGCTGGAGGAGGACGCCCGAGCGGCGGGCCGGGTCCGCATGGTGCTGGAGACCGGCGCCAAGCAGCCGGAGGCGGTGGCGCTGTACCTGTCCAGCGGGTACGAGCCGTGCGAGAAGTTCGGCTACTACCGCCACCACGAACTGAGCCTGTGCTACGCGAAGGCGCTCTGAGCGGTCACTTCCGAGTCGCGTTGATGCGATACAGGTCCCGCACACAGAGGTTGAGGACGACCGCGACGACGACGAGCCCGGCACACGCCACCAGCACCGTCCGGTCGTCCCACAGCCCGGCCGCGAGGGCGGTCAGCAGATAGCCGAGCGGAATCGCCAGCCGCTCGCCCACATTGTTGAACGCGCTCATCCGCCCCAACTCCCCCTGCGGCACATGCTGCTGAAAGGCGGTCGTCCACGTGACGACCGCCACGTCCAGCCCGGCCCCCGCGAGCAGCGTGGCCAACAGCACCCAGGGCAGCGGCAGTCCCGCTCCCATGGCGAGCAGCGGGGCGGCGAGGGGCGCACCGGCCACGACGGCCACGACCAGCAACCGGTGCGGCCGCCAGCGCAGACACACCACCGTCCCGGCCAGCAGCCCGGCCGCGAACGCCCCCTGCACCAGCCCCCAGTCCCGCGCCCCCGCATACCGCTCCGCCGCGACGACGGGCCCCAGTAGCTGGAACCCGGCCAGCCACGCGGCGACCAGCACGGTCCCGGCCGCCGTATAGGTCCACAGCCAGGTCCGTGACCAGAAGCCCGCCCAGCCCTCCCGCAGATCGGTCAGCACGCCGGCGACGGCGACGGGCGCGTCCAGGCGCAGCCCGAGCAGCAGCAGGGCGGCCACGGCGAAGGAGAGCGCGTCCCAGGCCAGCGCCCAGGCCGGGCCGCTGACCGCGACGACGACTCCGCCGACGGCCGGTCCGAGCACCTTGACGGCGTTGACCGGCAGCCTGAGCAGCGTGTTGGCCTGCTGCAACTGCTCCGCGGGCACGATCTGGGCGACGGCCCCCTGGGTGGCGGGCACGGTGAAGGCCATCGCCGTACCGGAGACGAACCCGCAGACCGCGATGGAGGTGGTCGTCGCCTGGCCGGTGCCGACGACGACCGCCAGCGCCCCCTGTGCGGCGGCCGCCAGCAGGTTGCCGAGGAAGAGCAGCCGGCTGCGGGACATACGGTCCGCGAGCACTCCGCCCATGAGGAGGAAGACGACGGTCGGAACGGTGTTCGTGGCGAGCACCACACCGAGGGCCCCGGCCCCGCCGCCCTGCTCGATCACGGAGTAGGCGAGCGCGAGAGGCGCCATCGCGGACCCGGTGGCCGATATCAGACTGGCGGTCACAAACCGCCGGAAGCCCATGTTCCGCAGCGGCGCCGCGCCCTTCGCCGGTAACCGTGCGGCGGCCTTCTCCACGCTCCCCTTTGAGCCCGACCGGTACTGCCCCTGGACAAAACGAAGATCCCGCCCGATCAACCGATCGGACGGGATCTCGCCAACTGCCCAAGTTGCCTTGGAAAGTCGTTGCGGTGGACCTGAGGGGATTTGAACCCCTGGCCCCCTCGATGCGAACGAGGTGCGCTACCGGACTGCGCCACAGGCCCTTGCAACGAGTGAAACTTTAGCACCCCGATCGGCCTGCTCGGAAATCCGTTACTCGTTGGCCGCGCGGGGCCGCTCGCCGTCCTCGTACTGGTCGAACAGGGGCGTACGGCCCCGCTCCCGCGCCCGGCGAGCGGATGCGGCCCGGCGGGCGTCGCTACGACCGCCGCCCTCGCCCTTCTCCTCGCCGTGCGCCGCGTCCGGCGACTGATCGCCCCGCGCGGCACCGTCCCCGGCGTCGGCACCCGCCTCCCGGTCCCGGTCCCGCCCGACGGCGCTCGACCGGGCCGAGCTCCAGGTGTCCGGCGCCCCGAGATCCACGGTGGAGGTGGCCCGCGGCGCGACCGGCGCGGTCACATACGTCGGCAACGGCACCGGGACCGGGTCCCAGCTGTCGCCGCGCCCGGGCCGCCGCTGCCGCTCACGCTGCTGGTCGACCCACTCGGCGTGGTCGGTCTGCTCGACGAGGGCGCGCCGGTCCGCGGCGAGCGCGGACATCCCGGTGCCGGTACCTGGTTCGGCCCCTTCGTCGGACTCGTCGACACCGTCGGCGCCCTCGGCGGCGCCGCGCCGGCGCGACTGACGGGCATGCTCGCGCACCCGCTGGGCGGCGACCTCGGCCTGGCGCCGGTCCATCTGGTACGCGAAGCGGCGGCGCTCCTGGGTGCGCAGATACGCGATGTATCCGCTGAGGAGCACGGCCGGGATGCCGGGCGCCCACAGGAACGCGAGCCCGCCGACGGCGGCGACGATCGCGCCGAGCGTGAAGGCGAGGAAGAGGACGACGGTGGTACGCCTGCGCCGCGCCAGCACCTTCGTACGGCGGGCGCGTGCCGCGGCCGCCTCGTCCGCGGGTGCGCGCCGGGCGGCGGGCACCCTCGGACGTGCCTTGCGTGCCGGGCCCGTCGGGCCGGAGCCCGGTTCGGGCGCGGACGCCGTGCCGCGTTCGGGTGCCGGCCTGGACGTCTGTTCAGACGCCGGTTCCGGGCGTCCCGGCGGCTGTGCCTGGACCGTCGCCTGGGTCTGCGGACGGGTCGGGGGTACGGCAAAGGCCCGGACGTCCACCGACTCGGTGACATCGCCCGGGTCATCGGCGCTGGGCTCCCCCTCGTCGGTGGAGCGCGCACGCTGGTCCTTGGCGTACCGGCGCTCCATCCCCGCCCGTCCGGACAGCAACCGGATGGCTGTGCTGAAGCGTTCCGTCGGACGGGCCTCGTTCAGCTCGTCCTGCCTACGGAGCCACATCGGCACCAAGTAGGCGGCCCAGGCCCCGACAATGACTGCGTAGATGAGGCCGCTGCTGCTCACGCCTCACACGGTAGAGGGGTTTGCTTGAGGCCATCTGCCAATTGAGCCGGTGTGTCGCACGATCTGGCTGATATTTCGAACTTTTTTTGTGACCGATGCGATCAGCAGCCCGCTCGGGGCGCGAATTTAATGCCCCGAGCCGGTCATCCGGCGATCAATTTCGAACACTTATTCAATTTCCGGGGCTAGGCGGGATTCCCCTGGGTGTTCTGCGGCTTCGAGTGCGGCGTCTTCTGAGAGCGTGCCCGCTGCCACCAGCTCAGCAACCCCTCCGGCACCTCTTCCGCCGTGAGCGCGAAGACGAGATGGTCCCGCCAGGCCCCGTCGATGTGGAGATATCGCGGCCGCAGCCCCTCCTCACGGAATCCGAGTTTCTCCACGACCCGGCGGCTGGGCCCGTTCTCGGGGCGAATGCAGACCTCGATGCGGTGCAGACCTACGGTCCGGAAACAGTGGTCCACGACGAGCGCGACGGCCGTCGGCATCACGCCGCGGCCCGCCACCGCCTCGTCCACCCAGTAGCCGACGTGCCCTGAGCACATCGAGCCCCAGGTGATCCCGGCTACCGTCAACTGCCCGACCAGCCGCCCCTGGTACTCGATGACGAACGGCAGCATCCGGCCGGCGTTCGCCTCGGAGCGCAGATGCCGGACCATTTGGCGGTAGGTCGGCCGGTGCGCGATCGGCCCGCTGGGAGTGGGCGGCGGAATGGTCGCCTCCCACGGCCGCAGCCAGTCCCGGTTGCGCCGGTTGACCTCGCGCCAGGCCCGCTGGTCGCGCATCTTTATCGGCCTCAGGACGATGTCGCCGTCCCTCAGCACGACGGGCCAGGATGGGCTGTTCAGCTCGCACCCCCGCTGCTGGGTCTGGGGTGGTCGCCGCCGCGGATCTGGTCGACGGCGTGGATCAGGAGGGGCTCCAGGACGGCCAGGCCGTCCTTCACCCCGCCGCTGGAGCCGGGCAGGTTGATGATCAGCGTCCCCCGTGCCACTCCGGCCAGGCCCCGGGAGAGCGCGGCCGTCGGCACCTTCTCCCTGCCGTACGCCCGGATCGCCTCCGCGATGCCCGGCACCTCGAAGTCGATCACCTCCCGGGCCGCCTCGGGCGTGCGGTCGGTGGGCGAGATGCCGGTACCGCCGGTGGTCACGATGACGTCGTACCCGGCGTCGACGCCCGCGCGCAGGGCGGCGCCGACCGGGTCGCCGTCGGGCACGATCTGCGGGCCGTCGACCGCGAAGCCGAAGCCCTTCAGGCCGTGCGCGACCAGCGGGCCGCCCTTGTCCTCGTAGACCCCGGCGGCGGCCCGGTTGGAGGCGGTGACCACAAGAGCGCGATATGTCATGCCCGGCTCCAGTCGCCCGACTTGCCGCCCGTCTTCTCCTCCACCCGTACGTCCGTGATGACCGCTCCCTTGTCGACCGCCTTCACCATGTCGATCACGGTGAGCGCGGCGACGGAGACCGCGGTGAGGGCCTCCATCTCGACGCCCGTGCGGTCCGTGGTCTTCACGGTGGCCAGGATCTCCACGGCGTCGTCCGCGACCGACAGATCCAGTTTCACACCGGACACCGACAACGGGTGACAGAGCGGGATCAGGTCCGGGGTGCGCTTGGCGCCCATGATGCCCGCGATGCGCGCGGTGGCGAGGGCGTCGCCCTTGGGTACCCCCTCGCCGCGCAGCAGCTCGACCACGCGGGGCGAGACGAGGACGCGTCCGCTGGCGCGGGCCGTGCGCGCGGTGACGTCCTTCCCGGAGACGTCGACCATGCGGGCCGCGCCCGCGTCGTCGATGTGCGTGAGTCGGTCCTGCGTGGGTAGGTCCTGCGCAGCGGGTCCGGGGGTCTCCCCCCGGGAAGGCACAGTCATGATCGTGTGGCGCTCCCGGTCCGGGCCCGTCGCGGTGCGGCGCACGGGCCGTGTGTGCGCGACACGGTACCGCCAACCAGGGCCGCTCAGCCGAGCAGGACCACCTCGACCTCGGCGCCGGGCTCGACGCTCTCCACGTCCTCGGGGACGACGATCAGCGCGTCCGCCTGCGCGAGGGCCGCGATCAGGTGGGACCCGGCACCGCCGACCGGCCGGACCTCGCCCTCCGTGTACGTCCCGCGCAGGAACTGTCTGCGGCCCTTCGGCGAGGTCAGCGCCTTGTCGGCGGTCAGCGTCGCGGTCGTGCGGGGCCGGTGGACGTCCTCCAGGCCCATCAGCGTGCGGATCGCGGGGCGCACGAACATCTCGAAGGAGACGTACGACGACACCGGGTTGCCCGGGAGGGCGAGCAGCGGGGTGTGGTCGGGGCCGATGGAGCCGAAGCCCTGGGGCTTGCCGGGCTGCATGGCGAGCTTGCGGAAGTCGATGCCGCTGCCGGCCTCGTCCTCGTCGCCGACGTGGGACAGGGCTTCCTTGACGACGTCGTACGCCCCGACGCTCACACCGCCGGTGGTGACCATCAGGTCGGCGCGGACGAGCTGGTCCTCGATGGTGGAACGGAGCGTCTCGGCGTCGTCGGCGACGGCGCCCACGCGGTAGGCGATGGCGCCGGCGTCGCGGGCGGCCGCGGTGAGGGAGAAGCTGTTGGAGTCGTAGATCTGGCCGCTGCCCAGGGCCTCGCCGGGCTGGACGAGTTCGCTGCCGGTGGACATCACGACCACGCGCGGGCGCGGGCGGACGCGTACCGTGCCGCGGCCGATCGCGGCGAGCAGGGCGATCTGTGACGGCCCGAGGACCGTGCCGGCCCGGAGCGCCCGGTCGCCGGCCTTCACGTCGCTGCCCATCGCGCGTACGTGCGCGCGTGCCTCGGCCGGCCGGTGGACCTGCACCTCGCCGCCGGCGCCCTCGGGGGCGAGGCTGCGGGCGCGCATACCGGTCGCCGGGCCCTCGCCGAGGCCCCCGTCGGTCCATTCCACCGGGACGACGGTCTCGGCGCCGGGCGGCAGCGGTGCGCCGGTCATGATCCGGGCTGCCTGGCCGGGGCCCACGTGGAGCAGTTCGGCCTGGCCCGCCGCGACGTCCCCGACGACCTCCAGGACGGCGGGGAACTCCTCGCTCGCGCCCGCGACATCCGCGACCCGTACCGCGTACCCGTCCATGGAGCTGTTGTCGAACGGCGGCAGGGAGACCGCCACCGTGACGTCGTCGACCAGGACACAGCCCTGGGCGTCGAGCAGTTGCAGCTCGATGGGTTCGAGGGGGCGGACGGTCGTGAGGATGTCCTCCAGGTGTTCGTCCACCGACCAGAGGTGGTCCTGGTCGGCGGGGCGGGGCGCGGCGGTGCTCAAATCCCTACATCTCCTCGGCTACGTAACTGCGAAGCCAGGTCCGGAAGTCCGGGCCCAGGTCTTCACGTTCGCACGCGAGTCTGACAATGGCACGCAGGTAGTCGCCGCGGTCGCCGGTGTCATAGCGGCGGCCCTTGAAGACGACGCCGTGCACCGGGCCGCCGACCTTCTCGTCCTGCGAGAGCTGCTGGAGGGCGTCGGTGAGCTGGATCTCGCCGCCGCGGCCCGGCTCGGTCTTGCGCAGTATGTCGAAGATGGCCGGGTCCAGGACGTAGCGGCCGATGATCGCGTAGTTCGACGGGGCGTCCGCGGCGGCGGGCTTCTCGACCAGGTCGTGGACCTTGACGACGTCGCCGTCCTCGGTGGCGTCGACGGCCGCACAGCCGTAGAGGTGGATCTGCTCGGGCTCGACCTCCATCAGCGCGATGACGCTGCCGCCGCGCTGCTCCTGCACCTCGACCATCCGCTTGAGCAGCGGGTCGCGCGGGTCGATCAGGTCGTCGCCGAGGAGGACGGCGAAGGGCTCGTGGCCGACGTGCGGGGCGGCGCACAGCACGGCGTGGCCGAGGCCCCTGGGGTCGCCCTGGCGGACGTAGTGCATGGTGGCGAGGTCGCTGGACTCCTGCACCTTCGCGAGCCGGCCGGCGTCGCCCTTCTTCTGAAGTGCGGATTCCAGCTCGTAGTTGCGGTCGAAGTGGTCCTCAAGGGGGCGCTTGTTGCGGCCGGTGATCATGAGGACGTCGTCGAGACCGGCGGACACGGCCTCTTCGACCACGTACTGGATCGCCGGCTTGTCGACGACCGGCAGCATCTCCTTGGGAGTGGCTTTGGTGGCCGGCAGGAAGCGGGTACCGAGACCCGCTGCGGGGATGACAGCCTTGCTGATCCGAGGGTGGGACTGAGTCATGCCCGCCACCTTATCCGGTGCCTTTGTAAGGAATCTGAGGCTCCGGTTATTTGGCTCTCTTATGAGCACATTGGGAACGGAACGGGAGCGACCCATGAGTCACGCCGGACGTGCGGCCGAGCCTGACAAGCGAATGTTGCGGCGAGAGTTCCTCGCGGTGAGAGGCAGGTTGACGGCGGATGACGTGCGGGCGTCCGCGACCGCGCTGGCCGGGCGGGCACTGGAGCTGCCCGAACTGGCGCGGGCGCGCACGGTGGCGGCGTACGTCTCCGTCGGCAGCGAGCCCGGCACGCTCGCGCTGCTGGACGCGCTGCGCGCGCGTGGCGTGCGCGTCCTGCTCCCCGCGCTGCTGCCGGACAACGATCTCGACTGGGGCGCGTACACCGGCGAGGACTCCCTCGCGCGGGTCCAACACGGCGGAAGGATGGCCCTCTTCGAGCCCGCCGGGGAGCGCCTCGGCCCGGATGCCGTGACCGAGGCGGACGTCGTGCTGCTGCCGGGTCTGGCGGTCGACGCGCGCGGGATGCGTCTGGGGCGCGGCGGGGGGTCGTACGACCGTGTCCTGGCCCGTCTGGAACGCGCGCGGGCCCATCCGGCGCTCGTGGTGCTGCTGTACGACTCCGAGGTCGTCGAGCGCGTCCCCGAGGAGCCGCACGACCGTCCGGTGCACGCGGTGGTGACGCCGTCGGGGGTGCGGCGGTTCGGCTGACGGACGCGGAAGCGGCCTCCACGCGTGCGTGGAG
>NZ_JBHYJA010000015.1:202411-218376 GCF_042740355.1 Streptomyces sp. NPDC059010
CCCCACACCCCCCCCGCGCCCTACACTTTCTTTTTTGCGGGGGGGGGGTGGCTTTTTTTGTACACGCCCGCGGCGCCCGCGCCCGGGGGGGGGGGCCCCCCCCGCTTCCGTCAGTGCCGCGGGGTTCAGGGCTTGAGGACGAGTGTGTCGCTCGTCCTGTCGTCGACCGAGTTCTTCGAGAAGGACCAGTCGAGCAGTTCGCCGTCGGCCCATTTGTCCGTCTGGTCGGTGTAGTGGGCGTTGTAGGCGTGCCCGGAGGCGCCGGTGAGGTTGATCCACTTCGACTTGTCGAGGTCGCCGAGGTTCACCACCATCCGCATCGACGGCACCCAGACGACTCCGTAGCCGCCCGCGGCGTTCCAGCCGGTGGCGTTGACGGTGGCCTCGCCGCCGCTGAGCTTCCAGGGGCCGCGGTTGAGGACGTACTGGAGGAAGCCGGGCCCCTCGGTGCCGAGGGTCTGGTTCTTCAGGAACAGGCGGTGCAGCCGGCCCCAGCTCCAGGTGTCGATGTCCTTGCCGAGCTTGGCGGTCAGCTCCCAGCGGGCGTCGATCATCGCGCGCTTGAACAGCCCGTCGCGGTCGGTGGCGCCGGGGCGGGTGCCCGACCTCGGCGTGGTCCACCAGTCGCTCTTCGGGTCGTCCATCAGGCTGCGCACGACCTCGAACCAGCGGTCGCCGCCGTCCGGCTGCGCCTGGTCGGCGTCGCGCTCACCGCACTCGCGCACCTTGTCGGTCTGGTCCGCGGGGCCGGTGGTGTTGACGGGGTCCACCCACAGGCACTGGCCCTTGACCCGCAGCTCCTTGGGCAGTTTGTTGCCGAAGGCGAGCTTGAGGATGTTGCGCCAGACGGAGTTGAAGTAGGCGGCCGCCGCCGAGTCGGCGTCCTGGGTGTAGTCCCAGCCCTCCAGGAGCTCCTGGGCGTCCCGGACGTCCTGGTCGGCGATGTCGATCTTCAGCAGCTGGGGCACGAGCAGCTTGGCGATCTCGCTGCTGTTGTCGAGCTGCATCTGCCGCATGTCGTCGGTGGAGATCTTGCCGCCGTCGTCGATCTTCGACTGGATCAGGTCGGTGATGCGCTGGCTGCGGGTGCCGTAGCCCCAGTCCGTGGTGAGCGTGTACGGGTACTTGGCCTTGTCGACCACGGCCTGGTTGGCGGTGACGATGTAGCCGCGGGACGGGTCGTACTCGTACGGCAGCTCGTCGTCGTCGATGTAGCCGGTCCAGCGGGACCCCGAGTCCCAGCCCGGCGCCGGGACGGAGCCGTCGTAGCCCTTCGCGCGCGTGGGGATCTTTCCGGGCAGCGTGTAGCCGATGTGGCCCTCGGTGTCGGCGTAGACCAGGTTCTGCGAGGGCACGTCGAACAGGGTCGCCGCCTTGCGGAAGTCGCTCCAGTTCGACGCCCGGTCCATGGCGAAGACGGCGTCCATGGAGGTGCCCGGGTCCAGCGCGGTCCAGCGCAGCGAGATGCCGTAGCCGTCGCCGCGGTCGGGGGCGGCGGTGTCGACGGTGGCCTTCTTGCCGACCTTCACCAGCTCGGAGCTGCGGTCGGACAGCAGGGGGCCGTTGTCGGTCTCGCGGACGACGATCTTCTTGGCGGTGCCGCCGGCGACCTTGATGGTCTCCTCGCGCGTCTTGAAGGGCACCGTCCTGCCGTCGGACAGGTAGCCGTCGCCGGAGAGCTTCTCCAGGTAGAGGTCGGTGACGTCGACGCCGGAGTTGGTCATGCCCCAGGAGATGTTCTGGTTGTGGCCGATGACCACGCCGGGCATGCCCGCGAAGGTGTAGCCGCTCGCGTCGTACTGGCACTTGCCGGAGACCTCGCGGCAGTGCAGGCCCATCTGGTACCAGACGGAGGGCAGCGAGGCCGACAGGTGCGGGTCGTTGGCGAGCAGCGGCTTGCCGGTGATGGTGTACTTCCCGGCCACCACCCAGGAGTTGGAGCCGATGCCGTTGCCGTTCACGCCGACGGCCGTGGGGAGGTCGTCCAGGACGTTCTGCAGGCCCGCCAGCTGGCTCTGCAGGCCCGCGGCGGAGGACGAGGAGGACGTGCCCCCGGTGCCCGCCGTGCCGCCCGTGGAGGAACCCGCGGTGGACGCGGAGCCCGCCGGGCCGAACGTCTTGGTGGTCGCGTCGTACCGGCCCGCCTGGACGATCGCCTTGTTACGGCTGTACGGGTACTGCGGGTAGAGGTCCGCGATCTCCTTGGGGCCGAGGCGGCTGGTCATCAGGGCGCGGTCGATCTCGTCCTGCATGTTGCCGCGCAGGTCCCAGGCCATCGCCTTGAGCCAGGCGATCGAGTCGACCGGGCTCCACTTCTCGGGCTTGTAGTCGTTGGTGAAGCCGAGGGCGGCGTACTCCAGGGAGATGTCCTTGCCCTCCTTGCCGTCCAGATAGGCGTTGACGCCCTTCGCGTAGGCCTGGAGGTACTTCTTGGTGGACGCCGACAGCGTCTTGTCGTACTCCTGCTGCGCGATCCGGCCCCAGCCCAGGGTGCGCAGGAACTCGTCGTTGTCGACCTGGCCCTGGCCGAACATCTCCGACAGGCGCCCGGACGTCATGTGACGGCGTACGTCCATCTCGTAGAACCGGTCCTGCGCCTGGACGTAGCCCTGCGCCATGAACAGGTCCTCGTCGGAGGAGGCGTAGACCTGCGGGATGCCGTAACCGTCGCGCTTGACGTCGACCGGACCGGAGAGGCCCGCAAGCGTGAGCGAGCCATCGGTCTGCGGGAAGGAGGCGCGGACGGTGCTGATGGACCAGTAGGCACCGCCGGTGACGCCTGCGATCAGGCCCAGTACCAGCACGAGGAGGAGCAGACGGGCTTTGCGCCCCTTCTTCCTGCCGGACTTACCGGGTTGCTGACCCGTGGAGGCGGTGGTATTCGGGGGCATCGCTGTCCTTGCTGTCCTAACGCGAGCGGCAGGGCTGGCTGTCCTTTTGAATGAGCGCTGGAGCAACCATAGGCGCAGGGCCTGCTCCCACTTGACGCGGAGTGGTGAACCAGCACGGACGGGCGTTCGATCATGCCTCCCGAAGCGTCAAGAAATCGTCAAGAGTTAGGTAAGGTAACGAAGTAGTTGGGTGCGGAGAACCGCCACTTCGTGTCCTATGTACGTGAGCTCTCACGCGCGTGTGCGCGTTGAGCCAGGGAAAGGGAACGGCCGCTGACTGTCCACGACCTCAACCAGCTCCTGCTCGTCTGCTCGCTCGTCCTGCTCGTCGCCGTCGCAGCGGTCCGGATCTCCTCGCGCAGCGGGCTCCCCAGCCTGCTCGTGTATCTGGGCATCGGCGTCCTCATGGGCCAGGACGGCATCGGCGGCATCCGCTTCGACGACGCCGAGCTGACGCAGGTCATCGGCTACGCGGCGCTGGTCGTGATCCTGGCCGAGGGTGGTCTGGGCACGAAGTGGAAGGAGATCGAGCCGGCCCTCCCGGCCGCCTCCGCGCTGGCGCTGCCCGGGGTCGCGGTGAGCGTCGGGGTCACCGCGACGGCCGCGCACTACCTGGTCGGGCTGGACTGGCGGCAGGCGCTCATCATCGGGGCGGTCGTCTCCTCCACGGACGCCGCCGCGGTCTTCTCCGTACTGCGCAAGCTCCCCCTGCCCTCGCGCGTGACGGGCACCCTGGAGGCCGAGTCCGGTTTCAACGACGCCCCCGTGGTCATCCTGGTGGTCGCCTTCTCCGAGCACGGCCCGATCGAGCACTGGTACCTGCTGGCCGCCGAGATAGCTCTGGAGCTGGCCATCGGCGCGGCCATCGGGCTCGCGGTGGGCTGGCTGGGCGCCTGGGGGCTCAGGCATGTGGCCCTGCCCGCCTCCGGTCTCTACCCGATCGCCGTCATGGCCATCGCCGTCGCCGCGTACGCCGCGGGCGCGATGGCGCACGGCAGCGGCTTCCTGGCCGTGTACCTCGCCTCGATGGTGATGGGCAACGCCAAGCTGCCGCACTGGCCGGCCACCCGCGGGTTCGCCGACGGGGTCGGCTGGATCGCCCAGATCGGCATGTTCGTCCTGCTCGGCCTGCTGGTCACCCCGCACGAGCTGGGCGACGACATCCTGCCCGCGCTCCTCATCGGGCTGGTGCTGACCATGGTGGCGCGCCCGCTGAGCGTCGTGATGTGCCTGACGCCGTTCGGGGTCCCCTGGCGGGAGCAGGCGCTGATGTCCTGGGCCGGGCTGCGCGGCGCCGTGCCCATCATCCTGGCGACGATCCCCATGGTGGGCGGCGTGGAGGACAGCCGGCGCATCTTCAACATCGTCTTCGTCCTGGTCGTCGTCTACACGCTGGTCCAGGGCCCGACGCTGCCCTGGCTCGGCCGCAAGCTGCGCCTCGGCGACGGCCCCGAGCCCTCCGACCTCGGCATCGAGTCGGCGCCCCTGGAGCGGCTGCGCGGACATCTGCTGTCCTTCGCGATCCCCAAGGGCTCGAAGATGCACGGCGTCGAGATCAACGAGCTGCGGCTGCCCCCCGGGGCCGCCGTGACCCTGGTCGTCCGCGACGGAAAATCGTTCGTTCCGCTGCCGACGACGGTGCTGCGGCGCGGGGACGAACTGCTCGTCGTCGCCACGGACCCGGTGCGGGACGCCGCCGAGAACCGGCTGCGCGCCGTGGGCGCCGGGGGCAAGCTGGCCGGATGGCTGGGGACGAACGGGACAAGCTGATCGCAGGCAAAGCACTGCATGGTGCTCATTTTCACAAGGTCAAAGCCCCCTGCCCCCTGTACTATGCAGGCGTAACCCCAGATCGAACCAACTCTGCCTGACGCAGAGCTGGCGCGACCGTATGGCGGCCGGGACGTCCTTCCTCAAGTGGGCGCCGGCATCTACCGCAGTTCCGCGCACATGGACAGCTCTCGGCGCCGCCCCCCACCCGCAGGGGCCGTGCTACCAGGCGGCAGAAAGGCACGGGCCGTGGCGTCCACGGTCACCCACGAGCCGTCGAAGGACTCGTCGGAATCCTCCTCCCGCCCGGGATACGGACAGCTGCTGCGCACCCGCGGCGCCTGGACGTTCCTGCTGCCCGGCTTCGCGGCACGCCAGCCGTTCGCGATGCTGACCATCTCCATCGTGCTGCTGGTGCAGCACACCACCGGTTCCTACGGTGCGGCGGGCGCCGCCGCGGCCGTCACCGGTGTCTCCATGGCACTGTTCGCCCCCTACAGCGGCCGCCTCGCCGACCGCTACGGTCAGCGCGTCGTCCTGATCCCCGGCGTCCTCGTGCACACCCTGTCCGGCCTGACCCTGACCGCGCTCGCCCTGTCCCACGCACCCCTGTGGGCCCTGTTCGTGGCGGCCGTGCCGACCGGTGCCTCGGTGCCGCAGGTCGGCCCCATGGTGCGGGCCCGCTGGGGCGTGAAGCTCCAGGGCTCGCCCCTGATGACGACGGCCGCCGCCTTCGAGTCGGTCACCGACGAGCTGACCTTCGTTGTCGGCCCGCTGCTGGCCACCGCCCTGTGCACCGCCGTCGACCCGGCCGCCGGCCTGGTGACCGAGGCCGCGCTCACGCTGCTCGGCGGTCTGCTGTTCGCCGCGCAGAAGAGCACCCAGCCCCCGGTCACCGTCGGCGGGCACGCGCGCGTGGAGCACGCTTCCGCGCTGCGCGTCCCCGGCGTGCGCGTGCTGATCGTGACCTTCCTCGGCATCGGCTCCGTCTTCGGCGGCATGCAGGTCTCGCTGGCCGCCTTCACCGAGTCGATCGGTGAACCCGGACTCAACGGCGTCCTGTACGGCACCTTCGCCGCGGGCAACATGCTCTCCGGCATCGCCTGCGGCGCGATCGCCTGGAAGGTGGCCCCGCAGCGCCGCCTCGTCCTCGGTTACGCCGCCCTCGCGCTGGCCGCGTCCGGGCTGTGGGCCGCGCACTCGGTGCTGGTCCTGGCGGGCCTCGGTCTGCTCGTCGGCATGTGCATCGCGCCCGCGCTGATCACCGGCTACACGCTGGTCGAGGACCTGGTCCCGGCCGGTGCCCGCACCGAGGCCTTCACCTGGCTGACCGGCGCGGTCGCGCTCGGCCAGGCCGGCGCCGTCACGGTCGCCGGGCAACTGGAGGACCGCTTCTGGGGCGGCGCCGGGTTCCTGGTGCCGATGGGCGGGACGCTGCTCGCCCTGGCGACCCTGCTGGCGCTGCGCTCCCGGCTGGCGTCCCGGCCCCGCGGCCGGACCGTCGCACGTGGCGTCGGTCACCGCGTGCCGGTGGCAGTGGACTGAGCGGCTGGAATACGTCACACTTGACCGTCGTTAGCACTCATCGAGTGAGAGTGCCAGGAGGAAGACAGTGCCCACCTATCAGTACCAGTGCACCGAGTGCGGCGAGGGTCTCGAAGCGGTGCAGAAGTTCACCGACGACGCCCTGACCGAGTGCCCCAGCTGCCAGGGCCGCCTCAAGAAGGTGTTCTCCGCGGTCGGCATCGTCTTCAAGGGCTCCGGCTTCTACCGCAACGACAGCCGCGGCGCCTCGTCGAGCAGCTCCCCGGCGTCGGCCAAGCCGTCGACGTCCTCCTCGTCCGACGCGTCGACCTCCTCGTCCGCGTCGTCCGCTTCGTCGTCCTCGGACTCGAAGCCGTCGAGCGCTGGCACCTCCTCCAGCAGCTCCGCCGCGTAGGGCTCTTCCCCTACGGGCACGGAGGACCCACACCTCACGGGACCCTGTCGTCATCCCGACGACGGGGTCCTCGGCGTTTCCGGGGGCCGGTTAGGGTGCGGGCATGGTGAACAAGGCGAACGTCGAACTCGGCGTGATCGGCGGCTCCGGTTTCTACTCGTTCCTCGACGACGTGACCGAGATACAGGTGGACACCCCCTACGGGCCGCCCAGCGACTCCCTCTTCCTCGGCGAGATCGCCGGCCGGCGGGTCGCCTTCCTGCCCCGGCACGGACGCGGCCACCATCTGCCGCCGCACCGGATCAACTACCGGGCCAACCTCTGGGCGCTGCGCTCGCTCGGTGTGCGCCAGGTCCTCGGCCCGTGCGCGGTGGGCGGCCTGCGCCCCGAGTACGGGCCGGGCACACTGCTCGTGCCGGACCAGCTGGTCGACCGTACGAAGTCCCGGGTGGGCACGTACTTCGACGGGCTGCCGCTGCCCGACGGCACCGTGCCGAACGTGGTGCACGTCTCGCTGGCCGACCCCTACTGCCCCACCGGTCGCGCGGCCGCGCTGAAGGCGGCGCGAGGGCGGGACTGGGAGCCGGTGGACGGCGGTGCGCTGGTGGTCATAGAGGGCCCGCGCTTCTCGACCCGTGCCGAATCGTTGTGGCACCAGGCGCAGGGCTGGTCGGTGGTGGGCATGACCGGCCACCCCGAGGCGGCGCTCGCCCGTGAACTGGAGCTCTGCTACACGTCGTTGACGCTGGTCACCGACCTGGACGCGGGCGCCGAGACCGGCGAGGGCGTCTCGCACGAGGAAGTGCTGCAGGTGTTCGCGGCGAACGTGGACCGGCTGCGGGGGGTGCTGTTCGACGCGGTGGCCGCGCTGCCGGCGAACGAGGAGCGGGACTGCCTTTGCAGCAAGGCGCTGGGTGGGATGGATCCGGGGTTCGCGCTGCCGTAGCGGGTGCGCTTCAGCGCATGTCCTTCAGCGGATGCGCTTCGGGAGGGCGGAACTCCTCGTTCGGGTGGGGGAGTTGTCCACAACCGGCCGGTAGTCCACGGGCTCCGGCGGGCGGCGGCGTGATGTCGGATCGTGGCTTCGCAAGCCGTTCCGTCGTCGTCGCTGGTGGTGGTCCTCATGTCCGTTGTCCCGTCGCGCCTGTCATCCCCGTCGTCCCCGTCGTCCCCTTCCTTTCCTGCCTCCTGTGCCGTCGCCCCGCTCCCTGCGGGCACGGACACCCCGGCCACCTGCGAGGTGCCGCACTTCGCCCCGGTGCGGGTGCGCGGTGGGCGGTATCGGCTCGGCCGGCTCGTACGGCACCGCAGGCGGGCCGTGGCGGCCGGGCTCGCGGTGACCGCGGCGGCGCTCGTGGCGGCGGGGCCTCGGGAGACGGTGCCGCGGGAGGCCGACCGGGCGCGTGGGCATCCGGTGGTGGAGCCGGTACGTCAGCACCGGGCGGTGCAGCGGGTGTCCGCGCCGGTGCGGATTGCCGACGGGGCCACGGTGCGGCTGCTGCGGCCCGGTGACCGGGTCGATGTGATCGCCGCCGAGGAGACGGCCACGGGCGGTGCCGCCAAGGTCGTCGCGCGCGGGGCACGGGTGTCGAAGGTGCCGGAGACGCTGGACGCCGCGGGTGACAGCGGGGCGCTGGTGGTGCTGTCGGTGCCGCGTGCCACGGCGGCTCGGCTCGCGGGGGCGAGTGCCACGGCGCGGCTGGCGGTGACACTGTGCTGAGCCGGATCAGGCATGGCGCGCGGTCGAGTCGCTCGTTGGAGGGGCCCGATTGGACAGGGTGGCCGAACACTGACGTAGGTTGCGGAGCGGTCTGTTCCACAAGCTGTGTGTGCGAGGGGTGGCTCCGAAGTGAGCGAGAAGAAGGAACCGAGCCTCTGGGAGGGCTTCAAGGCCTTCCTGATGCGCGGGAACGTCGTCGATCTGGCGGTCGCGGTGGTCATCGGCGCCGCCTTCACCAACATCGTCCAGGCGGTGGTGAAGGGGGTCATCAACCCGCTGGTCGGCGCGATCGGCACCAAGAACCTCGATCACTACAGCTCGTGTCTGAGCTCGACGTGCAAGGGCGAGGAGGGCATCCAGATCCTGTGGGGCTCGGTGCTCGGCGCGACCCTCAGCTTCGTGATCACCGCGGCCGTCGTCTACTTCCTGATGGTCCTGCCGATGGCGAAGTACCTGGCCCGGGTGGAGGCCCGCCGCAAGGCCAAGGAGGGCACGCAGGAGGTCATCGAGGTGACCGAGCTGGAGGTCCTCAAGGAGATCCGCGACGCACTGGTCGCCCAGCGCGGCTCGGGGCACAACCAGCCGTAACGGCTCGGACCTGCCCTCAGGTGGGGCAGGGGCCTCAGGTGGGGCAGGACCCTCAGATGTGGTGGGGCGGCTTCTCGTCGAGGAAGCGCTTCAGGTCGGCCGCGCTGTCGCCGTCGCGGCCCGGCCGCTCGCCCCATCCCCGGTCCGTGTCGTCCGAGGACTGCTGGTCCAGCGGGTCGTCGAAGATCAGCGCGGGCTTCGGCTCGCGCGGCTCGGGGGCGGGGGCGGTACTCATGCGTCCAGGGTACGGCCCTCCTCACCACGCCTTGCGTGCCGGTGAATCGCTGGGCAAGAAATTCCCCGCCCCATCTGCTGTGCTTGACCTCATGACGTCCAGTTCGACTCCCGCGCCCGGCCCCTCCCACGCGTCCGAGGGCCACCGCCCGCTGCGCAGGCTCACGGCCCGTGGCAGGGGCGAGGCGCACCGGGCCTCCAGTCCGCTGGAGCTCTTCTTCGACCTGTGCTTCGTCGTGGCCATCGCCCAGGCGGGCATCCAGTTGGTGCACGCCGTCGCCGAGGGGCACGCGGGCGAGGGGATCCTCAACTACGCGATGGTGTTCTTCGCCATCTGGTGGGCCTGGATGAACTTCACGTGGTTCGCCTCGGCCTACGACAACGACGACGTCCTCTACCGGGTCGTCACCCTGATCCAGATCGCCGGTGTGCTGGTGCTGGCGGCCGGGATCTCCCGGGCGTTCGAGGACCACGAGTTCCTCGCGGTGTGGCTGGGCTATGTGATCATGCGGCTCGCCCTGGTGACGCAGTGGCTGCGGGTGGCCAGGTCGAGCGAGGCCCCGGAGAGAACGATGGCCCTGCGGTACGCCGGCGGTGTGCTGCTGTGCCAGATCGGCTGGCTGGGGCTGGTGGTGCTGCCCGAGGGCGCCAGGGCGTGGGTGTTCCTGGTGATGGCGGTCCTGGAGATGTGTGTGCCGCTGTACGCGGAGAAGGACCACCCCACGTCCTGGCACCCGCGCCATATCGCCGAGCGGTACGGCCTGTTCACGATCATCGTGCTCGGCGAGACCATCGCGGCGGCCACGGTCGCCGTGAAGAACGGCATCGACGAGAACGACGAGCTGGGCGAGCTGCTGCCGATCGCGGCGGGCGGGCTGCTGATCATCTTCGCCGCGTGGTGGATCTACTTCGTGGTGCCGATCCATATCCACCTGCACTCCAACAAACAGGCGTTCCTGTGGGGTTACGGCCACTATCTGGTCTTCGCCTCGGCGGCCGCGATCGGCGCGGGACTGGAGGTGGCGGTCGAGCAGGCCGTCGGCGAGGCGCACATCTCGACGCTGGCCGCGTCGGCGGCGGTGACCCTGCCGACGGCGCTGTATCTGCTCACCGTCTGGGCGCTGCACTCCCGCCACTTCAAGTTCGGCATCTCGCAGCAGCTGGTGCTGCCGACGACGGCCCTGCTGGTGATCTGCTGCACGTTCCTCGGCGAGTGGGCGGTGCTCGCGGCCGGACTCGTCTCGGCACTGGCGGTGGCGACCGGGACGACGCTGACGGCACGTATGACGGGCCGGGAGCACAGACAGCCGGTGAGTGCGCCGGTCTCCTGACGCTCCCGGGCCGAACGTTCCGGGCCGAACAGCAGACGGGTCCTGGGAGGGAGCCGGTCTCTGGACGAGACTTGGGGCATGACAGTTGACGCTCTGACAGATGTCGCCGGGCTGCGGGTGGGGCACGCGACGCGCATCGGCGACGGTTGGCTCACCGGCACGACGGTCGTCCTCGCCCCGGAGGGCGGGGCCGTCGCCGCGGTGGACGTACGCGGCGGGGGCCCCGGCACCAAGGAGACCGACGCGCTCGATCCGCGCAACGTCGTGCAGAAGGCCGAGGCGATCGTGCTGACCGGCGGCAGCGCGTACGGGCTCGACGCGGCGTCCGGCGTGATGGCCTGGCTGGAGGAGCGGGGGCGGGGGGTGCGGGTGGGGGTGGATCCGGCACATGTCGTGCCGGTGGTGCCCGCGGCATGCGTCTTCGACCTCGGGCGGGGCGGCGACTTCCGGGCGAGGCCGGACGCGGCCACCGGGCGGGCGGCGGTCGAGGCGGCCGCGGCGAGCGGATCCGGCGCTGCCGTGCGGGAGGGGTGCGTGGGCGCCGGTACGGGAGCCACGGTCGGGGCGGTCAAGGGCGGGGTCGGCACCGCGAGCACAGTGCTGGACTCAGGGATCACGGTGGCCGCCCTGGTGGTGGCCAACGCGGCGGGCGCGGTGGTGGATCCGGAAACGGGGGTGCTGTACGGGGAGTTGTTCCAGGGGCGGGTGGCGTACCCGGAGGAGCGGGTGCACGAGGCCGCGCGCCGGCGTCTCGCCGAGATCACGGCCAAGAACGCACCGCCCCCACTGAACACCACGCTCGCGGTGGTCGCCACCGACGCCCAACTGTCCAAGGCGCAGGCCCAGAAGCTGGCCGGCACCGCCCACGACGGCATCGCACGCGCCGTGCGTCCGGTGCACCTGCTGCACGACGGCGACACGGTCTTCGCCCTGTCCACCGGGGAACGCCCCCTCGACCCCGACCATCCCCTCGCCCTGAACCCCCTCCTCGCGGCGGGCGCGGACACGCTGACCCGGGCGATCGTGCGAGCCGTGCGCGCGGCCGAGTCGGTGGACGGGCCGGGTGGAGCGTGGCCGTCGTACCGGGAGTTGTACGGGGAGTCGTAGGCGGAGGTGTAGGGGGAGCGTCGGCGACGCGTGCTGGCGGGCGCTACCTGACTCGACTGGGCGATTGTCGCGGTTCTGTCACGTGATGGCGTTCATCGCGCACGGTGGGAACCCGGTCCCCTGGCGGTGGACTCTTCCACCGTGGAACGGAACGGATCCCGCAGACCACATGAAGATGGAGCAACTCGTGACAACGCCGGACATAGCAGCGCGGCGCGCACTGGGGGCCTGTGCCGCCCTGGTGATCGGCGCCCTGACGCTCACCGCCTGTGGTGGGAGCGCCAACGCCGACAACGGGGACGACAAGGGTTCGTCCAAGTCGTCCGCCGCGGAGATCGTGATCTCGGCGAAGAACGGTTCGACGGGGGCGTCGATCAACTCGACCGGTGTGAAGGTCAGCGGCGGCAAACTGACCGACGTGAAGATGACGGTGTCGGAGAGCGGGCAGGCGGTGCCGGGTGCGCTGTCCTCCGACGGCGGTAGCTGGAAGCCGAAGGAGCAGCTGGAGCGGGGGACGAAGTACCAGATATCGGCCACCGCGAAGGACGGGGACGGGCGCACCAGCGCCGCCGACTCCACCTTCACGACGGTCAGCTCCGCCAACAGTTTCATCGGGACGTACACGCCCGACGACGGCACCACGGTCGGCGTCGGCATGCCGGTGTCGTTCAACTTCGACAAGGCGATCAGCAACAAGAAGGCCGTGCAGTCGCACATCACGGTCACCTCCAGCAGCGGCCAGAAGGTGGTCGGGCACTGGTTCGGCGAGCAGCGGCTCGACTTCCGGCCCGAGGACTACTGGAAGGCCGGTTCCAAGGTCACGATGAAGATCGACCTGGACGGCGTCGAGGGCGCGAACGGCGTCCATGGGGTGCAGAAGAAGACGGTCACCTTCGCCATCGGCCACTCGCAGGTGTCGACGGTCGACGTCGACACGCAGACGATGACGGTCGTGCGGGACGGCAAGACGATCAAGTCGGTGCCGATCTCGGCGGGCAGCTCGGAGTTCACCACGTACAACGGGCAGATGGTGATCACCGAGAAGTTCGAGAAGCTGCGGATGGACAGCAGGACGGTCGGTCTCGCCAACGCGTACGACATCCCGGATGTGCCGCACGCGATGCGGCTGACGCAGTCGGGGACCTTCATCCACGGCAACTACTGGTACAACAAGGGCAATCCGCCCTTCGGCCGCCAGGGCACCAGCCATGGCTGCGTCGGCCTGCAGGACATGCAGGGCGGACAGGGGGACACGCCCTCCAAGTGGTTCTTCGAGAACTCGACGGTCGGCGACGTCGTGATCGTCAAGAACTCCCCCGACAAGACCGTGACGCCGGAGAACGGGCTCAACGGCTGGAACATGGCGTGGAGCCAGTGGGTCGCGGGCAGCGCCGCGTGATCCGCTGAAGTAGCGTCCGAGCAGGGTTTCCTGACGTTTCATCGGGCCGCGCGGGAACCTTCCGCGCGGCCCGAGCGTATTACCGGACGTACGTTTTCTCGGTTCCCGGACATGATGTCCGACCGAGGGGCTACGGTATGCACCCACAAGGTGACATGCAGCAACGCCGGGAGAAACCTTGAGCGTTCCGTACGAGACGGCAGCGTACGAACCACCCGAGTCGGCGGAGTCTCCGGAGGAGCACCTCGCGCGACTCCTCGGCCGCGCCCTGAACTCCTTCGAGTTGCCCGACGAGGCGATACGACGGCTCGACTGCGCGCTGGCTCACGACAGCTCACTGCACTCCGCGCACCACAGCGCGGGGCTGCACCGCGAGACGTACCGGCACACCTGGCTGCTCGCCGACGGCTCGGCGCTCACACTGTGGGAGCTCGTCCACAACACGGCGCGGGGCAGGACGCCGCAGCACGAGGTGTACGCCGACGAGGAGGAGCTGCGCGCCGCGACCGCGCGGCTGCCCCTGCCGCCGGACGCGCCGGACTTCGAACTGCCGGTGACGGTGCAGTTGTCGCCGATCCCCGCGCCCCGGCACGCGTATGTGCCGGACGACTCGGCGGACCACGCGCGCCGGCTGCTGCGCCGGGCGGAGAACGCCGACCGGCCGGGCACAGAGACGGCCGAGTTACTCGCCACGGCGTTCGCGCACCAGATCACCCAGGCGTTCGGGCGCCCGTGCCGTACGGGGCGCGCCGGGCTGTGCTTCTCGCTCTACGAGCACGCCTTCCTGCTGCGCGACGGCAGGGAGGTCTCCCTGTGGGAGGTCGAGCACACGGCGACGCCGGACGGGCGGCACATGTGCGAGGTGTATGTCGACGAGGACATGGCGCGCGATGCGATGGAGCGCCGGGCGGCACAGGTTTCGTAACGGCCACTCGCGCCGGGCGCGCCGCTCAGCGGCCGCCGTTGAGCTGTCGTACGAGTCCCGCGAACGCGTCCCGTTCCGCCGGGGTGAGTTCGACGGCCTCCAGGTCGGGGGCCGGCTGCCGCTGGTGCGGGAGGGCCGAGAGGGCCTCGCTCCGGTGCCGCGACGGCTGTTCGGCACGGAAGGCGCGCAGGACGCGGGCCAGGCCGATCACCCAGAGCACGGCCGCCAGGGCGAGGACGGACGCGCCCAGCAGCTGGAGGAACGAGACGTGCTCAGGCATGGGCCCCAGTAGACACCACGGTCCGGGCCTTTGGACCCGGACCGTGACGTATCTCGCAGGTGCCGTGAACAACTCACAGCACCCCAAAGGGACAAGCGGGTTGTCGCGCGCGCCCGCCGGCTTGCTTACGCCGCCACCGGCTGCTTCGCCTCCACGGCCTCGGCGGCCGGGGACTCGGCGATCGGGGCGCCGCCCTCCGGTGTCGTCCTGCGCATGCCCTTCAGGACGATGACCAGGCCGGCCGTGACAGCCGTACCGACCGCGATGGCCAGCAGGTAGAGGAACGGGTTGCCGATCAGGAAGGTGACCCAGATGCCGCCGTGCGGGGCGCGCAGGGTCGAGCCGAAGGCCATGGTCAGCGCACCGGTGACCGCGCCGCCCGCCATGGAGGCGGGGATGACGCGCAGCGGGTCGGCCGCGGCGAACGGGATCGCGCCCTCGGAGATGAAGGAGGCCCCCAGGACCACGGCGGCCTTGCCGTTCTCGCGCTCGGCCGTGGTGAACAGCTTCTTGCGGAGGAAGGTCGCCAGCGCCATGCCCAGCGGCGGGACCATGCCCGCGGCCATCACGGCGGCCATGATCTTCATCGCGGAGTCGCTGGGCGCCGCGACCGAGATGCCGGCCGTCGCGAAGGTGTAGGCCACCTTGTTGACCGGACCGCCGAGGTCGAAGCACATCATCAGGCCGAGCAGGACGCCGAGCAGGATGGCGTTGGTGCCGGAGAGGCCGTTCAGCCAGTCGGTCATGGCCTTCTGCGCCTCGGAGATCGGCTTGCCGATCACCACGAACATCAGGAAGCCGACCACCGCCGAGGAGACCAGCGGGATCACCACCACCGGCATGATGCCGCGCAGCACCGGTGGGATGTTGATCCGCTGGATGCCGAGGACCACACCACCGGCGATCAGACCGGCGACCAGACCGCCGAGGAACCCGGCGCCGATCGTGACCGAGATCGCACCGCCGACGAAGCCGGGCACGAGTCCTGGCCGGTCGGCCATGCCGTACGCGATGTATCCGGCGAGGACCGGAACGAGGAAGCCGAAGGCCGCGGCACCGATCTGGAACATCAGCGCGCCCCAGCTGTCGACCTGGCCCCAGTCGAAGTGCTCGGTGACCGACTTGGCCTCGTTGATCTGGTAGCCGCCGATCGCGAAGCCGAGGGCGATCAGCAGACCGCCGGCCGCGACGAACGGGACCATGTAACTCACGCCGGACATCAGCCACTTGCGCAGCTTGGAGCCGTAGCCCTCGCCGGGCTCGCCGGCCCGCTCCACGGGGGTGCCCCCGCCGGGCCGGGCGGCGGCCGTGGCCTCGCCGCGCGCCGCCTTCTCGCGGACCTCGGCGATGAGTTCGGCGGGGCGGTTGATGCCCGCCTTCACTCCGGTGTCCACGGTCGGCTTCCCGGCGAACCGGTCCTTCTCCCGTACGGCCACGTCGTGAGCGAAGATCACGCCGTCCGCCGCCTCGATCACGGCCGGGTCGAGCCGGGTGAAGCCGGCCGAACCCTGTGTCTCGACGACGAGTTCGACGCCCGCCTCGCGGCCCGCGTTCTCCAGCGACTCGGCCGCCATGTAGGTGTGGGCGATGCCGGTCGGGCAGGAGGTGACGGCGACGATACGGAACGGGCGCTCGCCGTCGGCGGAGGCCGCGGCCGGGGCGCCCGGCGCAGGGGCCGGGGCCGTGGTTCCCGTGGCGGGGGGGGGGGGGGGGGCGCGCGCGCGCCCCCCCCCCCCCCCGCGGCGGGGGAGCCGGGGGGCAGGAGAAGTCGGGGGGGGACG
>NZ_JBHYJA010000016.1:0-17305 GCF_042740355.1 Streptomyces sp. NPDC059010
TGTGCGGGTGCGTTTGTTTGTGAATCACCCCCCCCCCGGCCCGGCGCGCCGCCCCCCCCTGCCCGGGGGCACGGGCTCCGGGCGGGCCTACACACCGCCCGCGAAACGGGCCTGCCGCGCGCCCCCCCCCGGGGCCGCCGGCCTCGCCGTATGTACGACGCAGGACGCTCGGGCGGGTCAGCCCTTGGCGGCCTTCTTCTCCTCGGCGTCCTGGATGACGGCCTCGGCGACCTGCTGCATCGACATCCGGCGGTCCATGGAGGTCTTCTGGATCCACCGGAACGCGGCCGGCTCGGTCAGCCCGTACTCGGTCTGGAGAATGGACTTCGCGCGGTCGACGAGCTTGCGGGTCTCCAGGCGCTGGGAGAGGTCGGCGACCTCCTTCTCCAGTTCCTTCAGCTCGGTGAACCGGGAGACGGCCATCTCGATCGCCGGTACGACGTCGCTCTTGCTGAACGGCTTGACCAGGTAGGCCATGGCACCGGCGTCCCGAGCCCGCTCGACCAGATCCCGCTGGGAGAACGCGGTCAGCATCAGCACCGGCGCGATCCGGTCCTCGGCGATCTTCTCGGCCGCCGAAATACCGTCCAGCTTGGGCATCTTCACATCGAGGATGACGAGGTCCGGCCGGTGCTCGCGGGCCAGTTCCACGGCCTGCTCACCGTCACCGGCCTCGCCGACGACGGTGTACCCCTCTTCTTCGAGCATCTCTTTGAGATCGAGCCGGATCAGCGCCTCGTCCTCGGCAATGACGACACGGGTCGTCAGCGGAGGCACGTGCGACTTGTCGTCGTCGGGCGCGTCTACGGGCTGGGGCGACTCGGGGGCGGTCACGAAGGCTCCTCGTTCAGGGGCAGGGGTGCTGCTGACAAGAGCCTACCTAGCTACGGTATGGTGGACGCGCGGAGGGTCGGGGGAAACCTTGGATTCTTCGAGCCCCGGTAGCCCAATTGGCAGCAGGCAACGGATTCAAAACCCGTACAGTGTCGGTTCGAGTCCGACCCGGGGCACTTTTCCTTCGATTTCAAGGTCAGCCTCTTTGATTTCTGAAGTCGACAAAAGGGCCCCTCCAGAGGAGGGGCCCTTTGGCCTTTCCGGTCTTTTCTCCCCGGGATCTACTTGGGGCTGTCGTCCTCGCCGATGTGATGGACGCGGACCATGTTGGTCGAGCCGGAAACCCCGGGCGGCGAGCCGGCGGTGATGACGACGGTGTCGCCCTTCTCGCAGCGGCCGTACTTCAGCAACAGCTCGTCCACCTGGTCGACCATCGCGTCCGTCGAGTCCACATGCGGGCCCAGAAACGTCTCCACACCCCAGGTCAGATTCAGCTGGGAGCGCGTGGCCGGTTCCGGGGTGAAGGCCAGCAGGGGGATCGGGGAGCGGTAGCGGGACAGACGGCGGGCCGTGTCTCCGGACTGGGTGAAGGCGACCAGGAACTTCGCGCCCAGGAAGTCGCCGATCTCGGCCGCCGCGCGGGCCACCGCGCCGGGCTGGGTGCGGGGCTTGTTGCGTTCGGTCAGCGGCGGCAGCCCCTTGGCGAGGAGGTCCTCCTCGGCGGCCTCGACGATCTTCGCCATCGTCCGCACCGTCTCGATGGGGTACTTGCCGACGCTCGTCTCACCGGACAGCATCACCGCGTCCGTGCCGTCGATGACCGCGTTCGCGACGTCGCTCGCCTCCGCCCTCGTCGGGCGCGAGTTGTCGATCATCGAGTCGAGCATCTGCGTCGCCACGATCACCGGCTTGGCGTTGCGCCTGGCCAGCTTGATCGCGCGCTTCTGGACGATCGGGACCTGCTCCAGCGGCATCTCCACGCCCAGGTCCCCGCGCGCCACCATGATGCCGTCGAAGGCGGCCACGATGTCCTCGATCGCGTCCACCGCCTGCGGCTTCTCCACCTTGGCGATGACCGGGAGACGGCGGCCCTCCTCGTCCATGATGCGGTGAACGTCCTCGATGTCCCGGCCGGACCGGACGAAGGACAGCGCGATGACGTCGCAGCCGGTGCGCAGCGCCCAGCGCAGGTCCTCCTCGTCCTTCTCCGAGAGGGCGGGCACCGACACCGCGACCCCCGGCAGGTTCAGGCCCTTGTTGTCGGAGACCATGCCGCCTTCGACCACGGTGGTGTGGACGCGGGGCCCGTCGACGGAGGTGACCTCCAGGCAGACCTTGCCGTCGTCGACGAGGATGCGTTCGCCGGGGGCGACGTCGGCGGCGAGGCCGGAGTAGGTGGTTCCGCAGATGTCGCGGTCGCCCTGGACCGCCTCTTCGACGCTGATGGTGAAGGTGTCCCCGCGTTCAAGGAGTACGGGTCCTTCGGTGAATCGGCCGAGGCGGATCTTCGGGCCTTGAAGGTCGGCGAGGACGCCGACGCTGCGGCCGGTCTCGTCGGAGGCCTTCCGCACACGCTGGTAGCGCTCCTCGTGATCGGCGTGGCTGCCGTGGCTGAGGTTGAATCGGGCAACGTCCATTCCCGCGTCGACCAGTGCCTTTATCTGGTCGTACGAGTCGGTGGCGGGGCCCAGGGTGCAGACGATTTTCGCTCGGCGCATGTTTCGACTCTATGACTTACCGGCGGGTAGAGAATTGGTCCGGCATGACTACTCAACAACCTTTGCGTGAAGGGCTATTGACAAGTGTTGAATTGCGCGGCGGGGCGCTCCGATGAGCGTTCGAAGCACCCCGAAAGGGTTGCTCACAGCCGCGGCGGTGCCATGGTGAATCGCGCGTTCACCTGCGCGTGCACCCGCTGCCGCTCGGGTTCGAGATCGAGGGGCGCGGCCGCGGACTCCTCGGCGGCACCGTAGGCCATGGAGCGCATCCGCCCGCCGGGCGCCGGCGGATAGGGCGGCGCGGCGTTCTCCGCACCGATGTCGGCGAGTTCCACCAGCGCGGCCAGAGAGGTCCCCAGCGCTTCCGCGTACTCCCGCGCGCGCTGCACCGCTTCCCGTACCGCCTGCTGCCGCGCTTCCCGGTGGGCCGGCGAGTCGGGGCGCAGGGCCCACCAGGGGCCGTCCACGCGCGTGAGCTCCAAGTCGGCCAGACGCGTGGTGAGTTCACCGAGCGCCGTGAAGTCCGTGAGTACGGCGGTGATGTGGACGCGGCCGTGGTAGGCGTGGACGCGTTCGCCGCGGCCCTTGTCCCTCAGTTCGGGGCTGATGGAGAAGGCGCCGGTCTCCAGGCGCTCGACCGCGTCGCCGTAGGCCTTGACGAGGTCCAGGACGGTGGTGTTGCGGCGGGTGAGGTCGTCCAGGGCGGCGCGGCGGTCCTTGCCGCGGGAGGCCACGGTGATGCCGATGCGGGCGATCTCGGGGTCGACTTCGAGGCGTGCCTCGCCGCGGACGGCGATACGGGGGGCGTCGGGAGTGCCGTAGGGGACGGCAGGTTGAGGTTCCTCTGCTGGGGCGGTCATACGTCCCACTCTGTCATCGCTTGCTTGGTTACGGCCCTCGTAGGTCATCAGATCGAAACCTCAGGGGTCTGTTCCGATTCGGCATGACCAGGTCAGAATCTACGCGCGTTATCTACGCGCGTTGTGACCATTCGCCTGGGAGATGCACTCATGCCGTTCGACCGCAGGAAGTTCCTGAAGCAGTCCGCCGTGACCGGGGCGGGGGTGGCGCTGGCCGGTGCGGTGGCTCCGGCGGCGGAAGCGGCAGCGGCGGTGGACGCCACGGCTGCGCGGAAGAAGCCCGGCAAGCGGTACTCGCTGACGGTGATGGGCACGACCGACCTGCACGGCAACATCTTCAACTGGGACTACTTCAAGGACGCGGAGTACTCCGACGCCAAGGGCAACGCGAAGGGCCTGGCACGGATCTCGACGCTGGTGAACCAGATCCGCGAGGAGAAGGGCCGCTGCAACACACTGCTCATCGACGCGGGCGACACGATCCAGGGCACCCCGCTGACGTACTACTACGCCAAGGTCGACCCGATCACCGCCGAGGGCGGTCCGGTCCACCCGATGGCCGCGGCGATGAACGCCATCGGGTACGACGCGGTGGCCCTCGGCAACCACGAGTTCAACTACGGCATCGAGACGCTGCGCAAGTTCGAGGACCAGTGCGACTTCCCGCTGCTGGGCGCGAACGCGCTGGACGCGAAGACGCTGAAGCCCGCCTTCCCGCCGTACTTCATCAAGAAGTTCCGGGTGCCGGGTGCCCCGCCG
This sequence comes from Streptomyces sp. NPDC059010, assembly GCF_042740355.1. Classification (NCBI taxonomy): domain Bacteria; kingdom Bacillati; phylum Actinomycetota; class Actinomycetes; order Kitasatosporales; family Streptomycetaceae; genus Streptomyces; species Streptomyces sp. NPDC059010. The sequence continues at coordinate 4,172 of NZ_JBHYJA010000016.1, forward strand.
GTGAAGGTCGCCGTGCTCGGTCTGACCAACCCCGGGATCGCGATCTGGGACAAGGCCTACGTCGAGGGCAAGATGGTGTTCCCGGGGCTGGAGGAGCAGGCGGCGAAGTGGGTGCCGAAGCTGCGGTCGATGGGGGCGGACGTCGTCATCGTCTCGGCGCACTCGGGTTCGTCGGGCACCTCGTCGTACGGTGACTCGCTGCCCTACATCGAGAACTCCGCGGCGCTGGTGGCCCAGCAGGTGCCGGGCATCGACGCGATCCTCGTCGGGCACGCGCACACGGAGATCGCGGAGCTGCTGGTCACGAACGAGAAGACGGGCAAGACGGTCGTGCTGTCGGAGCCCCTGTGCTTCGCGCAGCGGCTGACCCTGTTCGACTTCGAGCTGGCCTTCGAGAAGGGTCGCTGGAAGGTCGAGTCGGTGAAGGCGACGGTGCGTGACTCGAAGACGGTCGCCGACGACCCGAAGATCACCAAGCTGCTGAAGGACGACCACGACATCGTCGTGGAGTACGTCAACCAGGTGGTCGGCACGGCGACCGAGAAGCTCACCACGGTCGAGGCCCGCTACAAGGACGCCGCGATCATCGACCTGATCACCAAGGTTCAGGAGGACGTGGCCAAGGCGGCGCTGGCGGGCACGGAGTACGCCTCGCTGCCGGTCATCGCGCAGGCCTCCCCCTTCTCCCGCACCTCGGAGATCCCGGCCGGCAAGGTGACGATCCGGGATCTGTCGAGCCTGTACGTGTACGACAACACCCTGGTCGCGAAGCTGATGACGGGCGCGCAGATCAAGGCGTACCTGGAGTACTCGGCGCAGTACTTCGTGCAGACGGCGCCGGACGCGACGGTCGACGTCGACAAGCTGACGAACGCGAACAGCCGCCCGGACTACAACTACGACTACGTGTCGGGGCTGTCGTACGAGATCGACATCGCCCAGGCGGCCGGTTCGCGGATCAGGAACCTGACCTACAACGGTGCCGCGCTGGACGACGCGCAGAAGTTCGTGTTCGCGGTGAACAACTACCGGGCCAACGGCGGCGGCGCGTTCCCGCATGTGGCGGCGGCGCAGGAGCTGTGGTCTGAGTCGACGGAGATCCGCACCCGGATCGCGGAGTGGGTGACCGCGAAGGGCGTGCTGGACCCGAAGGACTTCGCGTCGGTGGACTGGAAGCTCACGCGGAACGGCACGCCGGTGTTCTAGGCCCTTGTCTGTCCGGGGAGTTGTCCCTGGTTGTCTGCTTGTGCTTGTGCTTGTGCTTGTCGGGAGCCTCAGATCCCGTCCATCAGCGGTGTCAGTGCCTTCGGGCGGCGCGCGGACGGGATCCGGGGCTCCTGCTGTTGCAGGCCGAAGGTGGTGAAGGCGGTCCGGGTGGGGAGGGGATAGGGCTCCTTGCCGGTGAGGCCGTTGAGGATGCCGGCGCTGCGCCAGGCCGCGAGGCCGAGGTCGGGGGTGCCGATGCCGTGGGTGTGGCGTTCGGCGTTCTGGACGTAGACGTTGCAGCCGGACGCGGTGACGGTCGGGTCCAGGACCATGCGGTACTGGTCGTCGATGCGGGGGCGTTCCTGGCTGTCGCGGCGCATGTAGGGGTCGAGGCCGGCGAGGAGACAGTCGAGGGAGCGCTCGCGGTAGCCGGTGGCCAGGACGACCGCGTCGGTGGTGAGGCGTGAGCGGGTGTTCTGGTGGACGTGCTCCAGGTGGAGTTCGACCTTGGTGGTGGCGACACGGCCCCCGGTGCGGACCCGGACGCCGGGGGTGAGGACGACGTCGGGCCAGCCGCCGTGCAGGGTGCGGCGGTAGAGCTCGTCGTGGATCGCGGCGAGGGTGTCGGCGTCGATGCCCTTGTGGAGCTGCCACTGTGACGCCAGGAGCTGGTCGCGGACCGGTTCGGTCAGGGAGTGGAAGTAGCGGGTGTAGTCGGGGGTGAAGTGCTCCAGGCCGAGCTTGGAGTACTCCATGGGCGCGAACGCCCCGGTGCGGCCGAGCCAGTGGAGGCGCTCACGCCCGGCGGGGCGGCTCCGCAGCAGGTCCAGGAAGACCTCGGCGCCGGACTGTCCCGACCCGATGACGGTGATGTGGTCGGCGGCGAGCAGGGTCTCGCGGTGGCCGAGGTAGTCGGCGGCGTGGATGACGGGCACGGCCGGTGCCTCGACCAGGGGCTTGAGCGGGTCGGGGACGTAGGGCTCGGTGCCGATGCCCAGGACGATGTTCCGGGTGTAGGTGCGGCCGAGGGCCTCGGCGTCCCCGTCCGGGCCGAGCTGGGTGAAGTCGACCTCGAAGACGTCGCGTTCGGGGTTGAAGCGGACCGCGTCGACCTGGTGGCCGAAGCGCAGCCCGGGGAGGTTCTCGCAGACCCAGCGGCAGTAGGCGTCGTACTCGGCGCGCTGGATGTGGAAGCGCTCGGCGAAGTAGAAGGGGAAGAGCCGGTCGCGGCTCTTGAGGTAGCTGAGGAAGGACCAGGGGCTGGCGGGGTCGGCGAGCGAGACCAGGTCGGCGAGGAAGGGCACCTGGAGGCGGGCGCCGTCGATGAGCAGTCCGGGGTGCCAGGAGAAGGCGGGTCGCTGCTCGTAGAAGACGGCGTCGAGTTCGGCGAGGGGGTGGGCGAGGGCGGCCAGCGAGAGGTTGAAGGGGCCGATGCCGATGCCCACGAGGTCGCGGGGGACGTCGGGGTCGTGCTGTGGAGGGTTGGGGGGTGGCGCGGCGGTGGTCTGCGCGGGGATGGAGCGCGGGCTTGTCCCGGCGGCCGGGTGCGCGGAGCCGGTGTCGTGGCCTGCCTGGGGGCCCGTGTGGGAGCAGGTGCGGGGGGCGGCGTGGGGGCCGTTGTGGGGGTTCGTCTGGGGGCTCGGGCTCATCGGGGCGTGTTTCCTTCCACCAGTTTCAGGAGGGCGGCCAGGTCGTCCGGGCGCGTGTGGGGGTTGAGGAGCGTGGCCTTGAGCCACCGGCGCCCGTCTATCCGGGCCCGGCCGAGGACGGCGCGGCCGTCGGTGAGGAGCCTTCGGCGTACGGCGGCGACGGCGTCGTCGGTGGCCTGCGCGGGCCGGAACAGGACCGTGCTGATGGTGGGCGGGCGGTAGAGCTCGAACCCGGGGTGGTCGTGGACGAGGGCGGCGAACTCGCCCGCCCGGTCGCAGACCTGCTCGACGAGCCGGCCGAGGCCGCTGCGGCCCAGGCCCTTGAGGGTGACGGCGATCTTGAGGACGTCGGGCCGGCGGCTGGTGCGCAGCGAGCGGCCGAGCAGGTCGGGCAGGCCGGCCTCGGTGTCGTCCTCGGCGTTGAGGTAGTCGGCGCGGTGGTGGAGCACGGCGAGGTCGTGCGGGTCCCGGACGGCGAGGAGGCCCGCGGCGACCGGCTGCCAGCCCAGTTTGTGCAGGTCGAGGCTGACGGTGTCGGCGGCGTCGAGGCCGGTGAGCCGGTCGCGGTACCGGTCGCTGAGGAGGAGGGCTCCGCCGTAGGCGGCGTCGACGTGCAGCCGGGCGCCGTGGGCGGCGCACAGGGCGGCGATCTCCGGGAGGGGGTCGATGAGCCCGGCGTCGGTGGTGCCCGCGGTGGCGGCGACCACGAGGGAGCCGCGCGGGCCGGGTCCGGGCTCCTGGTCGGCGTGGTGGGTGAGGGCCTGGTCGAGGGCGGCGAGGTCGAGCGTGCCTCCCGGGGCGGGTACGACGACGGGCTCGGGCAGGCCGAGCAGCCAGGCGGCGCGGGGCAGCGAGTGATGGGCGTTGGCGCCGTGCACCAGCCGGACTCCGACGCCGTGTGCTTCGCGGGCGAGGAGGAGGGCGAGCTGGTTGGACTCGGTGCCGCCGGTGGTGATCAGTGCGGCGGGTCCCGAGCCGCCGGCACGGCCCCGCCTCCGGCCCCCGAACACCTCGGCCGCCAGCGCCTCCGTCACCAGCGCCTCCAGCTCCGAGGCGGCCGGTGCCTGGTCCCAGGAGTCCAGGGAGGGGTTGAGGATCGAGGTGGCGAGGTCGGCGGCACCGGCCAGGGCGAGGGGCGGGCAGTGCAGGTGGGCGGCACAGAGGGGGTCGGCGGGGTCGGCGGCGCCCTCGGCGAGGGCGCGGACCAGACGGTGCAGGGCGCCCGGGTCGCCCTGGTCCGGCAGTACGTCCCCGACGGCGGCCCGCACCCGCGCGGCGACCGCGTCCGGGCCGCCCGAGGGCAGGGGTCCGCCGCGGGCCCGGGCGCCCTCGTCCAGCGCGTCGAGCACGGTGTCGAGCAACGGCCGCAGGGCGTGGGGACCTTCAGGACCTGAAGCGAGCGACGACGGCGTGCTCATCGTGTCCTCCCGGGCGCTGGGGCGAGAAGAGCTCCCAGCTTGTACCCGGATGCGTGCTCACGCCCGAAAAGCCCAACGATCGGAACCCGAAAGGGGGTACTTGCGTGCGGGGAAAGCGTGTCGGGGTGGCGTGCGCGGGGTGGTGGAGTACGGGGCTCCCGGGACGGCGGACCACGTCTGTCTCCGTACGGCGCGCGGCCCCCGTCCGGTCCGGCCGGGGGCCGCGTGTCCGCCGAAGGGAGCAGTGCCCCCTACGTCGGGGTGACCAGCCCGCTACGCCTCCCGGACCCGCAACGCCCGTGCCAGGTCGTCGAGTTGGTCGACGAGTTTACGGCGCAGCGCCGGGATCGGCTCGCCGTCGCGCAGACAGTCCTCGCCCAGACGCAGGGTGTCCGCGTCGACGGCATGCACCGGGAAGGCCCAGCGGCCGGCGGCGTCGGCGATCGCGGGGCCCCGGCGGGCGGCCACGGCGACCGCGTCGGCGTAGTAACGGGGCACGTACTGCCGTACGAGGTCAGCCTGTTCGGGCTGCCAGAAGCCCTGGGCGGTGGCGGTGAAGATGTAGTTGGACAGGTCGGTGCTGTCGTCGGTGGCGAACATCGCGGCCCAGGCCCTCGCCTTGGCCTCCTCGTCGGGCAGGGCGGCCCGGCAGCGGGCGGCGCCCTCCTGGCCGGTGGCGCTCGGGTCGCGCTCCAGCTCGGCGGCGATGGCGGCCTCCTCGACGGCGCCGAGGACGGCGAGGCGGCCGAGGACGCGCCAGCGCAGCTCGGGGTCGAGTTCGGGTCCGCCGGGCACGGTGCCGTCGGCGAGCCAGGCGGCGATCGTGTCGGGGTGGGCGGCGACGTCGATGAAGTGGCGTACGGCGATCAGGCGCAGGCCGGGGTTGTCGCCGTCCTCGGTGCGGCGGATCAGGTCGCGGCACAGGGCGGAGAGGGTGGCCAGGGCGGCGGGCCGCTCCTCCGGGGTGAGATAGCGGTCGGCGACCTGGGCGGCGGCGAAGGCGAGGACGCCCTGGACGAGGGCGAGGTCGGTCTCGTGCGGCAGATGGGTGCGGGCGGCCTCCAGGTAGGCGGTGGCGGCCAGTTCGCCGTCGCGGACGGCGTCGCGCAGGGCGTTCCAGACGACCGCGCGGGTGAGCGGGTCGGGCAGTCCGGCGAGGCCCTTGCGGACGGTCTCGAAGGACTCGGGGTCGAAGCGGACCTTGGCGTAGGTCAGGTCGCCGTCGTTGAGGAGCAGCAGGGCCGGGCGCTTGCCGATGGGCTGCGGGTCGGTGTGCGGGACGTCGAGGTCGAGGCGCCGGCGCAGGGCGAGGTGGCCCTCGTTGTCGCCGAGGTCCTGGTCGTAGAGGCCGACGGCGATGCGGTGCGGGCGGCTGCCGGTGCGGTCGACGGTGAGGCTGTAGGTGCCGTTCTCGCCTGGGGTGACGGCCGGGGTGAGGGTGTCGACGCCGGTGGTGCGCAGCCAGGTGTCGGCCCAGGCGTGGACGTCGCGTTCGGTGGCCGCGGCGAGGGAGTCGATGAAGTCGGCGAGGGTGGCGTTGGCGAACTTGTGCCGGGCGAAGTGGGTGTTGATGCCGGCGAGGAAGTCCTTCTCGCCTAGCCAGGCCACGAGCTGGCGCAGCGCGGAGGCGCCCTTGGCGTAGGAGATGCCGTCGAAGTTGAGCAGGGCCGCGGCGGTGTCGTCGACCGCTTCAGGGGCGACGGGGTGGGTGGAGGGGCGCTGGTCGGCGTCGTAGCCCCAGGCCTTGCGGGCGACGCCGAAGTCGGTCCAGGTGTCGGTGAAGCGGGTGGCCTCGGCGCAGGTCTGGTAGCCCATGTACTCGGCGAAGGACTCGTTCAGCCAGATGTCGTCCCACCAGCGCAGGGTGACGAGGTCGCCGAACCACATGTGGGCCATCTCGTGGGCGATGACCATGGCGCGGGTCTGGCGCTCGGTGTCGGTGACGGCGGAGCGGTAGACGAACTCGTCGCGGAAGGTGACCAGTCCGGGGTTCTCCATGGCGCCGGCGTTGAACTCGGGGACGAACGCCTGGTCGTAGGAGTCGAAGGGGTACGGCTCGTCGAACTTCTCGTGGTAGCGGTCGAAGCACGCGCGCGTGACCTCGATGAGTTCGTCGGCGTCCTGGTCGAGGTGGGGGGCGAGCGAGCGGCGGCAGTGCAGGCCGAAGGGCAGGCCGCGGTGCTCGGTGCGCACGGAGTGCCAGGGGCCGGCGGCGACGGCGACGAGGTAGGTGGAGATCAGCGGGGTGGTCGCGGCCCGCCAGTGGCCGTCGCCGAGCTGCTCGGTGATGCCGTTGGCGAGGACGGTCCAGCTCTCGGGGGCCTTGACGGACAGATCGAAGACGGCCTTGAGGTCCGGCTGGTCGAAGGCGGCGAAGACGCGCTGGACGTCGTCCATGAACAGCTGCGTGTAGACGTAGGTCTCGCCGTCGGTGGGGTCGGTGAAGCGGTGCATGCCCTCGCCGGTGCGGGAGTAGCGCATGGCCGCCTCGACACGCAGTTCGTGCTCGCCCGCGGTGAGGTTCTTCAGGGGCAGCCGGTTCCCGTCCAGGGTCTCGGGATCCAGGGGTTGTCCGTCCAGCGTGACGGAGCGCAGCTCGGCCGGCTTGATCTCGACGAAGGTGTCCGTGTCCGCGTGGTCCGCGCGCGTGGTGAACCGGACGACGGTGCGCGAGTCGAAGGTCTCGTCCCCGGTGGTCAGGTCGAGTTCGATCGTGTAGCGGTGGACGTCGAGGAGCTGGGCACGTGTCTGCGCTTCGTCGCGCGTCAGTACGGACATGCAGGACATGCTGCCTGATGCCGCTGACATGGCACAGGGGCGGATCGGTAAGTGCGTTATGTCCGGTCCGGAGTTGGCGTCATGCCGGGTTTGCGGAGGGCGTCATCTCTGGTCCGTGGTGGGTGTCATGTCCGGTCCGTGGTGGATGTCATGTCCGGTCCGTGGTGGATGTCGCCGCCGGGATGTCGCGCTGCGGCGGGACGCGGGCGTCAGGGTGGGGCAGGCCGGGGCGCGGGCCGTGGTCCGCGGCCCCGGGGTCCTCCTTGATGAGGGCGCGTAACTCCCGGACCTCCTGTTCCAGCGCCCTGTGGCGCTGATGGGCGTCGTACAGATAGCGGACCTTGGTGCGCAGGGCCCAGGGATCGATCGGCTTCATGACCAGGTCGGCGACACCGAGCCCGAAGGCGGTGGACACCAGCTCCTGGTCCGTGCCGAAACCGGTGAGCAGGACGACCGGTATGTGCTGGGTCTGTTCCACCCGCCGCATGTAGCGCACCACGTCCAGGCCGCTGACGCCGGGCATCCGGACGTCGAGGAGCAGCAGGCCGACCTGGCCGCGGAGCACTTGCTTGAGCGCCTCGTCACCGCTGGTGGCACGGGCGAGCCGGTAGCCCAGCGGCGCCAGGGCGCTCTCCAACGCGTACAGCGTGTCCTCGTGGTCATCGACGATGAGGATCTTGGCATCCGACGGCATGGCTCGACGTCCCTCCCGCGTGGACATCGAAGGGTCTGTCCAGGGCGCTGACGGGGAGTACGTGTCAGCTGACTTGGAGTGCACAGCGCAGCATGCCCGGCACGGGCCGCCGTGTCACTCCCTCGGGAGGCCTGGTTCGGGCGCTGTCGTCACTTTCGCGTCGTGCGCCCGCCCTGCCAGCCGGAACGCGGGAGCACGCACGGGGTCAGTTCGCCGTGGGCGCAACGCCGTTGATCGTGTCCTCGGCGATGCTCTCGTGGTGCCTGATGACCTCGGCGATGATGAAGTTCAGGAACTTCTCCGCGAACGCCGGGTCGAGCTTGGCGTTCTCGGCGAGGGTGCGCAGCCGGGCGATCTGGCGGGCCTCGCGCGCGGGGTCGGCGGGCGGCAGCTGGTGCCGGGCCTTGAGGTGGCCGACCTGCTGGGTGCACTTGAAGCGTTCGGCGAGCATGTGGACGACGGCCGCGTCGATGTTGTCGATGCTGTCGCGCAGCCGGGCGAGCTCCTCGCGGACGGCGGGGTCCACGTCGCCGGAAGACGGGTTGCTGGTGGTCATGGAGGCCCAGCCTACGATGCGCTTCACGTGGTCGTTCGTTCGATCCGGGGTGGGTCGGCGGGGTCGGGGACCTGGTTGCTCCAGCCGCCGGGGACGGCGCGCCCCTGCTGGGCGCGGAAGCGGACGGGGGCCATGCCGACGCGGCGGGTGAACAGCCGGGAGAAGTAGGCGGGGTCGTCGTAGCCGACCCGGCGGGCGACGGCGGCGACGGGCAGCTCGGTGGCGGCGAGGAGTTCCTTGGCGCGGCCCAGGCGGATGCCGAGCAGGTAGTCCTTGGGGCTGCATCCGGCGCCGCGCCGTACCGCGGTGCGCAGTTCGGCGAGGGTCATGCCGTGCCGGGCGGCGTGGTCGGCGACGGTCAGCGGCAGACAGGCGTCGCGGGCGAGGGCCCTGAGGACGAGGTCGCCGTCCGGGGCGAGGTCGGCACGCGCACGCCGCAGGGCGACCAGGAGCTCATGGACGGCGGCGCCCGTCTCGACCTCCAGAAGGGGGTTGTCGCGGCGGGCGGCGCGGGCCATGCGCCCGATGACGGCACGCGGTCCCGAGGCGTCGGAGAGGGGCACCACGGGGCGCTCCGGTTCGATGTAGCCGAGTTCGGTGTACGAGGCGGTGGCGGGCCCGGCGAAGTCGACGAAGCCCTCGTCCCAGCCGGCGCCGGGGTCGGGCGCGTAGTGGTGCGGGACGCCGGGGGTGAGCCACAGCAGCGCGGGCGCGGTGACGGTCGTACGACGGCCGTCGGGGGCGGCGTACCAGCCGGCGCCGGTACTGATCACGACGGCGACATGGTGGTCCAGGACGCGGGGGCCGACGGTGGGCAGGGCGCCGTACTGGAGGCCGACGCCCAGGCAGACCAGGCCGAGGCGGTGGTGGGCGGGGCCGGGCGTGAAGAACCGCATCCAGGTGTGGTAGATCCCGCACCTCCCGTCCGCTGTTCGCATCCGCCGTTCCCGTCCGCCGCTTCGGTCCAAGCAGCGCCGATCTTTGTCCATGGACGTGATCAGCGTCCAGAGGTGAGGGTGGGGCGCATGAGCGACTTCGCGGTGGGGGACGAGGACTTCCTGCTGGACGGACGGCCGGTGCGGCTGCTCTCCGGTGCGCTGCACTACTTCCGGGTGCACGAGGCGCAGTGGGGCCACCGGCTGGGGATGCTGCGGGCGATGGGCCTCAACTGCGTGGAGACGTACGTGCCGTGGAACCTGCACGAGCCCAGGCCGGGGCAGGGCCGGGACGTGGGGGCGCTGGGCCGGTTCCTGGACGCGGTCCGTCGGGCGGGGCTGTGGGCGATCGTGCGGCCGGGGCCCTACATCTGCGCCGAGTGGGAGAACGGCGGGCTGCCGTCCTGGCTGACGGCGGAGGTGGGCGCACACGCGCGTACCCGTGACCAGCGCTATCTGGGCCATGTGGCGAACTGGTTCGGGCGGCTGCTGCCCGAGATCGTGCCCCGGCAGATCGACCGCGGCGGGCCGGTGATCATGGTGCAGGTCGAGAACGAGTACGGCAGCCACGGCTCGGACGCCGGGTATCTGCGCCGCCTGGCCGGTCTGCTGCGCGAACTCGGCGTCACGGTCCCGCTGTTCACCTCGGACGGCCCCGAGGACCACATGCTCTCCGGCGGCTCGGTCCCGGGCGTCCTGGCGACGGTCAACTTCGGCTCGCACGCGCGCGTGGCGTTCGAGACGCTGCGCCGGCACCGCCCCGAAGGGCCGCTGATGTGCATGGAGTTCTGGTGCGGCTGGTTCGACCACTGGGGCGGCGAGCACGTCGTACGGGAGCCCGCGGACGCGGCGGCGGCCCTGCGGGAGATCCTGGAGTGCGGGGCCTCGGTCAACCTGTACATGGCGCACGGCGGGACGAGCTTCGCGGGCTGGGCGGGCGCCAACCGGGGCGGCGGCGCGCTGCACGACGGCCCGCTGGAGCCCGATGTGACGTCGTACGACTACGACGCCCCGATCGACGAGTACGGCCGCCCCACACGGAAGTTCTGGGCCTTCCGCGAGGTGCTCGCCGAGTACGCCGACACCCCGCCGCCCGAAGTCCCGCCCGCGCCCACACCGTTGGGCGCGCCCGCCGAGGTGGCCCTGACCGGCTGGGCGCCCCTGGGCGACGTACTGGAGGCACTGGGCGGCCCGGAGTCGTCCGGGCCCGTCCCGCCCACCTTCGAGGAACTCGGCGTCGAGCGGGGCCTGGTGCGCTACGAGGTGACCGTGCCGGGGCCGCGGCGGCCCTACCCACTGACGGTGCGCGGGCTGCGGGATCTCGCCGTGGTGTACGTCGACGGGGAGCGGGCCGGGGTGCTCACCGAGGAGGAGGTGCGCCTCAAGGAGCCCGTCGCCGGGTACGCGCGCGTGGAGCTGTGGGTGGAGTCCCTGGGGCGGGTCAACTACGGGCCACGGCTGGGCGAGTCCAAGGGGATCACCGGGGGCGTTCTGCACGAGCGGCAGTTTCTGCACGACGTACGCGCGCGTGGGCTGCGGCTGGAGGCGCTGGACGACGGCGAGCGGGTCCGGGCGGTGCCGGCGCGGGAGCTGCCCGAGGACGGTGCCCCGGGGCTCTACCGGGGCACCGTCACGGTGCGGGGCGCCGGTGACGCCCGTCTGGAGCTGCCGGGGCCGACCCGCGGGTTCGTGTGGATCAACGGCTTCGGCCTCGGCCGCTACTGGTCCGCGGGCCCACAGCGCTCGCTGTACGTCCCGGGACCCGTGCTGCGGGAGGGCGCCAACGAGGTGTGGCTGCTGGAGCTGGAGCGGACGGCCCGGTGCGGGTTCGGCGAGGCGGGTGCCCCGGTGCTCCGGGCCGTCTGACGTACCCCTGGTGACATACCCCAGGTGACGTACCCCTGGTGCGGCGATCGCCTACAGGGCGTTCGCCGCGCGGGCTATGTCCTTCGCGAAGGTGCTGACCTCCGTGTAGACGCCGGGCACACCCGAGCGGGCGCAGCCGTCGCCCCAGCTGACTATGCCGACCTGGAGCCACTTGCCCGCGTCGTCCTTGCGGAACATGGGGCCGCCGGAGTCGCCCTGGCAGGTGTCGATGCCGCCGCGTTGCCAGCCGGCGCACAGTTCCTCCTTCGACACCAGCCGGTTCCCGTAGTGGCGCTTGCAGGTACGGTCGGCGACGAAGGGAACGGTGGCCTTGCGGAGCTTGGTCGTGCCCTCGCCGGCTCCCTCCTTGGTGTCGCCCCAACCGGCGATCGTGAACATGCCGCGGTTGTAGCGGTCCGTCGTGGCGATCTTCAGCGTCGGCTTGTCGATGGGCCGGGCGAGCTTGATCAGCGCCCAGTCCTTGCCGCTGCCGTTGTAGTCGGGGGCCACCTTGACCTTGGTCGACTTGACCTTGATCGCGGCGGAGGAGGTGATGTCGTTGACACCGGCGGTGACGGTGATGCTGGTGTTGTTGCCGGAGCCGTCCATGCAGTGGGCCGCGGTGAGGACGACGTCCTTCTTGTAGAGCGCCCCGCCGCAGCCCATGGAGAGGTGGACCATGAACGGGAACTCGTTCTGCGCGGCGGGCGTTCCACCGACGACACGGGTGGACGCGGCGTTCGCGCTGAGGGGCTGGAGGGAGGCGACCGCGAGGGCGACGGCACCCACCGCCGCGGCTCTCTTGGCCAGGGTCATGCCGCTTCTCTTCGGCGAGCTGTGGGTCAACATACGTCCTTTCATGGCGAGTTGAGCGGCCCGCAGTATGAAGATCAGGTGGCAGGTTTGACAAGGACGGATCTCACGTCCCGGGCGTGGAACCTCGCCGGGGAAAAACCCCTCACATCCCCGTAGAGTGGAATCGGGGTTCAAGGCGTCTTGGGGGTACGGGCGTGGCGAACGGCGGACCGGTCCAGCACGGCTTCCCACACCTGGAGACGGTGCGGGCCTCCATCACCGCGCTCTACCGGCGGCTGTCGTACGACACCATCCAGACGTTCTCGGCCAGCGTGGCGCCGGCCGACGTGGCGTTCGCCGACACGGACGATCTGCATCTGGGCGCTCAGCGCGTGGCCCGCGAGCTGGTGCGGCACTACCGGCTCCCGGATGCCCGGCTGATCGTCGGCTTCCGGGAGATGCAGCATGCGGCGAACGTCGAACTCGCCGCCGGGCCCGAGTACTTCGTCGAGCTGAACGACCGGTTCCGCACACATCGGCGGGACATCGGGGCGGCGCTCGCGCACGAGGTGATGCATGTGTATCTGCACCGGCTCGGGCTGTCCTTTCCCGGCACCCGCGACAACGAGATCCTCACGGACACGGCGACGACGTATCTCGGCGCGGGCTGGCTGCTGCTCGACGCGTACCGGGAGGACTCGGCGTCCTCGCAGAAGCTGGGGTATCTGACGCCGGAGGAGTTCGGGTACGTCCTCGCCAAGCGGGCGCTGGTGTTCTCCGAGGATCCGTCGGTGTGGTTCACCAGCCCCCAGGCCTACACGGCGTATGTGAAGGGCCTCGCCGAGGCACGGCGCGACGAGGAGCAGCCGCCGCTGACCGCGGCCGGGTGGGCGGGGCGGCGACGGTATGCCCGGGACCGGCGGCATGCGCAGGATCAGCACGTCGGCGGGGCCCGGCCGGGGGTGCCGTACGCGTTCACGCCGGACGGGCGGGGGCCGTTGCAGGTGTCGTTTCCGTGCCCTACCTGTCAGCAGCGGATCCGGGTGCCGGTGCGGGGGCGGGTCCGGGCGCGGTGTGGGTTGTGCCGGACCGTGTTGGAGTGCGACACGTAGGGGTTTTCTCGCCCCCGCCGCCCCCACCCCCCCCCCCGCGGGGGGGGGGGGGGGGGCGCCCCCCCCCCCCGGCCCCGCCCGGGACCGCGGGCGCAGCCCCGCCCGCGCCGGGCGCAGCAAGCACA
>NZ_JBHYJA010000016.1:17315-52045 GCF_042740355.1 Streptomyces sp. NPDC059010
GTGTTGGAGTGCGACAGGTAGGGTTTTTCTCGCCCCCGCCGCCCCTACCCGTCCAATCTCTGGGGGCTGCGCCCCCAGACCCCCGCTTCGGCCCCTGACGGGCCTCGTCCTCAAACGCCGGGCGGGCTGAAAAGCGCAATCACCTCACGCTCCGTACACCGCCCCCGGCACCCCCGCCTCCCCCAACAGCTTCAGCGTCGCCTCCCCCGCCTCCCCCGGCGTCCACCGCGCCCCCTTGTCCGCCGTCGGCCCCGCACGCCACCCCTCCATGACCGTGATCCGGCCACCCTCCGCCTCGAAGACCCGGCCCGTCACGCCCTCGCTCGCGGCCGAGCCCAGCCAGACGACCAACGGGGAGACGTTCTCCGGGGCCATCGCGTCGAAGCCGGCTCCGGGTGCTGCCATCGACTCCGCGAAGGTGCGTTCCGTCATCCGCGTGCGGGCCGCCGGGGCGATCGCGTTGACCTGGACGCCGTAGCGGGCGAGCTCGGCCGCCGCGACCAGGGTCAGGCCGACGATGCCGGCCTTCGCGGCGCTGTAGTTGCCCTGCCCGAGCGAGCCCAACAGCCCTGCCCCGCTGCTCGTGTTGACGATCCGGGCGTTCGGGACGCGCCCCGCCTTCGCCTCCGCCCGCCAGTGCCCGGCCGCGTGCTTCAGGGGAAGGAAGTGGCCCTTGAGGTGGACGCGTACGACCGCGTCCCAGTCGTCCTCGTCGAGGTTGACCAGCATCCGGTCGCGCAGGAACCCGGCGTTGTTGACGAGGGTGTCGAGGCGGCCGTACGCCTCCAGCGCGGCCGCCACCAGGGACACCGCCCCGGCGCTCGTCGCGACGTCGCCGCCGTGCGCGATCGCCTCGCCGCCCCCGGCACGGATCTCCTCGACCACCTGTCCGGCAGGGCTGTCGGCACCCGGTGTGCCATCGAGGCCGACCCCGAGGTCGTTGACGACGACCTTCGCCCCCTCCGCCGCGAAGGCCAGCGCATGCGCACGCCCCAGCCCCCGCCCCGCGCCGGTGACCACGACGACCCGCCCCTCACACATCCGGCTCATGTCATGCCCCCTTCTCCTTGTTGACCGTCTCCTCCTCGTTGACCGTCTCTTCCTTGTTGACCGTCGCGGCATCCAGGAACGCGGGCCGCTCACCCCCGCCGTGCACGAGCAGGCTCGCCCCGCTGATGTAGGCGGCGGCGTCGGAGGCGAGGAAGACGGCGGCCGCGCCGATGTCGGCGGGCTCGGCGAGGCGGCCCAGCGGGACGGTGCGGGAGACACCGGCGATGCCGTCCGCGCCGCCGTAGTGGAGGTGCGACAGCTCCGTGCGGACCATGCCGACGACCAGCGTGTTGACGCGCACCTCCGGCGCCCATTCCACCGCCATCGAGCGGGCCAGGCCCTCCAGCCCGGCCTTCGCGGCGCCGTACGCCGCCGACCCGGGCGACGGCCGGCCGCCGCTGACGCTCCCGATCATCACCACTGAGCCCCGCACCCGCCTCAGCTGCTCGTAGGCCGCCAGGGAAGCCGTCAGCGGCGCGACGAGGTTCAGCTCGATCACGCGCGCGTGCCGCTCGGCGTCCGCGTCCGTCAACCGCCGGTACGGTGTGCCACCCGCGTTGTTGACGAGGACGTCGAGGCGGGGCAGGGCCGCGAAGAAGGCCCGTACGGCCCCCGGGTCACGGAGGTCGAGTGGCCTGAACTCGACGCCCGCCAAGGGGACTTCGGGCGGCCTGCGGGCGCACACCACAACCTCCGCGCCCGCCTCGGCGAAGGCTCTGGCGATCCCCGCGCCGACACCGCGCGTACCGCCTGTGACGACCACGACCTTCCCGTCCAGCCCCATGCACGGCTACCCTTCACCTAACAAACGTTTGGTGGAAAGGTAGCTGATGCGGCCATGGGTGTCTCCACCTCGTCCCCGGAAAAGGGGTCCGAAGAAGCGGGAATCGCCGTCGTCACGGTCGACTTCCCTCCGGTGAACGCCCTGCCGGTGGACGGCTGGTTCGCCCTGGCCGACGCCGTGCGGGCGGCGGGGCGCGACCCGGAGATCCGGTGTGTCGTCCTCGCGGCCGAGGGGCGCGGGTTCAACGCGGGCGTGGACATCAAGGAGTTGCAGCGGGACGGCCACGGTGCGCTGACCGGCGTCAACCGCGCCTGCGCGGAGGCCTTCGCCGCGGTGTACGACTGCGAGGTGCCGGTCGTGGCGGCGGTGCACGGCTTCTGCCTGGGCGGCGGTATCGGCCTGGTGGGCAACGCCGACGCGATCGTGGCGAGCGAGGACGCCACCTTCGGGCTGCCCGAGCTGGACCGGGGCGCGCTGGGCGCGGCCACCCATCTGGCCCGGCTGGTCCCCCAGCACCTGATGCGCGCGCTGTACTACACCTCGCGCACGGCGACCGCGGCCGAGCTGCACGCGCACGGCTCGGTGTGGCGGGTCGTACCGCGCGCGGAACTGCGGGCCGCCGCACTGGAGCTGGCCCGCGAGATCGCCGCCAAGGACGGGCAGCTGCTGCGCCTGGCCAAGGCCGCGATCAACGGCATCGACCCGGTCGACGTGCGCCGCAGCTACCGCTTCGAGCAGGGCTTCACCTTCGAGGCGGGCCTGAGCGGGGTGGCCGACCGGGTCCGCGACACCTTCGGAAGGGACGGTGGCTGAGTGAGCGACAAGACGACGACCACGGACGAGGTCGTGTCCCGGCTGCGCAGCGGCATGACCCTGGGCATCGGCGGCTGGGGCTCGCGCCGCAAGCCGATGGCCCTGGTGCGCGCGCTGCTGCGCGCCGGCCTCACCGACCTCACGATCGTCGCGTACGGCGGCCCCGACGTCGGCATGCTCGCCGCCGCCGGACGTATCCGGAAGCTGGTCACCCCCTTCGTCACCCTCGACTCGATCCCGCTGGAACCGCACTACCGCGCGGCCCGCGAGAGCGGTGCCTTCGAGCTCATGGAGATCGACGAGGCGATGTTCATGTGGGGACTGCACGCCGCCGCGAACCGGCTGCCGTTCCTGCCGGTGCGGGCCGGTATCGGTTCGGACGTCATGCGGGTCAACCCAGGTCTGCGGACGGTGACTTCGCCGTACGACGACGGGGAGACGTTCGTGGCCGTGCCCGCCCTGCGCCTGGACGCCGCCCTGGTGCACGTCAACCGCGCCGACCGGCAGGGCAACGGCCAGTACCTGGGCCCCGACCCCTATTTCGACGACCTCTTCTGCGAGGCCGCGGACACCGCGTACGTCTCGTGCGAACGGATCGTCGACACCGCCGAGCTGACGAAGGAGGCGCCCCCGCAGTCGCTGCTGATCAAGCGGCACACGGTCACGGGGGTCGTGGAGGCCCCGAACGGAGCGCACTTCACGTCGTGCGCGCCCGACTACGGCCGGGACGAGGCCTTCCAGAAGGCGTATGCGACCACGCCCTGGCGGGAGTTCGCGGCGCGGTTCCTCGGCGGGGACGAGCAGGCGTACCGGTCGGCGGTCAGGGAGGGGTCGTGGAGGTCATGAGGGACGTCAGCCGAACCGAGTCCACGGAAGTCAGCCACACCGAGTCCACGGAGGTGACCCGCGCCGAGTACTGCGTGATCGCCTGCGCCGAGGCCTGGCGGGACGACGGGGAGGTGCTGGCCAGTCCCATGGGCCTGATCCCGTCCATCGGCGCCCGGCTGGCCCGCCGCACCTTCTCGCCAGAGCTGCTGCTGACCGACGGCGAGGCGATGCTCGTCGCGCCGGACGGCACGGTCGAGGGCTGGCTGCCGTACCGGCAACACCTCGCCCTGGTCACCGGCGGCCGTCGGCACGTGATGATGGGCGCGAGCCAGATCGACCGGTACGGCAACCAGAACATCTCGTGCGTCGGCGACTGGGCGAGGCCGAAGCGCCAGCTGCTGGGGGTGCGGGGCGCGCCGGTCAACACCCTCAACAATCCGACCAGTTACTGGGTCCCGAGGCATTCCCGGCGGGTCTTCGTCGAGAAGGTCGACATGGTGTGCGGGGTCGGATACGACCACGTGGGCGACGCCGCCCGGTACCACCGCATTCCCCGTGTCGTCTCCGACCTGGGCGTCTTCGACTTCGACACCCCCGACCGCTCGATGCGGCCGGTCTCCCTCCATCCCGGCGTCACGCCGGAGCAGGTCAGGGAGGCGACCTCCTTCGAACTCGCCGTCCCGGACGACGTGCCCCCGACTCGTCGGCCCACCCCGGAGGAGCTCCGGCTCATCCGCGAGGTGCTCGACCCGGGGAACACCCGCGCCAGGGAGGTCGGTGTCTGATGGAGACGGCGCTGACCCGGCTGGTCGGGGTCCGCCACCCGGTCGTGCAGACGGGCATGGGCTGGGTGGCGGGACCGCGGCTGGTCTCGGCGACGGCGAACGCGGGTGCGCTGGGCATCCTGGCCTCCGCGACGATGTCGGTCAACCGGCTGCGTGAGGCGATACGGGAGGTCAAGTCCCGTACGCAGGCGCCGTTCGGGGTGAATCTGCGGGCGGACGCCTCGGACGCCGGCGACCGGGTCCGCGTGATGATCGACGAGGGGGTCCGGGTCGCGTCCTTCGCACTCGCGCCCTCCCGTGAGCTGATCGCCGAGCTCAAGGGCGCGGGCGTGGTCGTCATCCCCTCGATCGGTGCCCGGCGGCATGCCGAGAAGGTCGCGGCGTGGGGCGCGGACGCGGTGATCGTGCAGGGCGGGGAGGGTGGCGGGCACACCGGTGAGGTGGCGACGACGGTACTGCTGCCGCAGGTGGTCGACGCCGTGGAGATACCGGTCGTGGCGGCGGGCGGCTTCTTCGACGGACGGGGGCTGGTCGCGGCGCTGGCCTACGGGGCGGCGGGCGTCGCCATGGGCACGCGTTTCCTGCTGACCTCGGACTCGACGGTGCCGGACGCGGTGAAGGCGCGGTATCTGGCGGCGACCGTACGGGATGTCACCGTCACCCGGGCCGTGGACGGCCTGCCCCACCGCATGCTGCGCACGGACCTGGTCGACGCCCTGGAGCGCTCCGGCCGCGCCCGGGCCCTCCTCCAGGCGGTCCGCAGAGCGGCGGGCTACCGGAGGCTCTCGGGCACGAGCTGGCGCCGCATGCTCCTCGACGGCCGGGCCCTTCGGCACGGCAAGGACCTGACCTGGAGCCAGGTCCTGCTCGCCGCGAACACACCGATGCTGCTGAAGGCGTCCATGGTGGACGGCCGCACGGACCTGGGCGTGATGGCGTCCGGGCAGGTCGCCGGAGTGATCGACGACCTGCCGTCGTGCGGGGAGCTGGTGGAACGGATCATGAAGGAGGCGGAGGAGGTGCGGGAGCGCCTCGGGTACGGCTGACTCACAGCCGTTCGATGATCGTCACGTTCGCCTGTCCCCCGCCCTCGCACATGGTCTGGAGCCCGAACCGGCCGCCGGTGCGCTCCAGTTCGTGCAGGAGGGTCGTCATCAGCTTCACGCCGGTCGCGCCCAGAGGGTGGCCCAGCGCGATGGCGCCGCCGTTGACATTGACCTTCTCCGGGTCCGCGCCCGTCTCTTTCAGCCAGGCCAGGACGACCGGCGCGAAGGCCTCGTTGATCTCCACGAGGTCGATGTCGTCGATCGTCAGGCCGGTCTTCTTCAGGGCGTGGGCGGTGGCCGGTATCGGGGCGGTGAGCATGCGGATGGGATCCTCACCGCGCACCGAGAGATGGTGCACCCGGGCCCGGGGCGTGAGCCCATGCTCGCGCACCGCCCGCTCCGAGGCCAGCAGCATCGCCGCCGCGCCGTCGGAGACCTGCGAGGAACAGGCCGCCGTGACCGTGCCGCCGTCCAGGACCGGCTTCAGCCCGGCCATCTTCTCCAGCGAGGTGTCCCGGCGCGGCCCCTCGTCCACGGCGACCTGCCCGTACGGCACGACCTCCCGCCCGAAGCGGCCCTCGTCGATCGCCCGCAGCGCCCGCCGGTGCGAGCGCAGCGCGAACTCCTCCTGGTCCTGCCGGGTGATCCCCCACTTGCCGGCGATCATCTCGGCGCCGACGAACTGGTTGACCGGCTTCTCCCCGTACCGCGCCCGCCAGCCCTCGCTGCCCGCGAAGGGCCCCGCCGTGAGGCCGAGCGGCTCGGCGGCCTGCCGGGTGGCGAAGGCGATGGGGATCATCGACATGTTCTGCACGCCGCCCGCGACGACCAGGTCCTGGGTGCCGGACAGCACGCCCTGCGCCGCGAAGTGCACGGCCTGCTGCGAGGACCCGCACTGCCGGTCCACGGTCACGCCCGGCACTTCCTCGGGCAGCCCGGCCGCCAGCCAGCAGGTCCGCGCGATGTCGCCGGCCTGCGGCCCCACGGCGTCCAGACAGCCGAAGACGACGTCCTCGACGGCGGCCGGATCCATCCCCGCCCGCGCCACGAGTTCCTTGAGCACATGCGCGCCCAGGTCGGCCGGATGGACCCCGCTGAGTCCTCCTCCGCGCCGCCCGACGGGCGTACGGACCGCTTCGACGATGTAGGCCTCGGCCATGGCAACTCCCCGGTGGGAACAGTGGGTTACGTGCGTACGGCGATCCCGTCCAGCACCATCGACAGGTACTGCCGGGCGATCTCCTCCGGGCTGTGCTGTCCGCCGGGCCGGTACCAGGACGCGGCGACCCACACCGTGTCCCGCACGAACCGGTAGGTGAGCCGGACGTCGAGGTCGGACCGGAACACCCCGGCGGCGACCCCGCGCTCCAGCGTGGACAGCCACGCCTTCTCGAACCTGCGCTGCGACTCGGCGAGGAACGCGAACCGCTCCTGAGCCACCAGCTGCCTGTTCTCCTTCTGGTAGATCGCGACGGCGGCGCGGTGCCGGTCGATCTCCCGGAACGACTCGGTGACCATGGCTTCGAGGGTCTCGCGGGGTCCCAGCTCGGCGCCCAGGACGGCGTCGTAGCCGCCCCAGAGCTCGTCGAGGAAGGTCCGCAGGATCTCCTCCAGCATCGACTCCTTGGAGTCGAAGTGGTAGTAGAGGCTGCCCGCGAGCATGCCCGCATGGTCCGCGATCTTGCGTACGGTCGTGGCGTTGTAGCCCTGCTCGGCGAAGACCTCGGCGGCGGTGTCGAGGAGTTCGCGGCGCCGGGCGGCCTGAGCGGCGCCGGCCGCGGGCTTTCCGGCGGCGGTCACCTGGGGCTTCTTCTTGGTCGGCACGGGTCCATTGTCGTCCTAGGGATGCCTGCTGCTGACGGAGACGATCTCCCCGGTCATGTACGACGAGTAGCCCGACGCCAGGAAGACGATCACGTTGGCCACCTCCCAGGGCTCGGCGTACCGCCCGAAGGCCTCGCGGGCGGTGAGCTCCTCCAGCAGTTCCGGGGTCGTCACCTTGGCCAGGTGGGGGTGCATGGCCAGGCTCGGCGCCACGGCGTTCACCCGCACCCCGTACTCGGCGGCCTCGACCGCCGCGCACCGGGTCAACGCCATCACCCCCGCCTTCGCGGCGGCGTAGTGCGCCTGCCCGGCCTGGGCGCGCCAGCCGACGACCGAGGCGTTGTTGACGATCACGCCGCCGCCGGTGTCCCGCATCCGGCGCAGGGCGGCGCGGGTGCATCTGAAGGTGCCGTTCAAGGTCACGTCGAGGACCTTCGACCACTGCTCGTCGGTCATGTCGACGAGCGGCGAAGTGCCGCCGAGGCCGGCGTTGTTGACGACCACGTCGAGCCGGCCGTGCTCGTGCACGGCGGTGTCGAACAGGGCCTGCACCTGTGTCTCGTCGGTGACGTCACAGACCAGCGACGTCACCGCGCCCTCGAACTCCCGGGCCAGCTCCGCCTCGTGCTCCTTGATCCGCCGCGCGTGCGCGTCGCTGATCAGCACACGGGCGCCCTCTTCGAGGAAGCGGCGCGCGGTCGCCCCGCCGATGCCGGTGCCGGCCGCCGCGGTGATGACGGCGGTGCGTCCGCGGAGCAGTCCGTGCCCGGGAACGTACGTCGGCGCCTCGACGTTTGTCATAGCAGCACGCTAACCTACCAAACACTTGTTAGGGAAGAACTCGTAGGGCTCGCAGAGGAGGGAAGGGCGACCGTGGATCTCACCCACTCCGCCGCCGACCAGGCGTTCCGCGCCGAGGCCCGTGGCTGGCTGCGCGCGCATGTGCCGTCCAATCCGCTCCCCTCCCTGGAGACCGAGGAGGGGTTCGCGGCACACCGTGGGTGGGAGGCCGAGCTGGCCGCGGACCGCTGGTCGGTGGTCAACTGGCCGACCGTGTACGGCGGGCGGGACGCCACGATCGTGCGGTGGCT
Source organism: Streptomyces sp. NPDC059010 (assembly GCF_042740355.1). Classification (NCBI taxonomy): domain Bacteria; kingdom Bacillati; phylum Actinomycetota; class Actinomycetes; order Kitasatosporales; family Streptomycetaceae; genus Streptomyces; species Streptomyces sp. NPDC059010. The sequence goes on from NZ_JBHYJA010000016.1 coordinate 25,537, forward strand.
GCTGTTCGAGGAGGAGTACTACGCGGCGGGCGCACCGGGACGCGTCGGTCAGAACGGCGTCAGCCTTCTCGCCCCGACCCTCTTCGACCACGGCACGGAGGAGCAGCGCGCGCGGGTGCTGCCGTCCATGGCCACCGGTGAGGTGATCTGGGCGCAGGCGTGGTCGGAGCCGGAGGCGGGGTCGGACCTGGCCTCGCTCAGGTCGAGGGCCGTGCGCACGGACGGTGGCTGGCTGCTGTCCGGCCAGAAGACCTGGTCCTCGCGTGCCGCGTTCGCCGACCGCGCGTTCGGCCTGTTCCGCACCGACCCGGACACCCCGAAACCCCATCAGGGCCTGACCTACCTGATGTTCGACCTGCGCGCCCCCGGCGTCACCGTCCGCCCGATCGCCCGCCTCGACGGCAAGCCCGCCTTCGCCGAGCTGTTCCTGGACGAGGTGTTCGTGCCGGACGAGGACGTGATCGGCGAGCCCGGCCAGGGCTGGCGGATCGCGATGTCCACGGCGGGCAACGAACGAGGGCTGATGCTCCGCTCCCCCGGCCGTTTCCTGGCGAGCGCCGATCGCCTCCACCGTCTCTGGCAGGCCCAGGGCAGCCCGGAGAGCACGAAGGCCCGCGTGGCCGACGCCCTGATCGGCGCCCGCGCCTACCAGCTCTTCACCTTCGCCGCCGCCTCCCGCTTCCTGGACGGCGACACGATCGGTCCGGAGTCCAGCCTGAACAAGGTCTTCTGGTCGGAGTACGACATCGCGCTGCACGAGACGGCCCTCGATCTACTGGACGCCGAGGGCGAGTTGGCCGACACCGACTGGTCCGAGCGCTACGTCTTCTCCCTCGCCGGCCCCATCTACGCCGGCACCAACGAGATCCAGCGCGACATCATCGCCGAACGCCTGCTGGGCCTGCCGAAGGGACGACGCTGATGCGGGAGGGCTGCGCGGGCGCGGGGAGGGGTGCCGAGATGGACGCCGGGGGTGCGGGAGGTGCGGTGCCGATGGCGACGGGGGCTGCTCCGCCATTGCCGCCCTCGCCGACGCCGCCGCCAGCGCCGTCCTCACGGCCAGCACCAGCCGCGCCGCGGTCACAGCCGGCACCATCGGCGCCGCCCTCGCCACCAGCGCCCCCTCGCCCCTCCCCGAAGGGACCCCGCTGATGCGCTTCCTCCTCGACGCCGAGCAGCGGGCCTTCGCCGGCTCGCTGGGCGCGATGCTGGCGGCTGCGGACACGCCGTCGGTCATACGGGACTGGAGCCGGGGCGAGCATGAGAAGGGCCGTGCGTTGTGGTCGCGTATCGCCGACGCGGGGGTGTTCGCGCTGGCCGTTCCCGAGGCGTACGAGGGGCTGGGCCCCCGGCCGGTGGAACTCGTCGTCGCCTTCGTGGAGTTGGGGCGTCACGCGGTGCCGGGTCCCTTGGTGGAGACCGTCGCGGCGGCGGCGCTCCTCGCCGGGATACCGGAGCCCGGCCCGGCCAAGCGGCTCCTGCCCGCGCTGGGGGCGGGCGAGGCGATGGTGACGCTGGCGCACGCCGGTCATGCCCTGGACGCGGACGCGGCGGACATACGGCTGGCTGTGTCGGGGGCGGCGATCTCGGCGGATGTCCCGATGCGGCCGGCGGCAGGCCCGGCCGGGACCGGCCGCCAGGCACCCGAGCTGCGCCTGGCCCCCGCGCCCGCCCCCGGCACCCCCCGCCTCTCCCTCGACCCGGCCCGCCGTCTCTGCCCGCTCCCTCCCGGCGGGGAGCTCCTCGCCACCGGTCCGCAGATCGTCGGGCCCGCCGCCGACGCCCTCGCGTACGCCCGTCTCACCACCGCCGCCCAAGCCCTCGGCGTCGGTGAGGCCCTGCTGGACAGGACCGTCACCTACGTCAAGCAGCGCAGTCAGTTCGGCGCGGCCATAGGCTCCTTCCAAGCCGTCAAGCACCGGCTGGCCGACGCGAAGATCGCCCTGGAGTTCGCCCGGCCCCTGGTCTTCGGCGCCGCGCTCACCATGGCGCCCGCCGACATCGCGGCCGCCAAGGTCACGGCGTGCGAGGCGGCGTACGCCACCGCCCGTACCGCACTCCAGTCGCACGGCGCGATCGGCTACACGGCGGAGTACGACCTGTCGCTCTGGCTGACCAAGGCCCGCGCCCTGCGCACCGCCTGGGGCAGCCCGGACGTGTGCCGGGCCGAGGTGCTCAGTGGTGGTGATCGCCGCTGGTGACCTCGCGGTACTCCTCCTCCGTCGGCTTGGGGATCCGGGTGGTGGGCCCGAACATCGCCTTCGCCAGCCGGGCCCGCATCCGCTTGGTCCGTGCGACCCGGCGCCGGACGCCGTTCGCGTCGACGAGCGGGCCGACCTCGTACGGCGGATCCTGCTCGTGCTGGGTGAGGGTGAACAGCTGCCCCTGGGTGAGCGGCTCATGGACCTCGATGAACTCGCCCTGCGCAAGCCGCTTGATGGTGCCCGTCTCCCGGCCGTGCAGCACCTTGGCCCGGTCCCGGCGCTGCAGCCCGAGACAGATGCGCTTGGTCACGGTGAAGGTGACGACGGGCACGACGAAGACCGCGATCCGCACGAACCAGGTGATGACGTTGATGGACAGATGCAGATGCGTGGCCACGACGTCGTTGCCGCCGCCGATCAGCAGCACCGCGTACAGACTCAGCCAGGCCGCGCCGAGGCCGGTGCGCACCGGCATGTTGCGGGGCCGGTCGAGGATGTGGTGCTCGCGTCTGTCGCCGGTGACCCACGCCTCGATGAACGGATACACGCCGAGCGCGAGCAGGATCAGCGGGAAGAGCGAGAAGGGGATGAAGACGCCCGGTTCCAGAGTGTGGCCCCAGAGGTTGATCTCCCATCCCGGCATCACCCGGATCAGGCCCTCGGAGAAGCCGAGATACCAGTCGGGCTGGGCGCCCGTGGTGACCATGTCCGGCCGGTAGGGCCCGAAGGCCCACACCGGGTTGATGCTCGCCACGCCGCCCATGAACGCCAGCACGCCGAAGACGAGGAAGAAGAAGCCGCCCGCCTTGGCCATGTACACCGGCAGGAAGGGCATCCCGACGACCGACTTCTGATCGCGGCCGGGGCCGGGGTACTGCGTGTGCTTGTGGTAGAAGACCAGGATCAGATGGGCGACCACCAGGCCCAGCATGATCCCGGGCAGCAGCAGGATGTGGATCGGGTAGAGCCGGGCGATGAAGTCCTCGCCGGGGAACTCCCCGCCGAAGAGGAAGAACGCCACGTACGTCCCCACGATTGGGATCGACAGGATGGCGCCGTGGGCGAACCGCAGGCCGGTGCCGGAGAGCAGGTCGTCGGGGAGGGAGTAGCCGGTCAGGCCGGTGATGATGCCGAGCATCAGCAGGGTCCAGCCGAACAGCCAGTTCAGCTCGCGCGGCTTGCGGAAGGCGCCGGTGAAGAACACCCGCATCATGTGCACCAGCATGCCGGTGACGAAGACCAGCGCCGCCCAGTGGTGGATCTGCCGGATGAGCAGCCCGCCGCGCACATCGAAGCTGATGTCGAGCGTGGACTCGTAGGCCCTGGTCATCAGGATGCCGTTGAGCGGCTCGTAGGTGCCGTTGTAGACGACCTCGTTGGAGCTCGGCTCGAAGAACAGGGTGAGGTAGACGCCGGTGAGGATCAGGACGAGAAAGCTGTAGAGGCAGACCTCGCCCAGCATGAACGACCAGTGGTCCGGGAAGACCTTGCGCATATTGGCCTTGGCCAGGGCGTAGATACCGAGCCGTCCGTCGGCCCAGTCGGCGATCTTCTCGCCCTTCGCCGGCGGAGCCGGTCGCCGGGCCGCCGCTGACTCGTTCCCCGATCGTGCGCCGTCCATGTGTCGTCGCCTTCCCGTCGGATCACCTCAGGGTGACACGACCCCAGGGGCCGGGCCAACGGTGCGGGCAAGCGGTCGACGGGTCAGGCCGACGGGACGATCCCCTGGGCCCGCGCCGCCGCCAGCCACTGAGGGAACTCCCCGACCAGCCGGTCGTACAGCTCGGCGTCGGACACCTTGCGCGGCTGCGAACCGGCGTGGAAGAACCCGGCGTTGTCGACGATCCGCTTGTGCGGGACGGACAGCTCGTCGAGCCCCCGCAGATAGTCGAACTGCTTGCTGTCCGGGTCGCCGAAGCCGATGAACTGCCAGAAGAGCGGGAGCCGGGCCGCCTTGCACAGGTAGCGCTCCGCGGCGAGCTTGTTGATGGGGCCGCCGTCGGTCTGGAACAGGACCAGGGCGGGGTCCGTCGAGCCGCTGTCCAGGTAGTGGTCGATGACGGCGTCCATGGCCAGGTGGTAGCTGGTCTTGCCCATGTGCCCGAGCCCGGCCACGATCCGCTCGATCCGCCCCTGGTGGTCGGCCAGCGCGATCTCGGTCTCGGCGTCGACGTCGGTGGAGAAGAACACCACCGGCACGGTCCCGTCGTCGTCGAAGTGCGCCGACAGCCCCAGCACCCGGTCGGCGAGCGCCTGCACGCTGCCGTCCTTGTAGTACGGCTTCATCGACCCGGAGTAGTCGACCACCAGGTAGACCGCGGCCCGCACCCCGTCCAGCCCGTTCTTCCGGAGCGAGACCCCGGCGCTCTTGTACAGACCGACCAGCGCGGGCGCGGTCTCCTCGACCTTGCTGAGACTGATCGCGGCCATGTCCTGTTTCCCCCTTGACGCACCTGTCCGGCTGCCGAGGTTACGACACCGTGGCCCCGCCTCTCCCTCCGTCCCCGGGCATTGGTTATTTTGTTCGGCGCCGCCCCCACCGGCTCACCGTTCATCCAGTCCCCATCGAGGAGCCGGCCGTGGAGTCCGAGTCCACCGTCACCACCTGCTATCGCCATCCCAAGGTGGAGTCCTACGTCAGCTGCACGCGCTGCGAGCGCTACATCTGCCCGGACTGCATGCGGGAGGCGGCCGTCGGCCACCAGTGCGTGGAGTGCGTGAAGGAGGGCGCCCGGTCGGTGCGGCAGGCCCGGACGATCGTCGGCGGCCGGATCTCGGCGACGCCGCTGGTGACCTCGGTGCTCATCGGCCTGAACGTCCTCGCCTATGTGGCCGAGCTGGTGCGCCCGGAGATCGTGGACCGGTTCGCGATGCTCGGCGCGCGGATGGTCGGCCCGGACGGCGGCTACTACGTCTACGACCCGGGGTACCCCTCGGACTTCCACGCCGAGGGAGTGGTCGCCGGGCAGTGGGAGCGGCTGCTGACCAGCGGGTTCCTCCATTTGCCGCCGACCGAGGGCACCTTCGGGCTGCTGCACGTCGTGATGAACATGCTCTCGCTGTGGCAGCTCGGCCGGGTCGTGGAGCCCATGCTGGGCCGGGTCCGGTACCTCGCGCTCTATCTGCTGGCGACGCTGGGCGGCTCGGTCTTCGAGCTGCTGTTCACCGAGCAGCATGCGGAGTCGCTCGGCGCGTCGGGCGCGATCTTCGGTCTCGGTGCCGCCTACTACGTCCTCGCCCGCCGGGTCGGCGCCGACATGCGCTCCGTCAACCGGTTCATGGTGTTCCTGCTGCTGTGGCTGGTGCTCTCGGCGAGCATCACCTCCTGGCAGGGCCACCTCGGCGGACTGCTGACGGGAGCCGCGGTCACCCTCGCCTACGCGTACACCCCGCGAGGGCCCCGGCAGGCCCTGATCCAGGCGGTCGCCTGCGTGGGCCTGCTGGCGCTGCTGGCGGCGGTCGCGGTGGCCAGGGCCTCGGAACTGGCCGGCGGCGGGGTGCCCCAGTGAGACGTACCGGCATCCTGCTCTTCGCGGCCGTCCCCGTCGCCATCACCGCGGCCGCCTACTTCCTGGGCCCCACGGACTCCGACAGCCCCGCGGGGCCCACCGTCACCGACGCCCGGCAGCAGGCCCGTCAGGAGGCCAAGAGCCGGGCCGAGCAGGAGCGGGCGGCGGACGACAAGCTGATCGCGCAGCTGCCGCCGGGGCTGGCGGACCCGGCCGAGAAGGAGCTGGCGCAGCAGATCGTGGCCAGCGCCGAGAACTCCACCCTGAACTGGCGCGGCGCCTACGGCTACATCGAGGACATCGGCGACGGTCAGGGCTACACGGCCGGCATCATCGGCTTCTGCACCGGCACCCACGATCTGCTCACCCTGGTCGAGCGCTACACCAAGGCCCACCCGGGCAACGGTCTCGCGCAGTACCTGCCCGCCCTGCGCAAGGTCGACGGCACCGACTCCCACGAGGGCCTGGACCCCGGTTTCACCGCCGCCTGGAAGGCCGAGGCGAAGGTCGCCGCCTTCCGCGAGGCGCAGGACGCCGAACGCGACCGCGTGTACTTCGACCCCGCGGTCCGGCTCGCCAAGCTCGACGGCCTGGGCACGCTGGGCCAGTTCGTCTACTACGACGCGATGGTCTTCCACGGCCCCGGCACCAACGCCGCCAGCTTCTACGGCCTGCGCGAGAGCGCCCTGCGGGAGGCGAACTCCCCGTCCGAGGGCGGTTCGGAGAAGGCGTACCTCGACATCTTCCTGGACGTCCGTGAGAAGGCGATGCGGAAGAAGAAGCAGGACATCGACACCACGCGCATCGACACCGCCCAGCGCCGGTTCCTCTACGACGGCAACTTCAAGCTCGCCACTCCCTTGGTGTGGCAGGTGTACGGGGAGACGTACAAGGTGCCCTAGTCGCCCTGGCCAGACGTACGAGACAAAAGCCGCCTCCGCCCGCCATTGACGAAAGATGGCGTCTCATCGACGTTAATCACCCCAAGGGGGAACAACGTCAAACAAGGGGGACGCCATGGCAGCCGAAACGGCCGAACCGGCCGCCGCCGGTTCGGGGTTCGGGCCCTACCAGGTCGGACCGGAGGTGCTGGCGGGTCTCGTCCAGCTGGCCGGCAAGGGGCCGAAGGCGGTCCAGTACACCGAGGTCGACGGGCAGCCCGTGTTCGAGGGCGACATCGTCCTCGACCTCATCGAGTCCAAGCAGATCTCCGTCGAACATGCGGTGGCGCTGGAGGAGAACGGGGTCATCCTGCCCGGCCAGCAGTTCCGCTGGGTGAACGGCCTGGTGCCGTACGAGATCGACCCGGCGCTGCCCGACCAGGCCCGGGTGACCGGCGCGATCGACCACTGGGTGCGCAACACCCGTATCCGCTTCGTGCAGCGCACGCCCCAGAACGCGGCGCAGTACCCGGACTTCATCCGGTTCGTGCCCGGCGGCGGCTGCAGTTCGGCCGTGGGCCGGCGGGGCAACGTCCAGCAGATCACGCTGGGCCAGGGCTGCGAACTGGGCGCCGCGATCCATGAGATCGGGCATGCGGTCGGGCTCTGGCACGAGCAGAGCCGGGAGGACCGGGACCAGTTCGTCACCATCCACTGGGCCAACATCCAGCAGGGCATGGCCCACAACTTCAACCAGCACATCACCGACGGCGACGACGTCGGCGCCTACGACTACCACTCGATCATGCACTACCCGCGCTGGGCGTTCTCCGCCAACGGCCAGGACACCATCGTGCCCCGGCAGAACATCGAGATCGGCCAGCGGCAGGGCCTGAGCCCCGGCGACTGTCTCGCCGTACGCACGATGTACGCCACCCTGGAGTCGCCGGCGCGGTTCTCCGGTGTGCAGTTCACGGGGCGGGTCGCGGCCGGGCAGGTCGGGCGCTGGTTCACGCACAGCTGGCCGGCGCACTGGTACGTCCACTGGACGGTCGTGCCGACCGCGCCCGTGGTGGACGGGGAGGCGCAGATCGAGTCCTGGGTCCAGGTGACCCGGCAGTCAGGTGGACTGCTCAAGTACTTCCTCAACATCCGCAATCTGACCGGCGGTCCGGTCGACATCCAGGCCCGCTACGACGTGCTGGGCTGGGGCGCCAACGCGACCTGACAGGGTCCGGGAAACACCACGCGATCCGAGAAACAGGGGGAACCATGCAACCGATCGGAATGCCGGGCGAGTCCCTGCCCGCGGGCTGGGCCGACGCGGTCGACGCGGGTCCGGCGCCGGACCTCGCCGGGGCACCGGGCGCACCGGCGGGAACACCCGTCAGCGGGACCGGCAGCGGCATCGGCGGACCCGACTTCGCCGGCGCCGGATACGCGCCGCTGGGCGCGGCACAGGACGGCGGGGGCGTCGCGGGCGTCCCGGCCGTGGAGAGCATGCAGGACGGCGGGGCCGCGCCCGAGGCCCCCAAGGGGGGAGAGTCATGATTCTGGGAGTGCAGTTCCGCGGACAGGTACCGGCGAACACCAGCCGCCGCTGGTTCACACACAGCTGGCCGGAGGCGTGGCGGGTCGACTGGACGGTCGTACCGACGTGGCCCATGGTGGACGGCAACGCCCAGGTCGAGTGGAAGATCCAGATGGACCGTCAGGCGAGCAACCTGATCAAGTACTTCATCGAGATCCGCAACCTCACCGGCGGGCCGGTCGACATCGAGGCGCGGTACGCCGTGCTCAACTCCTGAGAGACATGACGACAGCAGCGACATGACGACGGTTTCCGGACGGGTACTGCTCACTCCCGACCTGGGCGCCTTCCCGGAGGCGGTCCTGCGGGTGCGGGTCCTGGACGTGACGCTCGCGGACGCGCCCTCGCGGGAGCTCGCGGTGACCGTCCAGGGCGTCTCGTACGACGGCGAGGGCACGATCGCCGTGCCCTTCCGGCTGTCGGCGGACTGGACGCCGGGACGGCGGGTCGTGGTGGACGCGCATCTCGACCGGTCGGGCAGCGGGGTCGTGGAGAGCGGTGACGCACTGACCGTGGAGTCGCTGCCCGTGCCGGACGAAGCGGCTCCGGTGACCGTGCGGCTGCGAGCCATCTGAGAAACGCGACCATCCGAGAAAGGCGACGGCGCCTGCCCATTCGTCCGGTCGGGGACAAGGGGCAGGCGCCGTCTGTGTTCCGTACGCCGTTGTACGGGACGTTCTCGGTGATCCTGTGCTGCTCCGGATCAGACCATCAGCGAGCGGTCCGTCGGCTTGATCGGGGCCGGCAGGTCGCTGGCGCCGGTCAGGAAGCGGTCGGTGCCGCGGGCGGCCGAGCGGCCCTCCGCGATCGCCCACACGATGAGCGACTGACCGCGGCCCGCGTCACCGGCGACGAAGACGCCCGGCACGTTGGTCTGGAAGTCGGCGTCGCGGGCGATGTTGCCGCGCTCGTCGAGGTCCAGGCCGAACTGCTCGACCAGGCCATTCTCCCGGTCGGTGCCGGTGAAGCCCATGGCGAGGGTGACCAGCTGGGCGGGGATCTTGCGCTCCGTGCCCGGCTTCGGGGTCAGCTTGCCGTCGATGAACTCCACCTCGGTGAGGTGCAGCCACTGGACGTTGCCGTCCTCGTCGCCCTCGAAGTGGGTGGTGGAGACGGAGTAGACCCGCTCGCCGCCCTCCTCGTGCGCGGACGTGACCTTGTACAGCATCGGGAAGGTCGGCCACGGCTGGTGCGCGGCACGGTCCTCGCCCGGCCTGGGCATGATCTCCAGCTGTGTGACGGAGGCCGCGCCCTGGCGGTGGGCGGTGCCCACGCAGTCGGCGCCGGTGTCGCCACCGCCGATGACGACGACGTGCTTGCCCTCGGCGGTGATGGGGGGCGCCACGAAGTCGCCCTCCTGCACCTTGTTCGCCAGGGGCAGGTACTCCATGGCCTGGTGGATGCCCTTGAGCTCACGGCCGGGGACCGGGAGGTCACGGGCGGTCGTGGCGCCGGCGGCGATGACGACGGCGTCGTACCGCTTCTTCAGGTCGGTCGCCTTGAGGTCGCGGCCGATCTCGATGCCGGTGCGGAAGCGGGTGCCCTCCGCGCGCATCTGCTCGATACGGCGGTTGATGTGCCGCTTCTCCATCTTGAACTCGGGGATGCCGTACCGGAGAAGGCCTCCGATGCGGTCCGCGCGCTCGTAGACGGCGACGGTGTGGCCGGCCCGGGTGAGCTGCTGGGCGGCGGCCAGGCCCGCGGGGCCCGAGCCGATGACGGCGACGGTCTTGCCGGACAGGCGCTCCGGGGCCTGCGGCTCGACATCACCGCTGTCCCACGCCTTGTCGATGATCGAGACCTCGACGTTCTTGATGGTCACGGCCGGCTGGTTGATGCCGAGCACACACGCCGACTCGCACGGGGCCGGGCACAGACGGCCCGTGAACTCCGGGAAGTTGTTCGTGGCGTGCAGGCGCTCGGACGCGGCCGACCAGTCCTCGCGGTAGGCGTAGTCGTTCCACTCGGGGATCAGGTTCCCCAGCGGGCAGCCGTTGTGGCAGAACGGGATGCCGCAGTCCATGCAGCGGCTGGCCTGCTTGCTGATGATCGGCAGCAGGGAGCCGGGGACGTAGACCTCGTTCCAGTCCTTCAGACGCACGTCGACCGGGCGGGACTTGGCGACCTCGCGGCCGTGGTTCAGAAAGCCCTTCGGGTCAGCCATTGATCGCCGCCTCCATCATCTTCTCGGTGATCTCGGACTCGGAGAGTCCCGCCTGCTCGGCGGCGTCCTTGGCGGCGAGCACTGCCTTGTACGTGCTGGGGATGATCTTGCTGAAGCGCTCGACGGCGGTGTCCCACTCGGCCAGGAGCTTCTCGGCGACCGTGGAGCCGGTCTCCTCCTGGTGGCGGCGGACCACGTCGTGCAGCCACTGCTTGTCGGTGTCGTCGAGGGCCTCCACGGCGCTGACGTTGCCGACGTTGACGTTGTCGCGGTCGAGGTCGATGACGTACGCGATACCGCCGGACATACCGGCCGCGAAGTTACGGCCCGTCTCGCCGAGGACCACCGCGTGACCGCCGGTCATGTACTCGCAGCCGTGGTCGCCCACGCCCTCGGAGACGACCGTCGCGCCGGAGTTGCGGACACAGAACCGCTCGCCCGTACGACCGCGCAGGAACAGCTCGCCGCCGGTCGCGCCGTAGGCGATGGTGTTGCCCGCGATGGTCGAGTACTCGGCGAGGTGGTCGGCGCCCCGGTCCGGGCGGACGACGACGCGGCCACCGGAGAGGCCCTTGCCGACGTAGTCGTTGGCGTCGCCCTCCAGGCGCAGCGTGACACCGCGCGGGAGGAAGGCGCCGAAGGACTGGCCGGCGGAGCCCGTGAAGGTGATGTCGATGGTGTCGTCGGGCAGGCCCGCGCCACCGAACTTCTTCGTCACCTCGTGGCCGAGCATGGTGCCGACCGTGCGGTTGATGTTGCGGACCTTGACCTGGGCGCGCACCGGCTGGGCGTCGGTCGCGGAGTCCGCGGCGAGCGCGTCGGCGGCGAGCTTGATCAGCTCGTTGTCGAGCGCCTTCTCCAGGCCGTGGTCCTGCTCGATCAGCTGGTGGCGCACCGCGCCGTCGGGCAGCGCGGGCACGTGGAACAGCGGGGCCAGGTCCAGGCCCTGGGCCTTCCAGTGGTCGACCGCGCGGGTCACGTCGAGCGTCTCGGCGTGGCCGACGGCCTCCTCGATGGTGCGGAAGCCCAGCTCGGCGAGGATCTCGCGGACCTCTTCGGCGATGTACTGGAAGAAGTTGACGACGTACTCGGCCTTGCCGGAGAAGCGGTCGCGCAGCGTCGGGTTCTGGGTGGCGATGCCGACCGGGCAGGTGTCCAGATGGCAGACGCGCATCATGATGCAGCCGGAGACGACGAGCGGCGCGGTCGCGAAACCGAACTCCTCGGCGCCGAGCAGCGCGGCGATGACGACGTCGCGGCCGGTCTTCAGCTGGCCGTCGGTCTGTACGACGATGCGGTCGCGCAGGCCGTTGAGCAGCAGCGTCTGCTGGGTCTCGGCGAGACCGAGCTCCCAGGGACCGCCCGCGTGCTTCAGCGAGGTCAGCGGGGAGGCACCCGTACCACCGTCGTGACCGGAGATCAGGACGACGTCCGCGTGCGCCTTGGACACACCCGCCGCGACCGTGCCGACGCCGACCTCGGAGACCAGCTTGACGTGAATCCGCGCCTGCGGGTTCGCGTTCTTCAGGTCGTGGATCAGCTGGGCCAGGTCCTCGATGGAGTAGATGTCGTGGTGCGGCGGCGGGGAGATCAGGCCGACGCCGGGCGTCGAGTGACGCGTCTTGGCGACCCACGGGTAGACCTTGTGGCCGGGCAGCTGGCCGCCCTCGCCGGGCTTGGCGCCCTGGGCCATCTTGATCTGGATGTCGTCGGCGTTGACCAGGTACTCGGACGTGACACCGAAGCGGCCGGAGGCGACCTGCTTGATGCTGGACCGGCGCGCCGGGTCGTACAGACGGTCCGGGTCCTCGCCGCCCTCACCGGTGTTGGACTTGCCGCCCAGCTGGTTCATGGCGATGGCGAGGGTCTCGTGCGCCTCCTTGGAGATGGAGCCGTACGACATGGCGCCGGTGGAGAAGCGCTTGACGATCTCGCTGGCCGGCTCGACCTCGTCGATGGAGATCGAGGGACGGTCCGACTTGAAGCCGAAGAGCCCGCGCAGCGTCATCAGTCGCTCGGACTGCTCGTTCACGCGCTCGGTGTACTTCTTGAAGATGTCGTAGCGGCCGGTGCGCGTGGAGTGCTGGAGGCGGAAGACCGTCTCCGGGTCGAACAGGTGCGGCTCGCCCTCGCGACGCCACTGGTACTCGCCCCCTATGTCGAGGGCGCGGTGGGCGGGAGCGATGCCGGAGGCGGGGTAGGCCTTGGCGTGGCGGGCGGCGACCTCCTTGGCGATGACGTCGATGCCGACGCCGCCGATCTTGGTGGCCGTGCCGTTGAAGTACTTCTCCACGAAGGCGTCGTCGAGACCGACGGCCTCGAAGACCTGGGCGCCGCGGTAGGAGGCGACCGTCGAGATGCCCATCTTGGACATGACCTTCAGGACGCCCTTGCCGAGGGCGTAGATCAGGTTGCGGATGGCCTGCTCGGCCTCGATGTCCGACAGGAAGGTGCCCGCGCGGACCAGGTCCTCGACGGACTCCATCGCCAGGTACGGGTTGACCGCGGCGGCGCCGAAGCCGATCAGCAGGGCGACGTGGTGGACCTCGCGGACGTCGCCGGCCTCGACCAGCAGGCCCACGTGGGTGCGCTGCTTGGTGCGGATGAGGTGGTGGTGGACGGCCGCGGTGAGCAGCAGCGACGGGATCGGTGCGTGCTCGGCGTCGGAGTGACGGTCCGACAGGACGATCAGCCGGGCGCCGTTCTCGATGGCGGCGTCGGCCTCGGCGCAGATCTCCTCTATGCGCGCGGCGAGGGCGTCGCCGCCGCCGTGCACCCGGTACAGACCGGAGAGGGTCGCGGCCTTGAAGCCGGGCATGTCGCCGTCGGCGTTGATGTGGATGAGCTTGGCCAGCTCGTCGTTGTCGATCACCGGGAAGGGCAGGGTGACCGAGCGGCAGGAGGCGGCCGTCGGGTCGAGCAGGTTGCCCTGCGGGCCCAGCGAGGAGTTCAGCGAGGTGACGAGCTCCTCGCGGATGGCGTCCAGCGGCGGGTTGGTGACCTGCGCGAACAGCTGGGTGAAGTAGTCGAAGAGCAGGCGCGGGCGCTCGCTCAGCGCGGCGATGGGCGAGTCGGTGCCCATGGAGCCGAGCGGCTCACCGCCAGTCTTGGCCATCGGCGCGAGGATGATGCGCAGCTCTTCCTCGGTGTAGCCGAAGGTCTGCTGGCGGCGGGTGACCGAGGCGTGCGTGTGCACGATGTGCTCACGCTCGGGCAGGTCGGACAGCTCGATCTCGCCGGCTTCCAGCCACTCGGCGTACGGCTGCTCGGCGGCGAGGGCGGCCTTGATCTCGTCGTCCTCGATGATGCGGTGCTCGGCGGTGTCGACGAGGAACATCTTGCCGGGCTGCAGGCGGCCCTTGCGGACGACCTTCGCCGGGTCGATGTCGAGGACGCCGACCTCGGAGCCGAGGACGACGAGGCCGTCGTCGGTGACCCAGTAGCGGCCGGGGCGCAGACCGTTGCGGTCGAGCACGGCGCCGACCTGGGTGCCGTCGGTGAAGGTGACACAGGCCGGGCCGTCCCAGGGCTCCATCATCGTGGAGTGGTACTGGTAGAAGGCGCGTCGGGCAGGGTCCATGGAGTCGTGGTTCTCCCACGCCTCCGGGATCATCATCAGCACGGAGTGCGGCAGGGAGCGGCCGCCGAGGTGGAGCAGCTCCAGGACCTCGTCGAAGGACGCCGAGTCGGAGGCGTCCGGCGTACACACCGGGAAGATGCGGTCCAGGGCCTTGTCGTCGGAGCCGAACAGGTCCGAGACCAGCTGCGACTCGCGGGCGACCATCCAGTTGCGGTTGCCCTTGACGGTGTTGATCTCACCGTTGTGCGCGACGAAGCGGTACGGGTGCGCCAGCGGCCACGACGGGAAGGTGTTCGTCGAGAAGCGCGAGTGGACGAGGGCGACGGCCGAACCGAAGCGGCGGTCGGACAGGTCCGGGAAGAAGGGCTCCAGCTGACCCGTGGTCAGCATGCCCTTGTAGACGATCGTGCGGGCCGACAGCGACGGGAAGTAGACGCCGGCCTCGCGCTCGGCGCGCTTGCGCAGCACAAAGGCCTTGCGGTCGAGGGCGATGCCCTCCGAAGCGCCGTCGGTGACGAAGATCTGCCGGAAGGCCGGCATCGTCGAGCGGGCCGTGGCACCGAGCAGCTCGGGGGCGACGGGAACCTCACGCCAGCCGAGGACGGTGAGACCCTCCTCGGACGCGATCGTCTCGATCTGCGAGACGACGTCCTGGGTCCCCTCCTCCGGCAGGAAGGCGATACCGACGGCGTAGCCACCGGCCGCGGGGAGCTCGAACCCGGCCACCTCGCGGAAGAAGGCGTCCGGCACCTGGGAAAGGATGCCCGCACCGTCACCCGAGTCGGGCTCGGAACCGGTGGCACCGCGGTGTTCGAGATTGCGCAGAACGGTGAGCGCCTGCTCGACCAGCGCATGGCTCGCCTCGCCGGTGAGGGTGGCCACGAACCCGACGCCACAGGCGTCGCGCTCGTTGCGGGGGTCGTACATACCCTGCGCAGCAGGGCGAGCATCCATGAACGACCAGTTCTGGCCATTCGTGGAGTGCTGGGACGGCTGGCGCGGCGTACGCATCGGCTCTCCCGTCGTCGTCATGTGGCATATGCATGGTGCCGAGGGACGACGTTGGCCCTCTGCGTGATCGCAAAATTTCGTGCAGGTTACATGATGGAACGGTTCTCGGGAACCGGGATACTCCGTTCCAGCATGCGGACGCCACGGCTTGCGGCGGGGGTCCCGCGCACGTGGCTTGAAGTATGTGGGGACCGAGTGAGACAGGTCTATGTCTGTCGGTCCGAGGGGGCGGAGGGGGCGTCGTCGCCCATCCCGCGAGTGCGCCCCAGGCGTCATTGCCCACAGCGCTTACGGCTCATGCCCCGTGGTCATGCATCCGAAACCAGCGAGTAACGGCTACTTATGCGGCCCAACGCATAAGTTCCATTCGGACTATCCTACGGCCGTTCCGAACAAGCTGCCCAGGGCGTACGTCACACCGGCCGCGGCACCCCCGAGCGCGAGCTGCCGCAGCCCGCTGAACCACCAGCTCCGCGCCGTCACCCTGGCCACGACCGCACCGCACAGGAACAGCCCGACGAGCGCGAGCAGTACGGCAGGCCAGAGCGCCGTCGCCCCGAGCAGATAAGGCAGTACGGGGAGCAGCGCGCCCAGCGCGAACGACCCGAACGACGAGACGGCGGCGACGATCGGCGAGGGCAGATCGCCGGGGTCGATGCCGAGCTCCTCGCGGGCGTGTATCTCCAGGGCCAGCTCGGGATCGCGGGAGAGCTGCTCGGCGACGGCCCGCGCGAGCTCCGGCTCGACGCCCCGCGCCTCATAGAGGGCGGCGAGCTCGGCCTCCTCGTCCTTCGGGTGCTTTCTCAGCTCCCGCCGCTCGACCTCCAGCTCGGCCTCGACGAGCTCGCGCTGCGAGGCCACGGAGGTGTACTCACCCGCGGCCATGGAGAAGGCGCCGGCGGAGAGCCCGGCCAGCCCGCTCAGCACGATGGTCTGGTGACTGACCGCACCGCCCGCGACACCGGTCATCAGGGCGAGGTTGGAGACCAGCCCGTCCATCGCGCCGAAGACGGCGGGGCGCAGCCAGCCGCCGTTCACATCGCGGTGCGTGTGGTTGTCACGGTGCGCCTCGTGCAGCGCGGCCTCGGTCTCGATGATGGCCATGCGGGTCCCCCAGAAGGTTCGGGAAGCTTAGGAAAGGCTTCCTTTAGACAAGTTCTAGTCTTGGATAACACTAAATCTACGCCCAGAAATTCCGCCCCGCCAGCAAGGAAAGGCTGGGCTAACCTGCGGTTTTCCCTTAGAACGCTCATTCGTGTAGGGGTCCGCACAGATGTCGACCGGGTGACACTGACCCCTCCGAGGCTCAGGTCAACCGCCGACGGTGGGACACATCCGCAAAGGGCTCCGCGCCCTGGGCGGAGCCCCCGGAGGAGAGGCCGCGCATGCCATCGACCGCCTGCATCCCCTCGGTTCCGGCGCCCGGGAACGCCGCCGAACTCCGCGAACGGGCACGCGGCGCACTGCTGGGCCTGGCCGTCGGCGACGCGCTGGGCGCCCCGGCGGAGAACATGAAGCCCTCCGAGATCCGCGCCCGCTGGGGCCGCATCACGGGATACGTCACCGACAACCCCTGCGGCACCGACGACACCGAGTACGCGATCTTCTCCGGACTCCTCCTCGCCCGCCATGGCTCGGCCCTGACCCCGGCCCATGTGGACACGGCCTGGCACGAGTGGATCGCGGACCGGGCGGAGGGCCCGTTCAGGGGCGCGGGCTTCAGCGAGCGCGGCACGCTGGAGAACCTCCGCCGCGGCCTGGCCGCCCCCATCTCCGCCCAGCACCGCCATGCCTGGAGCGACGGCCTCGCCATGCGGGCGGCCCCGTTCGGCGTCTTCGCGGCGGGCCGCCCCGCGGAAGCGGCCCGCCTGGTGGCGATCGACGGCGCGGTGAGCCATGACGGCGAGGGCATCTACGGCGGCCAGGCGGTCGCGGCGGGCGTCGCGGCGGCGATGGCGGGCGCCCCTACGATCGCGGTGGTCGCCTCGGCGCTCGCCGTGGTCCCGGACGACTCCTGGACGGCCAGGTCACTGAGGAGGGCGGTGGCGGTGGCCCACCGAGGCGAACGCGCGGTCCGCTCCGCGGTGGTGATCGGCGGCTACCCGTGGACCGACCTGGCCCCCGAGGCGGTCGCCCTGGCCTTCGGGGCGTACGCGGCGGCGGACGGCGACTTCGTCCAGGCGGTCCTCACGGCGGTGAACATGGGCCGGGACGCGGACACGACGGCAGCGGTGGCGGGCGCACTGGCGGGCGCGACCCACGGTGAGACGGCGATCCCGACGGAGTGGGCGACCGCGATCGGCCCGGCGAGGGGCAGCTGCCTGCCGTCCATGGCCGGGCACCACGTACTGGACGTGGCGGAGCTGCTGGTGCCGGGGGAGGACAGAAAGTGGAGCGCGGGAGGCTTCACCACGACCGAGACCCGGCCGACACCTCCGACCCGGACAACGGCACCTACCCCGGCCCCGGCACCGGCCGAAGGAGCCCACCGATGAGGCCGCCCACACCATGGGACGAGGGGTCCCCGACGGCGACACCCCCCGAAACCGAACCCACCCTGCTCACCGAGCCGCCAGAACCCACGACCGCGGACGCCACGACTCTTACGCAGCCGCACGAACCCACAACCGCCGACGCCCCGCCCCCCACCCAGCCGCACGACCCCACAACCGCCGACGCCACGCCCCCCACCCAGCCCACCGACCCGGCGGCCGCCGACGGCGATTACGCCCCACCGGGGCCACCCGCACCCGACGACGAAAGCAGCACGGGCGGTGCGGGTGGGAAACAACGGGCCGAAGGCGAAGCCGAGGCCGGTCAAAGAGTGCTCGGCCTCCTCCTCGGCCTGGCCGCAGGCGATGCCGCCGGCTGGCCAGCCGCCCGCCACCGAGCCGCCCGCATGCCCGAATGGACCCGCCGCCTCACCCGCGAACTCGACACCTTCGCCGAACACAACGCGACGACCACCCTCCCCGTCCCCATCGCCCTCAACCAACCCCCCGAACCCCTCCGCCTCGGCCCTTCCGACGACGCGGAATGGGCGGCCTTCGCAGCAGAGGCCGTACTCCGAGCCGGCGACGACACCGCCCTCGGCGACCTCAGCCGAGAACGCCGCACCCGAGCCGCCATCGACCTGACCTGGAACGCCGTAGCCAGCGAAGTGGCCGCCGCGGCCGACCGCGCCCCCGAGGTCGAGTCGGCCATCCTCCCCCTGCGCGCCCGCATCTCCGTCCGTGCCGGCCTCGGCAACCTCGCCACCGGCCTGCGCCCACCCGCCACCGGCCACGACAACCCGCACTACTTCGACGACGCGGCCTGCGTAAGGGCCTGCGTCCTGGCCGTGGCCCACCCCGGCGACCCCCACCGCGCCGCCGCCCTCGCCGAGTTCGACGCCCGCTACACCCAGGACGGCGACGGCGTACACGGCGCGAGGGCGATGGCGGCGGCCGTGGCCCTGGCCCTGACCGGCGCGAACGCCACGGCCTGCGTGACAGCGGCCCTCACCGAACTCCCCGAGGAGACGGAGATCGGCCGCAACGCCCGCCACGCCCTGAAGCTCGCCCGGAACGCCGACAGCGCCTTCGCCCTGATCCCCCTCCTGGAACACCAGATCGTCGACCATGTCTACAGCTACGGCATCGCCGCCGCCGAGACGGTCCCGGTCGCCCTCGCCCTCACGGTCGCCGCGCACGGCCGTATCGCCGAGGCCGTCCCCGCCGCGGCGTGTCTGTCCCGGGTCGCCGACTCGGCACCCGCGCTGGCCGGCGCGCTGACGGGCGCACTCGGCGGCGGTACGTCGATCCCGGCGTCCTGGCGCGACACCTGCCGCACCCTCTCCGGCTGCGTACTCCCCCGCCTCACCGGCACCGACCTGGTGGAACTCGCCGAACTCCTGGAAGCCACACAACCGGCCCGACCAGGAGGATGATTCGGTGCATGACGCCCAAAGCACAAGAAACCAGTGGCTCGCGAGAATCCAGTGGTCCGCGTCTCGATGAGCGGATCACCGGCGCCCTGGTCGGCGCGGCGGTCGGCGACGCCCTCGGCGGCCCGGTGGAGGGCTACTCCCCCGACCAGATCGTGGAACGCCACGGCGGCCGGGTCCACGGCATCGTCGGCCCCTGGAACGGCGAGGCCTGGCGCACGGCCCGCCCCATCGCGCCGTACCACAAGGGCGACGGGCACGTCACCGACGACACCTTGATGACGCACGCGCTGGTCCGCGTCTACGGATCCGTCCGCGACCACCTCGACGCGTACGCGATCGCCGACCACCTGGTCCCGGACCTGATGACGAACCCGCGCTGGATCCCGGAGCTGGAGGCGGAGGCACTCCCCCTGCACCGTGTCTTCCTGGCGGAGAAATGGCTGGTGGCCCGCCTCCACTACGGCCATGTGGAC
The DNA here is from genome assembly GCF_042740355.1 of Streptomyces sp. NPDC059010. Taxonomy (NCBI): domain Bacteria; kingdom Bacillati; phylum Actinomycetota; class Actinomycetes; order Kitasatosporales; family Streptomycetaceae; genus Streptomyces; species Streptomyces sp. NPDC059010. The sequence continues at coordinate 44,878 of NZ_JBHYJA010000016.1, forward strand.
CCGCGGGAGGCAGGCGTAGGCAACATCGTCAACTGTGGTGCGGCGATGTACATGGCCCCGGTCGGCCTGGTCAACGCGGCCGACCCGAGGGCCGCGTACGCCGAGGCACTGGACATCGCGGGCGCGCACCAGTCGTCGTACGGCCGCGAGGCGGCGGGCGTCCTCGCCGCGGCCGTGGCGGCGGCGTGCACCCCCGGTGCCACACCCGACTCGGTCATCTCGACCTGCCTGTCCCTGGCGAAGGACGGTACGCGGGCGGCGATCGAGAAGACCTGTGAAGTGGCAGGCGCCCACACGGACTTCGAGTCGGCCCTCGCCCCGCTCCGGGAGGCGGTCACCCCGTACGACACGGTCGGCCCCGACTACCGCAGGCCCTCCCTCGGCGCCCGCCGCCCCTCCCGTCTGCACGCCATCGAGGAACTCCCCGTCGCCCTCGCCATGCTGCTGATCGCGGACGGCGACTACCGCCGGACGGTCCTGGGCGCCGTGAACTACGGCCGCGACTGCGACTCGATCGCCACGATGGCCGGCGCCCTCGCCGGCGCCCTGGGCTCACCGCCCCCCGAGGACTGGTCGAAGACGGTCGCGGAAGCCAGCCGCCTGGACCTCTGGGAACCGCCCCGCACCCTGACCGAGGTCACCAGGGAGATCCACGCCCGGGACGTACGCCGACGCCGGGCGCACGAGGCGGCGTTCACGGAGCTGGAGGGCCGAGCATGCTCCGACTGACCTGGGTCCAGCCGGAGGACCTGATCGGCCATGAGCTGCGACAGGCGGCCCTGGACGGACGGGAGCCGGCGGCGATCGCGGCGCGCTGGAGCGCGGCGGGCGGCAAAGTGGCGCCGCTGCGTGCGGGCGCGTCGCCCGAGCCGGCGTCGCGATATCTGCGGACTCTGGCCGAGGACCTGCTGGACGAACTGGCGGACCTGCCCAGCAGGTTGGCGGACCGGGAACCCACGGACCTCACCAGGATCAAGGCCAACTGCCCGTCCTGGCCCGCGCCGACCCCGGCGGACGTCCCCGCCCCGGCCCGCTACGAAGCCGCCTGGCTGGGCCGGGCCGTCGGCTGCCTGCTCGGCAAACCCGTGGAGAAGCTCCCCCTCGAAGCCATCCGCGAGCTGGCCGGAGCCACCGGCAACTGGCCCCTGAACACCTACTTCACCGCCCGCGGAGTCCCCCCGGAACTCCTCGCGGCCCACCCCTGGAACCGCCGCTCGGCCCACACCTCCCTCGCCGAGAACATCGACGGCATGCCCGAGGACGACGACCTCAACTACCCCCTCCTCGACCTCCTCCTGCTCCAACGCCACGGCAGGACCTTCACCACCACCGACGTGGCCCGTCTCTGGCTCGACGAACTCCCGGCCGGCCGCACCTTCACCGCCGAGCGCATCGCGTACCGCAACCTCCTCACCGGCATCGGCCCCCCGCACACGGCGCGCCACCGCAACCCCTTCCGCGAATGGATCGGCGCCCTCATCCGCGCCGACGTCCACGGCTGGACCAACCCCGGCGACCCGGCCGCCGCGGCCGAGCAGGCCCACCGCGACGCCACCCTCACCCACACCGCCAACGGCGTCTACGCGGCGATGTTCACGGCGGCGGTCATCGCACAGGCGGCGACCGCGACCGGCCCGCACGACATCCACACCTGTCTGCGGACGGGCCTCACCGTGATCCCCCCGGCGTCCCGCCTGGCCCAGGCCGTCCAGCACGCCGTCCAACTGGCCCACAGCCACGACGACTTCGACACGGTCGTGGACGAACTCCACGCCACGCACGCCCCCACCCACCACTGGGTCCACGCCATCCCCAACACCGCCCTGATCGCCGCCGCCCTCACCCACGCCGACGGCGACTTCACCGGCTCCATCTGCCGCGCCGTGTCGGGAGGCTGGGACACCGACTCCAACGGCGCCACCGCGGGCAGCGTCGCCGCCCTCCTCGCCGGCAGCCCCAGCGCCCTCCCGGACCGCTGGACGATCCCTCTCAAGAACCGTCTCGCCACCTCCGTCGCCGACTTCAACGGCATCGGCTTCGACGCTCTGGCCCACCTCACCCACCGGCTCACCCCCTTGGAGGCCCCCCGCCCATGACCGGCATCGTCGTGCTCGGCAGCACGAACATGGATCTAGTCACCTATGTCGAAAAGGCCCCGCAGCGCGGCGAGACCGTGACGGGCCGGGAGTTCCGTACGATCCCCGGCGGCAAGGGCGCCAACCAGGCGATCGCCGCGGCCCGCGCGGGCGGCGACGTCCTGATGATCGGCGCCGTCGGCAACGACGCCTTCGGCACCCAGCTGCGCTCCACCCTCGAACACTCCGGTGTGGACACCGACGACCTCCGCACCGTCGAGGGCCCCTCCGGCACCGCGCACATCGTCGTGGACGACGAGGGCGGCAACGCGATCGTCGTGATCCCCGGCGCGAACGGCACACTCGACCACCTCAGCCCCGGCGACGAGGGCGTCATCGCCTCCGCCGACCTGCTGCTGCTCCAGCTGGAGATCCCGCTGCCCGCGGTGGTGGCCGGCGCCCAGGCGGCCCGCCGGCACGGCGTCCGTACGGTCCTCACCCCGTCCCCCGCCCGACCGCTCCCGGACGAACTCCTCGCCGCCATCGACCTGTTGGTCCCCAACGAGCACGAGGCCGCCACCCTCACCGGCCGCACCGACCCACGCGAGGCGGCCACCGCGCTGCTCGACCGGGTGCCCGAGGTCGTCGTCACCCTGGGCGCCTCCGGCAGCCTCTACGTCACACGCGGCGCCGACCCCGTGACCGTCCCCGCGCCGAAGGTCACCGCCGTCGACTCCACCGGCGCCGGGGACACCTTCGTCGGCGCCCTCGCGGTGGCCCTCGGCGAGGGACGCCCGATGCGGGACGCGCTGACGTGGGCGTCCGCGGCGGCCGCGCTGTCGGTCCAGCGGGCGGGTGCCACGGCGTCGATGCCGTACCGCCCCGAGATCGAGGAGCGGTACCCGTCATGACCGAGGTGACTCAGCCGGCCCGGGCCGGCCAGGCGCCCCAGGCCCCCCTGACCGGCGTGCGCGTGCTCGACCTGGCCACCCTCTTCGCCGGCCCGCTCGCCGCCACGATGCTCGGTGACTTCGGCGCGGAGGTCATCAAGGTCGAGCACCCCGAGAAACCGGACCCGTCCCGCGGCCACGGCCCGTCGAAGGACGGCGTGGGCCTGTGGTGGAAGGTGCTGGGCCGCAACAAGCGCACCATCGCCCTGAACCTGTCCAAGCCCGGCGGCCGCGCCGCCCTTCTGCGCCTGGCCGCCACCGCCGACGTCGTCATCGAGAACTTCCGCCCCGGCACCCTGGAGAAATGGGACCTGGGCTGGCCGGAGCTAGCCGCCGCCAACCCCCGGCTGATCCTCACCCGCGTCACCGGCTTCGGCCAGTTCGGCCCCTACGCCCACCGCCCCGGCTTCGGCACCCTCGCCGAGGCGATGAGCGGCTTCGCTGCCCTCACCGGCGAACCGGACGCGCCCCCGACGCTCCCGCCCTTCGGCCTGGCCGACTCGATCGCGGGCCTCGCGACGGCGTACGCGGTGCTGACGGCACTGACCGCCCGCGAGCGCACCGGCGAGGGCCAGGTCGTCGACATGGCCCTCATCGAACCGATGCTGCTGGCCCTCGGCCCCCAGCCGACCTGGTACGACCAGCTCGGCTACGTCCAGGAACGCACCGGCAACCGCTCCGCCAACAACGCCCCGCGCAACACCTACCGCACCGCCGACGGCACCTGGGTCGCCGTCTCCACCTCCGCCCAGTCGATCGCCGAGCGGGTGATGCACCTGGTGGGACGCCCCGAGCTGATCGAGGAGCCATGGTTCGCGACGGGCGCCGACCGGGCCCGTCACGCCGACGTCCTCGACCGGGCGGTCGGCGACTGGATCGCCCGCCACACCCGCGCCGACGTCCTCGCGGCCTTCGAGAAGGCGGAGGCGGCGGTGGCCCCGATCCAGGACGTACGTGACGTCATGACGGACCCCCAGTACGCGGCCCTCGACACGATCACCACCGTCGAGGACCCGGAGCTGGGCCCGCTCCGTATGCAGAACGTCCTGTTCCGCCTCTCCGCCACCCCCGGCGCGATCCGCTGGGCGGGCCGCCCGCACGGCGCGGACACCCACGCCATCCTCACCGGCCTGGGCCTGACCCCCGCCGAACTGGCGGCCCTGCGCGAGGAGGGCGCCCTGTGACGAGCCCGGTGAGCACCGTCCCGTCCGTCCCGCACCCCCTGACCTGGCTGTACGCCCCCGGTGACCGCCCTCGTGTGGTGGCCAAGGCCCTGACCTCCGGCGCCGACATCGTCATCGTCGACCTGGAGGACGCGGTGGCCCCGGACCGCAAGGACTACGCCCGGGCGGCCACCGCCGACCTGCTCCGCGAACCGGGGCACCCCGTCCCGGTCCACGTCCGCGTGAACGCCCTGGACACCCCCTCGGCGGCGAAGGACCTCGCGGCCCTGGCCGCCCTCCCCGGCCTCGCGGGACTCCGCCTCCCGAAGGTGACCTCGGCCGAACAGATCATCCACCTCGCCCAGACGACCCCGCCCGCCGCGCCGGGCACGACCGCGCTGCACGCCCTCCTGGAAACGGCGCTCGGCATCGAACGCGCCCATGCGATCGCCTCCGCCCACCCCTCCCTGCACGGCATCTCCCTCGGCGAGGCGGATCTACGGGCCGACCTGGGCGTACGGGGCGACGCGGGCCTCGACTGGTCCCGCTCCCGCGTCATCGTGGCCGCCCGGGCGGCGGGCCTGTCCCCGCCGTCCCAGTCGATCCACCCCGACATCCGCGACCTGGAGGGCCTGGCGGCGTCCTGCGCCCACGGCCGCACCCTGGGCTTCCTGGGCCGCGCGGCCATCCACCCCCGCCAGCTCCCGGTGATCGAGCGCGCCTACCTCCCCACGGAGGCGGAACTGGAACAGGCGGAGACGATCATCAAGGCGGCCACCACCGAGCAGGGCGCGCAGGCCCTGCAGGACGGCACCTTCATCGACGCGGCCGTGGTGGCGGCGGCCCACCGAACCCTGTCACTGGCCCGCCGACGCTGACCGTCTGCTCGCTCACCACACAACGAGGGCGCCCGGAAGACTCCGGGCGCCCTCATCGTCGTAGAACCAAGCCTTACGACTTCTTTGTCGCCGACTCGGCCTCGTCCTTCGCGTCGTCCTTCGCCTCACCGGTCACGTCGTCGGTCACGGCGGCATCGGCGGACTCGGTCTCGGCCTTGGCCTTGGTCTCGGTGCCGGAGGCCTTGTCGTCGTCGGAAGCCGTGTCGTCACCGAGGGACTTCTCGTCACCGACCGCCTTCTCGTCACCGGAGGCCGTGTCATCGCCGGATTCCACGGCACCCGGCTCGACAACGGCTTCCCGGCCCGGCCGCTTCTTCGCGGAGATCACGATGTACGCCACCGCGAGCAGGAACACGATCAACGCGGTCCAGTCGTTCAGACGCAGACCGAGGATGTGGTGGGCGTCGTCCACCCGCATGTACTCGATCCAGAACCGGCCCACGCAGTACGCGGCGACGTACAGCGCGAACGCCCGGCCGTGCCCCATCCTGAAGCGGCGGTCGGCCCAGATCACCAGCAGGGCGACGCCGATGCACCACAGGGACTCGTAGAGGAACGTCGGGTGGTAGGTGCCCGGCACCCGTCCGTCCGACGAGGACGTGATCTCCAGGGCCCACGGCAGATCCGTCCGCCGCCCGTACAGCTCCTGGTTGAACCAGTTGCCCCAGCGCCCGATCGCCTGGGCGAAGGCGATGCCGGGCGCCACGGCGTCGGCGTACGCGGGCAGCGGGATGCCCCGGCGGCGGCAGCCGATCCACGCGCCGAGCGCGCCGAAGGCGATCGCGCCCCAGATACCGAGGCCGCCCTCCCAGATCTTGAAGGCGTCCACCCAGTCACGGCCCTCGCTGAAGTACAGCTGGTAGTCCGTGATCACGTGGTAGAGCCGGCCGCCGATCAGGCCGAACGGCACGGCCCAGACAGCGATGTCGGCCACCGTGCCGGTCCGGCCGCCCCGGGCGATCCAGCGTTTGTTGCCGAGCCAGACGGCTACGAAGACACCGATGATGATGCAGAAGGCGTAGCCGCGCAGCGGAATGGGTCCGAGGTGGATCACCCCGCGCGATGGGCTGGGAATGTAGGCAAGTTCCATGGCAAGGTCGACGCTACCCTGCCGGGCGGCACCGATGTCAGGCGGCCCGGCAACGGCTCCATAACAGGCAGCGCCCCGGACGGGGCCTGCCGGAGGAGCTCATCCCTTGGCGTTCTCCTCCACCATCTGCTTGAGCTTGGCCGGGGTCATCGTCTGGTCCTGGTAGATGTTCTTGCCGTTCAGCAGGACCGTCGGCGTTCCGCTGAAGCCGCCCTTCTTGAAGGCGTCGTTGGACTTCTCGACCCAGCTGTTGTGGGTGCCGTCCTCGACGCACTTACGGAAGGCGGGCGTGTCCAGTCCCTTGACCTTGCCCGCGAGCTCGAAGAGCTTGCTGTTCTTGGCGAAGGCGTCGTCGACCTCCGGCGGCTGGTTGCGGTACAGCACGTCGTGGTACGGCACGAACTGGCCGGTGTCCTGGGCGCAGGCCGCGGCGTTGGCGGCGTTGCGCGAGCCGGTGCCGCCCATGTTGCCGTCGATGATCGTCGCCAGGTGGTACTCGACCCTGAGCTTGCCTGCGTCCGTCAGCCCATGGATCGTCGAGCGGTACGCGTCCTCGAAGGACTTGCAGGCCGGGCAGCGGAAGTCCTCCCAGACCGTGAGCGTCGACTTGGCGCTCTCCTCGCCCACCGGGATCGCGAGGCCGTCCTTGCCCTGTGCCCCCGAGGGACCCACGACCGGCCCGGCCGAGTCACCGGTGTCCTTGCCGGCGTTCGCCGCGACGACACCGACCACGGCCGCGAGCCCCAGGACGCAGACGACGCTCGCGCCGACGATCAGCGCACGGCGCCGCTTGTCGGCGGCCTTCTGCTTCTCACGCTCGACCGCCAGCCGCTCCCGGGCGGTCCGCTTACCCTCACGATTCTTTTCGCTCACACCCGCAGAAACGAACCGGGGGGGGGGGCGCCGGCGCCCCCCCGCCCCGGGCGACCCCTGCCGCGCAGCGGCGGGCCTGGCCGGCGGAGACCCGGAGGAGAGCGCCGGTGTGTTGGGG
>NZ_JBHYJA010000016.1:52055-88760 GCF_042740355.1 Streptomyces sp. NPDC059010
TTGTTTTCAACCCCCCCCCCCGGGGGGGCTCCCTCAACCCACACTTTTTTCTCCCACCCCCCCCCCCCCCCCCCGCGGGGGGGGGCCCCCCCCCCCCCCCCCGGCCACAGGTCCACCCGTTCGAGCGACTCGTACGGAAGGCCCTTCTTCCGACGATTCCTCGGACGATGTGTCTCGCTTCCGGGAACCTCGGCTACGCCTGTCCGCGCACGCCCTTCGCCAGCTCGCCGGCGAGCGTGCGCACGGCCTCGACACCGGCCGCGTCGTCCGGCGCGTCCAGCATCCGCTTGACGAAGGCCGAGCCGACGATCACGCCGTCGGCGAAGCCGGCCACCTCGGCGGCCTGCTCGGCGTTGGAGACGCCGAGGCCGACGCAGACGGGCAGGTCGGTGCCGGTGGCCCGGGTGCGCTCGACCAGGTTCTGGGCCTGCGCGCCCACGGACGCGCGGGTGCCGGTGACGCCCATCAGCGAGGCGGCGTAGACGAAGCCGCTGCCGGCCGCGGTGATCTGGCCGAGCCGCTCGTCCTTGCTGCTCGGCGCCACGACGAAGACCGTCGCGAGCCCGTGCTTCTCGGCGTGCTCCCTCCACAGCGCCGACTCCTGGACGGGCAGGTCGGGCAGGATGCAGCCCGCACCGCCCGCCTCGGCCAGCTCGGCGGTGAAGCGCTCGACGCCGTAGCGGTCGATGGGGTTCCAGTACGTCATGACGAGGATCGGCTTGCCGGTGGCCTCGTGGGCCTCCTTGACCGTGCGCATGACGTCCGCGATCTTGACGCCGCCGCGCAGGGCGATGTCGTCGGCGGTCTGGATGACCGGGCCGTCGAGGACCGGGTCACTGTGCGGCAGCCCGACCTCCACGACGTCCGCGCCGCCGTCGAGCGCGGCCTTGATCGCCTCGATGCCGCCGTCCACGGTCGGGAACCCGGCCGGGAGGTAGGCGATGAGGGCGGAGCGGCCCTCGGCCTTGGCGGCCTGGAGGGTGTCCGTCAACAGCTGGATGTTCCCGCTCACTTGGCGTCCCCCTGGATCTCGGCGGCACCACCGTTGGCGTCGGCGGCGACCTCGGCATCGGCTTCGGTGTCGTACAGGCCGAAGTACCGCGCGGCCGTGTCCATGTCCTTGTCACCGCGGCCGGACAGGTTGACGACGATCAGGCCGTCCTTGCCCAGCTCCCGGCCGACCTCCAGGGCTCCGGCGAGCGCGTGGGCGCTCTCGATCGCCGGGATGATGCCCTCGGTGCGCGACAGCAGACGCAGGGCCTGCATCGCCGCGTCGTCGGTGACCGCGCGGTACTCGCCGCGACCGGAGTCCTTGAGGTAGGAGTGCTCCGGGCCGATGCCGGGGTAGTCCAGACCGGCCGAGATCGAGTACGGCTCGGTGATCTGGCCCTCCTCGTCCTGCAGGACGTAGGACCGGGAGCCGTGCAGGATGCCGGGCTCACCGGCGGTCAGCGTGGCCGCGTGCTCACCGGTCTCGACGCCGTGCCCGGCGGGCTCGCAGCCGATGAGGCGTACGTCCGTGTCGGGGATGAAGGCGTGGAAGAGGCCGATGGCGTTGGAGCCGCCGCCGACGCAGGCGACAGCCGCGTCGGGGAGGCGTCCGGCGCGCTCCAGCAGCTGGCGGCGGGCCTCGACGCCGATCACGCGGTGGAAGTCGCGGACCATGGCGGGGAAGGGGTGCGGGCCGGCGACCGTACCGAACAGGTAGTGGGTGCGGTCGACGTTGGCGACCCAGTCGCGGAACGCCTCGTTGATGGCGTCCTTGAGGGTGCGGCTGCCCGACTTCACGGCGATGACCTCGGCGCCGAGCATGCGCATCCGGGCCACGTTGAGGGCCTGGCGCTGGGTGTCGATCTCGCCCATGTAGATGGTGCAGTCGAGGCCGAACAGGGCGCAGGCGGTGGCCGTCGCGACGCCGTGCTGGCCGGCGCCGGTCTCGGCGATCACCCGGGTCTTGCCCATGCGCTTGGTGAGCAGGGCCTGGCCGAGCACATTGTTGATCTTGTGGGAGCCGGTGTGGTTGAGGTCTTCCCGCTTCAGGAAGATCCGTGCGCCACCGGCGTGTTCGGCGAACCTCGGCACCTCGGTGAGGGAGCTGGGGCGGCCGGTGTAGTTGACCAGCAGGTCGTCGAGCTCGCGGGCGAACTCGGGGTCGTGCTTGGCCTTGTCGTACTCGACGGCCACCTCGTCCACGGCGGCGACGAGGGCCTCCGGGATGAACTTGCCGCCGAACGCGCCGAAGTAGCCCTCGGCGCTGGGGACTTGACCCTCCGGGTCGGGGATGAAGAAGTCGCTGGGCATGCGTGTACCTCACGGTGAGTGCGTGGAAAAGACACTATTCGCCGTGGGGCGGGGGGTAATCGCTCGGCTGCGGGCCGTGTGTGGTTGCTCGCGCAGTTCCCCGCGCCCCTATGGGGCGCGCTGCCATCGGCGGCCGTTGACCTGCCCGGGTTCGTCACCGATGACGTACCTCACCCTGCGCCCATGAACCCTCCGCGCGGGCGCGCGGCAGCCACGGGGGCGGCAGCCGCGCGCGAGGCGGGCGTACCTGTCCGTGGTTGTCGTCGTGAGCGTCATCGGGGCAACTCTATCGGGTGATCAGCCGCGGCCGTGCCGGAGTGCCGGGTGCTCGCCCGCTGCCACCAGGTCGGAGACCGCGGACTTCGGGTCCTTCCCCGTCACCAGGGACTCGCCCACCAGGACCGCGTCGGCGCCGGCGTTGGCGTAGGCGATGAGGTCGTGGGGGCCGCGGACGCCGGATTCGGCGATCTTGACGATGTGGTCGGGGATCTCGGGGGCGACGCGCTCGAAGGTGCCGCGGTCCACCTCAAGGGTCTTGAGGTTGCGGGCGTTGACGCCGATGACCTTGGCGCCGGCGTCGACCGCGCGCTCGACCTCGTCCTCGTCGTGCACCTCGACCAGCGGGGTCAGACCGATGGACACCGCGCGCTCGATCAGGGACTCCAGGGCGGGCTGGTCCAGGGCCGCCACGATCAGCAGGGCGAGGTCGGCGCCGTAGGCGCGGGCCTCCCACAGCTGGTACGAGGTGACGATGAAGTCCTTGCGCAGGACCGGGATGTCCACGCGGGCGCGGACGGCCTCCAGGTCGGCGAGCGAGCCGCCGAAGCGGCGCTGTTCGGTGAGGACGGAGATGACGGCCGCGCCGCCCGCCTCGTAGTCCGCGGCGAGTCCGGCCGGGTCGGCGATCGCGGCCAGCGCGCCCTTGGAGGGGCTGGAGCGCTTGACCTCGCAGATGACCTTGACGCCGTCGCCGCGGAGGGCGGCCACGCCGTCCTTGGCCGCGGGAGCCTTCGCCGCGCGCTCCTTGAGCTCGTCGAGGCTGACGCGCGCCTGCCGCTCCGCGAGGTCGGCACGGACTCCGTCGATGATCTCGTCGAGCACACTCACGCGAGCGGCCCCCTTTCAGACGGTTGACTATGAAAGCGGTACGAAACCTATGGTCACTGTGATGGTATCCGGAGGACGGCGTAGGGCTCGCATCCGGTTGACGCGGGTTCCACTACCTGGACATTCGCCGGTTGATCAAGGATGCAGCCAGCCACCGAACGGCAGGTTCCGGACAACGGTGAAGGCCAGCAGCAGCGCCCCCGCGGCCCACAGCTGGGCCGCGGAGAGATCGATCCTGAGCGGCCGTCCGCGCGCCGTCCGGACCACCCATACGGTCCACACCACGGCGAAGAGCGGATAGCCGACGACAGCGAGCGCGTTGTCCTGGAGCGCCGCCGCGAAGTCCCCGTGGACGACGGCGTGCGCGCTGCGCAGGCCGCCGCAGCCGGGGCAGTAGATGCCGGTGTACCGCAGGAGCGGGCAGGCGGGGTAGTGGCCGGGTTCATTCGGGTCCACGGCGCCGACGTACGCGAACGCGCCGACGACGACCGTGAGCACCCCCGCGGGGACGGCCAGTCGCCCCAGCACGGCGCCCGCCCCGGACCGCGTCGCCGGACCGCTGTCGCTCACCCTGTGGCTGTCGGCGTTCACGTCATGCATTGTGCCCCGCACACGCGTGAGGGGCGCCCCCTGGCACCTCGTCGGCACCGGGTCGCCCCTCGGCGAAGTCGTGACGCCGTACGGCTCTCAGCCCTTGACGGGCGCCGTCTCGCGCTCCTGCGTCATGAGCAGCGCCTTGTGGGCGTCCTTCGGCTGTCCCATGCCCATCGCGCTCATGACCCAGCCGACGACGCCGCCGAGGACCACGACGGCGATGCCAGCCCAGAAGCCCGCGGGCTGGGCCATCACCATGAAGGCGCCCGCCACGCAGAAACCGATGAAGGCGATCATGACACCGGTCCAGGCGGCCGGGGTGTGACCGTGGCTGCTGCCCGCCATTGCTTGCTCCTCGTTGCTGTGTACGTGTCGTACGTGGGTGAGCCGGTCGCTCGCTGTCATTGTCCCGCACGCGTGCGGGAGTGGTGATCGGGGGTGGCCCGGGCGATTCGACGCCGAGTGGGCCAACGCCCTGAAGGGACGCGGGGCCGTATCGATATGCGGCTCGGCCGCGTGGGCGCGACCGGCTCCCACCGGCCCGCAGACAAGTCACGGCCCTCCCGCGGAGCGCTACGCGCCGGTCGGGTCCTCGCCCCGGTCGAGGGCCTTCCAGAGTTCCTCGGGCCGGTCGGGGTCGGTGGGCGGGGCCTTGCGGCGCGGGCGGGGTGCGCCGCCGCGCTCGTAGCGGCCGGACATGCCGGGCCACAGCCGGCCGTAGCGCAGGGCGAGCAGTCCGGCGAGCAGGATCAGGACACCTCCTATGGCCGCTACATACGGCCAGGCGGTGTGGGTGAGGGCCTGGACGGTGGCCGAGGTGTCGCCGGAGGCCTGCGCGGCCTTCTCGTCGAGGGCCGCGCTGTCGGAGATGCCGAGCAGGGCCGCCGCGACGGTGCCGGCGCCGGAGAGCGCGAGCAGGCCGGCGACCATGAAGCGGCCGGCCCGGCGGACGGCGAAGACGGCGACCAGCGCGGCGAGCCCCACTATGGCCAGGGCCGCGGGGACGCCGGTGACGTCGCTGCCCTTGGCGGTCAGGGGGAAGGGTCCGCCGGCCACCGTCGCGGTGCCCTCGGACCAGCGCTGCCGGGTGGCGAGCAGCGCGACGGCCGAGCCGAGCGCCCCGCACAGCAGGGCGACGGCAAGACTCATACGGCCGGCCCGGGCGGAACCGGGGGCTTCGGAACGGGGGTGAGGTACGGCAGTCACATAGTCCACTATCACCCGAACCCCGAACGATCAGTCACCCGGGGTTCATGTGAGACGGCCACCCGGGCTCATGTCCGGCGGCGGGGCCGGGCGGGACGCCGGTTCATCCGAGCCGGTTCATGCGAGCCGGTTCATCCGAGCCGGTTCATCCGAGCCGGTTCGCCGTGTGCACCGCCCGCAGTACCGCGGCAGCCTTGTTCCGGCATTCGGTGTCCTCGGCGACCGGGTCCGAGTCGGCGACGATGCCCGCGCCGGCCTGGACGTAGGCCGTGCCCTCCCGCAGCAGGGCCGTACGGATGGCGATGGCGGTGTCGGAGTCGCCGGCGAAGTCGAGGTAGCCGACGCAGCCGCCGTACAACCCCCGCCTGGACGGCTCCAGTTCGTCGATGATCTGCATCGCGCGGGGCTTGGGGGCGCCGGAGAGGGTGCCGGCCGGGAAGCAGGCGGTGAGGACGTCGAAGGCGGTGCGGCCAGGCGCCACGCGGCCGGTCACCGTCGAGACGATGTGCATCACGTGCGAATACCGCTCGATGGACATGAAGTCGACGACCTCGACGGAACCCGGCTCGCAGACCCGCCCCAGGTCGTTGCGGCCCAGGTCGACCAGCATGAGGTGCTCGGCGCGCTCCTTGGGGTCGGCGAGCAGCTCGTCGGCGAGGGCCTGGTCCTCCTGCGGGGTGGCCCCCCGCCAGCGGGTGCCGGCGATGGGGTGGACCATCGCCTGTCCGTCCTCGACCTTCACCAGCGCTTCCGGCGAGGAGCCGACGACGTCGAAGCCGTCGAAGCGGAACAGGTACATGTACGGCGAGGGGTTGGTCGCCCGCAGCACCCGGTAGACGTCCAGCGCGCTGGCCGTGCACGGTGTTTCGAAGCGCTGGGAGGGGACCACCTGGAAGGCCTCCCCGGCCCGGATGCGCTCCTTGATGTCCTCGACGGCCTCCTGGAAGTCCTCGCCGCCCCACAGGGCGGTGTACTCGGGGAGCTCGGAGGGCGGGAGGACGGCCGGGGGCTGGGCGACCGCGCGGGAGAGGTCGGCCTCCATGGCGTCCAGGCGCGCGATCGCGTCCGCGTGGGCCTCGTCGACACCGGTGTCGAGGTCGTTGTGGTTGATCGCGTTGGCGATCAGCCAAACCGAGCCCTCCCAGTGGTCCATGACGGCGAGGTCACTGGTGAGCAGCATGGTCAGCTCGGGCAGCTTAAGGTCGTCCCGCTCGCCGGGGCCGATCTTCTCCAGGCGGCGCACGATGTCGTAGCCGAGGTAGCCGACCATGCCGCCGGTGAAGGGCGGCAGGCCCAGGTCGTGGGCGAGGTCGCGCGGGGTGTGCAGGGCCTCGATGGTGGCGCGCAGGGCGGCCAGGGGGTCGCCTTCGGCGGGGACGCCGACGGGCGGGGTGCCGAGCCAGTGGGCCTGTCCGTCGCGCTCGGTGAGGGTCGCGGCGGAGCGGACGCCCACGAAGGAGTAGCGGGACCAGGACCGGCCGTTCTCCGCGGATTCCAGCAGGAAGGTGCCGGGGCGCTCGGCGGCGAGCTTGCGGTAGAGGGCGACCGGGGTGTCGCCGTCGGCGAGGAGCTTGCGGGTGACCGGGATGACGCGCCGGTCGGTGGCGAGCTTGCGGAAGGTCTCAAGGTCCATGGCGGCTGACCCTACTGATCCGAGGCCGGTACGCCGGAATCGGCGCCGTCCTTGAGCAGCACGTCCTCGTCGAAGCAGGTGCGCGCGCCCGTGTGGCAGGCGGCGCCGACCTGGTCGACCCTGACGAGGACGGTGTCGGCGTCGCAGTCCAGGGCGACGGACTTGACCCACTGGAAGTGGCCGGAGGTGTCGCCCTTGACCCAGTACTCCCCGCGGCTGCGTGACCAGTAGGTGCAGCGGCCGGTGGTGAGCGTGCGATGCAGCGCCTCGTCGTCCATCCAGCCGAGCATCAGCACCTCACCGGTGTCGTACTGCTGGGCGATGGCGGGCAGGAGTCCGTCCGCGCTGCGCTTGAGGCGCGCGGCGATCTCGGGGTCCAGCCGGCTGGGCTGACGGGGCGTGCTGGTGGTCATGCCTGCCATTGTGCCGCCTGCCACTGACAGTGACGGTCCCCTGTCCATTGGGCGGACTCGTTACGCGGTCGTAGGCTGACTCCATGTCGACCTTCGCCCAGCGTGAACGACTTCTCCTGGCCGACCTCCTGGAGGCCGAGGGCCCCGACGCCCCGACCCTCTGCGAGGGCTGGCAGACCCGTGATCTCGCCGCGCACGTGGTGGTGCGCGAGCGGCGTCCCGACGCCGCCGCCGGTCTGCTGATCAAGCAGCTCGCGCCGCGTCTGGACAAGGCGATGGAGGAGTTCGCGGCCAAGCCGTACGAGGAGCTGATCCAGCTCATCCGGACCGGTCCGCCGCGTTTCTCGCCCTTCCAGCTCAAGCAGATCGACGAGGCGTCGAACACGATCGAGTTCTACGTCCACACCGAGGACGTCCGCCGCGCCGAGCCGGACTGGACGCCGCGCGAGCTCGACCCGGTCTTCCAGGACGCCCTGTGGTCCCGTCTGGAGCGCTCCGCCCGTCTGGTCGGCCGCAGCGCCCCCACCGGCCTGGTACTGCGCCGCCCCAACGGCCAGACGGCGGTCGCCCACCGCGGCACACCGGTGGTCACGGTGACCGGCGAGCCGTCGGAGCTGCTCCTGTTCGCCTACGGCCGGCAGAGCGCCGCCAAGGTCGAACTGGACGGCGACAAGGACGCGATCGCCAAGCTGCACGAGACGAAGCAGCTGGGCATCTGAAAGCCGGTGAGGAAACCCCCGTCGTCCACCCGGAGGGCGGGGGCCGCGGCGTCAGGGCTGCGTGCGATCGCGAGGCGCCGGAGCCGCCCTGGTCGAGGGCGCGGCCCCGCTGCGGGATTGCGCGTCGGGCGTCGCGGCGCAGACGGGGGTTCTCACAGGCTCTGAGGGCTCACACGGGCAGTTCCGCGCGGCGCAGCGGTCCTGCGCACAGGGCGACGGCGCCGCTCAGGGCGCACACCCCGGCGCAGGCCGTGAAGACCGGGCCGGTGCCCCACTGCCCGATCGCCCAGCCGACCAGGGGGAAGGTGAGCGGGGCGACGCCGTAGCTGACCAGGGTGGCGGCCGAGGTGACCCGGCCGACGTAGGCGGGTCCGGCCGCGGCCTGCACCAGGGCGGTGCCCAGCGCTCCGGCCAGTCCGGCCAGCATCCCGACGCACAGCGCCACACCGACTGCGGCGAGGACGGACGGCGCCTGCGCGAGCCCGGCGATCGCCACGGCACTGGCGGCGTTCGTCACCGCCATCACGTACCCGGCGCGGGGCAGCCGCCCGCGCCAGGTGAGCAGCAGTGCGGCGGACCCGGCGCCGACACCGAACCCGGCGAGCACCCAGCCCATGCCGCCCGAACCCCAGCCGCGTTCCTCGGAGAGCAGGGTCAGCCCGATGTTCAGGGGGCCGACGAAGCCCAGGTCGCCGAGGGCGATGACGACGATCAGCGGGCGTAGCACCCGGTCCCGCCGGATGTGGCGGAGCCCGTCGCGCAGCTCGGCCGACACCGCACCCCGCGCCTTCTGCTCGTCCGGGGGCAGTTCGCCGACCCGTACGGCCAGCAGCACCGGCAGGGACACCCCGATGAGCAGGGCGGCGAGCCCGAACGCGCCCGCCGTGCCGCCGAGGGCGACGCCGAGGCCGCCGAGCGGTCCGCCGAGGACGTTGGCGAGCCGGGTCGCGAGGCCCCGCATGCCCTGGACCCGGGTGAGCTGGCTCCGGCCGGTGATCCGGGCGGGGAGGGCACCGGCCGCGGGTATGAAGACGGCGTCGACGACCCCGAAGAGGACGGCCACCGCACCCAGCGCCCACAGCCCGGGGCTGGTCACCAGCAGCAGCACGGCCGCGGTGAGGACGAGGGCGGAGCGCACCGCCGTACTGCCGACGACCACGCGCCGCGGCCCGTACCGGTCGGCGGCCACTCCCCCGCCGAGCATCAGCAGGGCGCGCGGTACGGCGCTGACGGCGGTCACGAGGCCGGCCTGGGCGGCGGTGCCGGACTGGACGGCGGCCCAGGACAGGGCGATGTAGTAGACGTTGTCGCCGACGGCGGACGCGGTGAAACCGCCGAGCCAGCGCAGGACGTTGGGGTCGCGGTGGGCCGGTCTGTCGTCCGGGACCGGGGACGCGAGCGCGGTCGTCACGTCGGTCGTCCCGTCCGTGGTCACGTCGGTGGTCACCTCGGTCCTCTCAGGTCCGGAACGGGAAGCCGTAGGTGTGCACGGCGACGCTCTCGCGGCCGTCGGTGTCGCCCGCGGCGTCGGCTGCCCTGCCGAGTTCCTCGTACTTGCGGCAGACGGCGTACAACTCCTTGGACAGCTCGTCCAGTTCGTCCGAGGTGAGCCTGAGCAGCCACTCGGAGGAGTCGGAGGCCGTGTTCCAGGCGGCGCTCCAGTGGGCGCGTTCGTCGAGGAAGCGCCGGTACATGTCGGCGCGCTGCTCGAAGAAGAGGCGGCTGGCCGCGGTGTGCGCGGCGGCCTTCTCCGGGGCGTCCCGGAAGTCCTCGTCGTGGATGGACACCCCGTCGGAGGCGGGCTGCCACCAGCGTTCCCGACCGTCGGCGCTCTGCGGTTCGGCCTCTTCGACGAGTTCGTGCTCGGCGAGCTTGCGCAGGTGGTAGCTGACCAGGGAGACGGCTTCGTCGACCTGTTCGGCGAGCTGTGAGGCGGTCGCCGTGCGGGCGATGGTCAGGGCCCGGTACAGCTGCATCCGCAGCGGGTGCGCGAGGGCCTTGAGCGTGCCCACGTCCTTGATCCGGCGGTCTCTCTTCCGCTCCGTCATGCCCCCACGCTAGATACGAAAGAAAAATTGCACAACATATTTTGCGCAACTTCTCTTTCGTATCTCGGCATGAGAAAGCCCCGGCCACCGGGTGGCCGGGGCTCGGAACAGCGTCACCGCACGGCGTGCCCCGCCGTCCTCAGCGTCTCCTTCACCTCGCCGATCCGCAGGTCGCCGAAGTGGAAGACGGACGCCGCGAGGACCGCGTCCGCGCCCGCCTCGATGGCCGGGGGGAAGTCGGTGAGCTTGCCGGCGCCGCCGGAGGCGATGACCGGGATCGTCACATGCTTGCGTACCGCCCGGATCATCTCCAGGTCGTAGCCGTCCTTCGTGCCGTCCGCGTCCATCGAGTTGAGCAGGATCTCGCCCGCGCCCAGCTCGGCGGCCCGGTGCGCCCACTCGACGGCGTCGATGCCGGTGCCCTTGCGGCCGCCGTGGGTGGTGACCTCGAAGGAGCCGGACTCGGTGCGGCGCGCGTCGACCGACAGGACCAGCACCTGCCGTCCGAAGCGCTCGGCGATCTCGCGGATCAGGTCGGGACGCGCGATGGCGGCGGTGTTGACGCCCACCTTGTCGGCGCCCGCGCGCAGCAGCCGGTCCACGTCCTCGGCCGCACGGACGCCGCCGCCGACCGTGAGCGGGATGAACACCTGCTCGGCGGTGCGGCGCACCACGTCGTACGTCGTCTCACGGTTGCCCGACGAGGCGGTGATGTCCAGGAACGTCAGCTCGTCGGCGCCCTCGGCGTCGTACACCTTGGCCATCTCGACGGGGTCGCCCGCGTCGCGCAGGTTCTGGAAGTTGACGCCCTTGACGACCCGGCCGTTGTCCACGTCCAGGCAGGGGATGACTCGTACGGCCAGGGTCATGACTCGGGGGCCTCTCGGTACGCCTCCACCTCGACCTCGACGACCAGGCTGGGGTCCACGAAGCCGGAGACGATGATCATTGATGTGGCGGGCCGGACGGAGTCGAACAGCTCCTTGTGAGCGCGCCCGACCTCGTCCACGTCCCGTGCGTGGGTGATGTACATGCGCGTACGTACGACATCGTCGCGGCCGAGGCCCACCTGCTCCAACGCGGCGAACGCGACGTTGAAGGCGTTGACCGTCTGCTCGTACGGACCGCCTCCGGCGATCTGGCCGTCCACTATGGACGTGCAGCCGGAGACCAGCACCAGACCGTTCGGCAGCTCGACCGCCCGGGAGTAGCCGAAGGCGTCCTCCCACGGCGCGCCCGTCGTGACGCGTCGTACGTCGCTCACTCGGCTACCGCCTCCAGTGCCTCTTCCAGGGTGAACGCCTTCGCGTACAGGGCCTTCCCGACGATGGAGCCCTCGACACCGAGCGGCACCAGCTCGGCGATGGCCCGCAGGTCGTCCAGGGAGGAGACGCCGCCGGAGGCGACGACCGGGCGGTCCGTCGCCGCGCAGACGTTGCGCAGCAGCTCCAGGTTCGGGCCCTGGAGGGTGCCGTCCTTGGCGATGTCGGTGACGACGTAGCGGGCGCAGCCCTCGTTGTTGAGGCGCTCCAGCGTCTCGTAGAGGTCGCCGCCGTCGCGGGTCCAGCCACGGCCGCGGAGCGTGGTGCCGCGTACGTCCAGGCCCACCGCGATCTTGTCGCCGTGCTCGGCGATGACCTTGGCGACCCACTCGGGGGTCTCCAGGGCGGCCGTGCCGAGGTTCACCCGGGTGCAGCCGGTGGCGAGCGCGGCGGCGAGGGAGGCGTCGTCGCGGATGCCGCCGGACAGCTCGACCTTGATGTCCATGGCCTTCGCGACCTCGGCGATCAGCTCGCGGTTGTCGCCGGTGCCGAACGCGGCGTCCAGGTCGACCAGGTGCAGCCACTCCGCGCCGGAGCGCTGCCAGGCGAGGGCGGCCTCCAGCGGGGAACCGTAGGAGGTCTCGGTGCCGGACTCGCCGTGCACGAGGCGGACGGCCTGGCCGTCACGGACGTCGACCGCGGGGAGGAGTTCGAGCTTGGCCATGTCTCTACAGGGTTCCGATCCAGTTGGTGAGCAGCTGCGCTCCGGCGTCGCCGGACTTCTCGGGGTGGAACTGGGTGGCCCACAGGGCGCCGTTCTCCACGGCGGCCACGAAGGGCTTGCCGTGCGTCGTCCAGGTGACCTTGGGAGCGGTCATCAGGGGGTTCTCCGTCTCCAGGGTCCAGTCGTGGACGGCGTAGGAGTGCACGAAGTAGAAGCGCGCGTCCGCGTCCAGGCCGGCGAACAGCTCGGAGGCGGGCGGCGCGTCCACGGTGTTCCAGCCCATGTGGGGCACGATGTCGGCCTGCAGCGGCTCCACCGAGCCCGGCCACTCGCCGAGGCCCTCGGTCTCGACGCCGTGCTCGATACCGCGCGCGAACAGGATCTGCATACCGACGCAGATGCCCATCACGGGGCGTCCGCCGGACAGCCGGCGGTCGATGATCCAGTCGCCGCGGGCCTCGGTGAGCCCCTTCATACAGGCCGCGAAGGCGCCGACACCCGGCACCAGCAGGCCGTCGGCGTTCATGGCCTTGTCGAAGTCACGGGTGATCTCGACATCGGCTCCCGCGCGCGCGAGGGCACGCTCGGCGGAGCGGACGTTGCCGAAGCCGTAGTCGAAGACGACGACCTTCCTCGCATTCGTCGAAGGAGCGCTCAACTCCACACCTCCAGCCTCATGACGCCCGCGACGAGACACATCGCGGCGCCTATCGACAGCAGCACGATGAGGCTCTTCGGCATCTCCTGCTTGACGAAGGAGATGATGCCGCCGACCAGGAAGAGGCCGACGACGATCAGGATGGTGGACAGCCCGTTCATGGGTTACAGCGCGCCCTTCGTCGAGGGAAGGATGCCCGCCGCGCGCGGGTCGCGCTCGGAGGCGTAGCGCAGGGCCCGGGCCAGCGCCTTGAACTGGCACTCCACGATGTGGTGCGCGTTGCGCCCGTACGGCACGTGCACGTGCAGCGCGATCTGGGCCTGGGCGACGAAGGACTCCAGGATGTGCCGGGTCATCGTGGTGTCGTACTCGCCGATCATCGGCGCCATCTTCTCGGGCTCGGTGTGCACGAGGTAGGGGCGGCCGGACAGGTCGACGGTGACCTGGGCGAGGGACTCGTCCAGCGGGACCGTGCAGTTGCCGAACCGGTAGATCCCCACCTTGTCGCCGAGGGCCTGCTTGAAGGCGGCGCCCAGCGCGAGGGCGGTGTCCTCGATGGTGTGGTGGGAGTCGATGTGCAGGTCGCCCTCGGTCTTGACCGTGAGGTCGAACAGGCCGTGGCGGCCGAGCTGGTCGAGCATGTGGTCGTAGAAGCCGACGCCCGTCGACACATCGACCTGGCCCGTGCCGTCGAGGTTTATCTCGACGAGGACCGAGGTCTCCTTGGTCACTCGCTCCACGCGTCCTACGCGGCTCATGTGCTCTGCTCCTTCTTCAGTTCGCGGACCGCGTCGAGGAACGCGTCGTTCTCTTCGGGGGTTCCGGCGGTCACCCGCAGCCAGCCGGGCACGCCGTTGTCCCGGACCAGGACGCCCCGGTCGAGGATCTGCTGCCAGACGGTGTGCGCGTCGTCGAACCGGCCGAACTGCACGAAGTTGGCGTCCGACGCGGTGACCTCGTAGCCGATGGCGAGCAGCTCGCTCACCAGCCGGTCCCGCTCCGACTTCAGCTGCTCGACGTAACCGAGCAGGGTGTCGGTGTGCTCCAGGGCGGCCAGGGCGGTCGCCTGGGTGACGGCCGACAGGTGGTACGGCAGCCGTACGAGCTGTACGGCGTCCACGACGGCGGGGTGGGCCGCGAGATAGCCGAGCCTCAGCCCCGCCGCCCCGAAGGCCTTCGACATCGTCCGGGAGACGACGAGATGGGGCCGGCCTTCGAGCAGCGGCAGCAGCGAGTCGCCGTGGCTGAACTCGATGTACGCCTCGTCCACCACCACCATCGAGGGCTTGGCGGCCTGCGCGGCCTCGTACAGCGCGAGGACCGTCTCCGGCGGCACCGCGGTGCCCGTGGGGTTGTTGGGCGTGGTGATGAACACGACGTCGGGCCGGTTCTCGGCGATCGCCTTCTCGGCGGCCGCGAGGTCGATCGTGAAGTCGTCGCACCGCGGGCCGGAGATCCACCCGGTGCCGGTGCCGCGCGAGATGAGCCCGTGCATCGAGTACGACGGCTCGAAGCCGATCGCCGTACGGCCCGGTCCGCCGAAGGTCTGCAGCAGCTGCTGGATGACCTCGTTGGAGCCGTTGGCCGCCCAGACGTTCGCGAGGCCCACCGGGTACCCGGAGGTGTCGGTGAGGTACTTCGCGAGCTGGGTGCGCAGCTCCACCGCGTCCCGGTCCGGGTAGCGGTTGAGGTTGCGGGCGGCCTCGCGGACGCGCTCGGTGATCCGCTCGACCAGCGGCTCGGGCAGCGGGTAGGGGTTCTCGTTGGTGTTCAGCCGTACGGGAACGTCCAGCTGGGGCGCGCCGTAGGGGGACTTGCCGCGCAGCTCGTCACGTACGGGGAGATCGTCGATACGTACGTCGCTCACTTGCTCTCCGGTACCTTCCAGCCACGTGACATTCGTTCGTCTCCGACAAACCTCGCCTTGACCGCGGCGCCGTGCGCCGGCAGGTCCTCCGCCTCCGCCAGCGTCACCACATGATGCGCGACCTCGGCCAGCGCGTCCTTCGTGTAGTCGACGATGTGGATGCCGCGCAGGAAGGACTGGACGGACAGGCCCGAGGAGTGGCAGGCGCAGCCGCCGGTGGGCAGCACGTGGTTGGACCCGGCGGCGTAGTCGCCGAGCGAGACCGGGGCCCAGGGCCCGATGAAGATCGCACCGGCGTTGCGCACCCGGTCGGCCACGGCGGGCGCGTCGGCCGTCTGGATCTCCAGGTGCTCGGCGCCGTACGCGTCGACCACCCGCAGCCCCTCCTCGACCCCGTCGACCAGGACGATCGCGGACTGCCTGCCCTTGAGGGCGGGCACGATCCGGTCGTCGATGTGCTTGGTGGCCGCGACCTGCGGCTCCAGCTCCTTCTCCACCGCGTCCGCGAGCTCCACGGAGTCGGTGACCAGGACGGCGGCGGCCAGCGGGTCGTGCTCGGCCTGGCTGATCAGGTCGGAGGCGACGTGCACCGGGTCGGCGGTGGCGTCGGCCAGGATCGCGATCTCGGTCGGGCCCGCCTCGGCGTCGATGCCGATCTTGCCGGTGAAGTAGCGCTTGGCGGCGGCGACCCAGATGTTGCCGGGGCCGGTGACCATGTTGGCGGGCGGGCAGGACTCGGTGCCGTGGGCGAACATCGCGACGGCCGTGGCGCCACCGGCGGCGTACACCTCGTCCACGCCGAGCAGCGCGCAGGCGGCGAGGATCGTCGGGTGCGGCAGGCCGCCGAACTCGGCCTGGGCCGGGGAGGCGAGCGCGATGGACGGGACGCCGGCCTCCTGGGCCGGGACGACGTTCATGATCACGGAGGACGGGTACACGGAGCGGCCGCCCGGGGCGTACAGCCCGACCCGGTCCACCGGGACCCACTTCTCGGTGACCGAGCCGCCGGGCACGACCTGCGTGGTGTGCGTCGTACGGCGCTGCTCGCGGTGGACGAGACGGGCGCGGCGGATGGACTCCTCCAGGGCCGCGCGCACGGCCGGGTCGAGTTCCGCGAGGGCCTTGCCGAGGGCCTCGGCTGGCACCCGCACCTGGTCGAGCCTGACCCCGTCGAACTTCTCGGCGAAGTCGATCAGCGCCGCGTCACCCCGATGATGCACGGCCTCGCAGATCGGACGCACCTTCTCCAGGGCGGCCGAGACGTCGAAGTCGGCTCGGGGCAGCAGGTCGCGCAGGGCGGGGCCCTCGGGGAGGGCATCGCCGCGCAGATCGATTCGGGAGATCACAGGGCCAATTCTCTCAGACCCGGGTTCTGCGTCGTCCGCGCGTATCACTGTGTGGAACAAAATCCCTTCGGGAACCCGGAAGATCACCCTCACGTCTTGCGTTCCGGGCGTCACTCAGCGGGCATGAACAGTTGTACTAAACCCACGAGTAGATGAGGGGGATGGAAAAGACGTGACCGAGGGGGCCACCATCCGCGACGGGGATCCGCCGGACGATCTGACCGCCGCCGAGATGGGCATGTGGCAGGCCTTCCGCAACGGCACCGTGTACGACCTGAGCAGCGGCGACACGGTCGTCGACGATCCGCACGGCGGACATCCCTGGGGCGAGGAGCGGACGGTACGCGCGCGGATCATCTGCTGGCTGCTGCTGGACGGGCCGCCAGCCCTCGCGGGCCGGGTGTCCTCGCTGAAGCTGGTCGGCGTCCGGATCAGCGGCACGATGGACCTCGCGGGCGGCACGGTGGTGCCGTACGTCGAGCTGCGCGGCTGCCGCTTCGACCGGGAGGTCCGGCTGCCGGAGGCCCGCTTCACGACCCTGCGGCTGGTGGACTGCGCGGTACCGCGGCTGGAGGCGGCCCGGGTGCACACCGAGGGCGATCTGCATCTGCCGCGCTGCCGGTTCCACAACGGCGTACGGCTCACCGACGCCCACATCGGCACGGATCTGCTGCTCAACCAGGCGATCGTCTACCGCGACCGCAGCGGCCGCTCGATCGCCGCGGACGGCATCGGGGTCGGCCAGGACCTCCAGGCCGAGATGCTGGAGTCGCACGGCGAGCTGAGTCTGCGCGGCGCCGCGATCGGCGTGTCACTGAGCCTGCGGGGCGCCCGGCTGGTCAACCCGTACACGCGGCTCGCGCTGAACGCGCCGCAGCTGACCGTCGGGCGCACCCTGTATCTGACGCCGGCGGGCGTCGGCAGTCCGCTGCTGAGCGGCCGTACGCCCGCGCGCGGGACGCGTATCCAGCGGTTCGCGTGCCAGGGCGGGGTGCGGCTGGACGACGGGCGGTTCGGGGACGCGGTCGACCTGGAGCGGGCCCGGTTCACCTTCACCGACGACCAGGAGCTGTCGCTGCGCCGCGTCCAGACGCCCGAGCTGCGCTTCCTCGGGGAGCGGCCGGAGCGCGGCGGGGTGGTGCTGTCGGGGGCGCGGGTGGTCAACCTGATGGACCGGGCGGACGCCTGGCCGGGCCCCGGGCTGCTGCACATGGGCGGCTTCACCTACGAGAACCTCGTGCCGCGCGGCCCGTTCCCGCTGGAGCGCCGGCTGGAGTGGGTGTCCGCCGCGACCGCCGAGTACAACCCGGAGCCGTATGAGCTGCTGGCGTCCGTGCTGCGGGCGGGCGGCGAGGACGAGGACGCGCGCGAGGTGCTGCTCGCCAAGCAGCGGCGGCGCCGCGAGACGCTGCCGCCCGCGGCCAAGCTGTGGGGGTATGTGCAGGACTGGACGGTCGCCTACGGTTACCGGCCCGGCCGGGCCGCCGTATGGATGGCGGTGCTGTGGGCGGCGAGTTCGGTGGCCTTCGCGCACGCCGAGCATCCCCCGCTGAAGGGCGGTGAGCATCCGACCTGGAACCCGGCCCTGTTCGCCCTGGATCTGCTGCTGCCGGTCATCGATCTGGGCCAGGTCGGGTTCTGGCAGCTGAGCGGCGCCTGGCAGTGGCTGGCCGCGGCGATGATCCTGCTGGGCTGGATCCTGGCGACGACGGTGGCGGCGGGGGCCACGCGGCTGCTGCGGCGGAGCTGATGTGGGTGGGTTCGGTGAGGTCCGTGGGGTTCCTGAGGAGAAGATGTGCATTGTCCGACAATTGTTGAACCATTGACCTTTACCTGTTCTTGACCCATCCGCGTACAACTTTCCACAGGTTGCCCGTTCCCTCTGGCGCGGGCGCGACCAGCGGACTTTCAATGGTCGACACCATGGCTCTGCTGCTGCCGTTCGGCCGTGCGTCCCGGACGACAAGGAACGTAGAACGCCCCGCCGTCGGACTCCCCACCGACGCCGAGGTGCTCCTCGACGCGCCCGACGACCACCTCGGACCCGCGCTGGTCGCGGCCGGGCAGGGCGCGTACGAGCCGGCCGCCGAACTGCTGGCCGCCACTCGGCTGCGGACGCGGTGGGAGTACCGCGACGGGTATGTGCTGCGCCTGGCCGCCTTCGCGCGCTCCCGGTCCGAGTGGCTGCAGGCCTGGTGTGCGGCAGCCCCGCACGACCCGGACGCGCTGCTGGTCAAGGCCCAGCTCGCGGTGGACCAGGCCTGGCAGTCACCGGCCCGGGCCGAGCTGCTGCGCGGGGTGAGCCCGCACATCACGGCCGCCGCCCGCGCCGACGACCGCGACCCGGTGCCGTGGCGGATCGCCCTGGACCACGCGCGCGGCTCCCGCGCCGGGCACACCTACTTCGGGGAGCTGTGGGAGGCGGCGCTGCGCCGCGCCCCGCTCCACTACGGCTGCCATGTGGCGGCCCTGCGCTATCTGGCCTCGTCCTGGCACGGCTCCCACCGGGAGTGCTTCGACTTCGCCGACCGTGCGGCCCAGGACGCCCCGGGCGACTCCCTGGTGCAGGCCCTGCCGACCCGGGCCGCCTTCGCCTACCTGACCGACGGCTGCGGTCCGGGTGTGCCGCCCGAGCGGCTGGACGCGGCGGCCGACCGAGCCGTCGCGCTGTCCGCCCGGTTCCCGGCGGCCGACCTGTGGCCGGCCGGGATGCGCAACAAGTTGACGTACGTCCTGGTACGCCTGGGCCGCTGGGAGGACGCCCTGGAGCAGCTGCGGCTGATCGGCCCGTACGCCACGTCCTTCCCGTGGAGCCGCTTCTCCGAGGACCCGCTGGGCCGGTTCCTGGAGGTGCGTGACGAGGTCAGGGCGAGGGCGGCCGCCGCACCCCGCGATGTACGCACCGGTCATCCACACAGTGGGCACGCCGGACGCGTCCACTCCGGCGACCACTAGGCTTTGACGCCGTGACCGTCCGTCTTCCGCTCTTTCCCCTGAACTCGGTGCTGTTCCCGGGCCTCGTCCTTCCGCTGAACGTCTTCGAGGAGCGCTATCGCGCCATGATGCGCGAGCTGCTCAAGACCCCCGAGGAGGAACCACGCCGTTTCGCGGTCGTGGCGATCCGTGACGGCCACGAGGTCGCCCCGAGCGCCCCCGGCATGCCCGACCCCACCGCACTGCCCGAGCGCGGCCCCACGGCGGGCTTCGGCACGGACCCGCTCAAGGCGTTCCACGGGGTGGGCTGTGTGGCCGACGCGGCGACCATCCGGGAGCGGGCCGACGGTACGTTCGAGGTGCTGGCGACGGGGACGACACGGGTACGGCTGGTGTCGGTGGACGCGTCGGGCCCGTATCTGACGGCGGAACTGGAAGAGCTCCCGGAGGAGCCGGGCGACGAGGCGGGAGCGCTGGCGGAGGGGGTGCTCCGTGCCTTCCGCCAGTACCAGAAGCGGCTGGCGGGCGCCCGCGAACGCTCCCTGTCCACGGGGTCCGAACTGCCGGACCAGCCCTCGGTCGTCTCCTACCTGGTGGCGGCCGCGATGATGCTGGACACGCCGACGAAGCAGCGTCTGCTCCAGGCCCCCGACACGGCGTCCCGGCTGCGCGACGAACTGAAACTCCTTCGCGCCGAGACCTCGATCATCCGTACCCTGCCCTCGCTGCCGGCGTCCGAGCTGACCCGCAGCCCGACGAGCCTCAACTGAGGCACGGCACACACGGCACCGACGCACGACCTCTGGGGAACCGGCCACCATGGCGAAGAAGTCGAAGAAGAACCAGCAGCACGGAATCGGGGAGCGCGAAGCGCATTCGAACAGGGCTGGTGGCGGGCGACGGGTGGGCGGTACTCCGGCGACCGTCGCCCTCACTGCCGCGGGCGTCGAATACACGGTCCACGCCTACGACCACGACCCCGCCCACCCCTCCTACGGCGAGGAGGCGGCGGAGGCGATGGGCGTGTCGCCGGACCGGGTCTTCAAGACGCTGGTCGCGGACGTCGACGGAAACCTCACGGTGGCGGTGGTCCCGGTGGCGGGCCAGCTGGACCTCAAGTCCCTGGCGTCGGCGGTCGGCGGCAAGCGCGCGACCATGGCCGACCCGACCCTCGCCGAACGCACCACCGGCTACGTCCGGGGCGGCATCTCCCCCCTGGGCCAGCGCAAGAAGCTCCCCACGGTCCTGGACGCGTCGGCCTCCGCCCACCCCACGATCTGCGTCTCGGCCGGCCGCCGGGGCCTGGAGGTCGAACTCTCCCCCGACTCCCTGGCCAAGCTCACCCACGCGACCCTCGCCCCCATCGGGCGCGCGTGACCTCTCGACGGGAGCGGTGTCCTCGGTTAAGTACGAGGGACATGTCGAAGAAGACCCGGAAACGCAAGTGGCGCATCAAGAAGGGCCGCTCGAACCACGGACGGCGCCCGGCGTAACGCCGGTCGGGCAATCCAGCCCGCTAAACAGGCGGAGCGGCGTGCGGCGGGTGTCCCTGCGCATGCTGCTCCGCATACGGATCCACATCCCGAGGCCCGAACAACGCCGTCAGCCCCAGGTGCACCACCAGCGCGGCCAGCGGCCACACCAGCCACACTCCCTTGGCCCCCAGCTTCAGCGGCGCCGAGAAGGCGACCCCCTTGCCCACTTCCTTCGCGTGGGCGATCACATCCCCCGAGGGCCCGAGCCACACCCCGACCCGCCACGCCAGCAACGACCCGAGCAGCGCCCCGACGGCCAGCCCCACCACCAACGGCACACCCCCGCGCCGCCGAAAGAGAAACACGGCGACCGCGCTCACCAGCCCGAACGCGAGCGCGAGCAGAGTGAACGTTCCGTCCACCCCGACGGCCTGCTCCCCCTCGGTGTCCTTGAAGTAGACGACCCAGTTCCCGTTGAGGACGTCCCCGACCAACGGCACGCTGGGCGCCAGCCACCACCACAGCACCCCCAGCAGCGCCCCGCTGAGCGCCACGGCCAACGCGACGACGGCGCCCTCTCGCACTTCGGTCTTCATGCCGGGACCGTCCTGTTCGTACGAGCCATATATGCCGTACGGGCCGTCAGAGCCATACGGGCCCTGTGCCCCGGGCGGGGAGTCGGATATGGCGTCAGGCGGCACGGCAGCCGTGTGCCCGGCAGCGGGCTGCTGCCATCCCCCGTTCGGGGACGGTTCACGCGGCGGCGGTGGAGGAGTCAGCGGAGCGGTCACCCTGCCATCGTGCCAGGCCGACCTGTGCCGCGCGTCACCGGACGGCCGCCCGGCGGTAGGCCCAGGTGGCGGCGGCCAGCGAGATGACGCCGACCAGCCCGCACACGGCGAGGTCACCGAGCACGAACGCCCAGTCGGGGTGCGGCCCGAAGGTACGCGCGAAGGCCTCCACGCCGTACGTCGACGGCAGCAGATCCCGGGCGAACCGCACCGCGTCCGGCATCCGGTCGGCCGGCAGCACACCCAGCAGCAGTGCCGCGGACATCCCCAACTGCCCGAGCAGCGTGGCGAGTTCGGGCCGCGGCGCGAGCAGCCCGAGCGCGGCGCCCAGTCCGGCGAGCGCGGCTCCGGCGAGCGGGATCACCGCGGCGAGCACCCACAGATGCGCCACCGGCAGCCCGAACAGCGCGCATCCGAAGAGGGCCGTCACCACGGTCCCCGGCACGGTGAAGGAGGCGTACGCCCCGGCGGCCCCCAGCACCACGGCCGCGGGCGGCACGGGCAGGGTGGCGTAGTGGTCGAGCCCCCCGCTGGCCCGCAGCTGCCCGAAGTACTGCGCGAGCAGGTTCAGCGCGACGAAGGCGACCACGAGCACCGCCGACCCGGCCACCACGGCCTGCGCCTCGGCCCCGCCGTCCACGACCCCGCGCATCAGGATCATGATCCCGATGGACTGGAAGGTCGCCACGAACAGCAGCGGAATGCGCGCGACCCGTGCCCGCGACAGCTGGGCCCGGTACACGGCGCACAGCGACGGCCACAGCCGCGCACGCGGCCCGAGCTCGGCGGCGGCCGGAGCGGCCGTCTCGTCCACGGCCAGGGCGCTGCCCGGCAGAACCTCGGCGGGTACGACACTCACGTGGCGCTGCTCCCTTTCACACGGGGGATCACTGGGGAGGTGGCCCTGTTCCGCACGGAGACGGACACGGATACGGATACGGCTGCGACGGGCGGCGTGCTCAAGCCTTCACCAACCCCTGCTGCGCGGCCCCGCCCAGCGACAGATACACATCCTCCAGGCTCGGCGTGGCGAGCGTGAAGTCGTCCAGCGCGGCGAAGGCGGCCCCGCCGGTGACGGTGGCGACGACCGCGCGGGCCTCCTCGGGGGCGAGCCGCAGCGTCCAGCGGCGCCCGGACTCCACGACCCGGTCCTGCAGCGCGGCGACCTCGGGCACGTCCAGGGGCGCCCGGTCCCGCCACAGCAGCTCGACGCGCACCTCGCCCGCGACCCGCTCCTTGAGCCCGGACGGTGTGTCGCAGGCGATGACCCGCCCCCGGTCGAGCACGGCGACCCGGTCGAGCACGGTCTCGGCCTCGATGACGTTGTGGGTGACGAGCAGCACGGTCGTACCGAGCTCGGCCCGCCGCCGGTCCACGGCCGACCACACGGCCCGCCGCGCCACCGGGTCCATCGCGGTGGTCGGCTCGTCCAGCACGAGCAGCGGCCGCTCCCCGACCAGGGCGGCGGCGAAGCAGGCCAGCCGCCGCTGCCCGCCGGACAGCTTCTTCAGCGGTCGCCCCGCGAGCGGCGTGAGCCCCAGCTCGTCGAGTACGGCGTCCCGCTCGTGCCGTGCCTGCCGGACGTCCAGGCCGCGCAGCCGCCCGGTCGTCTCGGCGGCGAGGGACACGGTCAGCTCGTCGAGGGCGGTCGACTCCTGCCCGAGGTAGGCGAGGATGCGCGCGGCCCGCTCCGGGTGCCGCACGATGTCGTGCCCGAGGATCTCGACGCTCCCGGCGTCGGGCCGCATCAGCCCGGTGAGCTGCCGTACGAGGGTGGTCTTGCCGGCGCCGTTCGGCCCGAGCAGCCCGAAGATCTCGCCGCGCCGGATGTCCAGCCGTACGTCGTCGGTGGCCCGCACCTCGGGCGTCGCCGGCACCCCGCGCCGCCCTCGTACGGCCGGATAGGTCTTGGTCAGCCCGCGCACGGCGCACACGACATCACCACTGTGCCGAAGTGCCTGTCCCACGCGCGTACTCACAAGGGACGAGACTACGGGGTCCGCGGGCCCGGTCCGCCCTCGGGTCGGCCACTCGCCGCAAACCACCAGCTCGCCGACGTAAATCCGCCGGTCCCCACAAATCCGCCGCAACGGCGCTCAACCACGACTACACGTTCCGGCGGGGGCGGACCCACCACACCCCGTCCGGCTCACTCACCGGCGGGCGCGTGCTCCGCCGCCGTCCGTACGTCGATCTCCCGCCAGAACCCGGCCCGGATCGCGTACCGGTCGTGCTCGTCGATCTGGTCGTCCTTGTGCGCGAGCAGCCCGAACCGGGCCGCGTACCGGAGCAGCTCGCCGTCGATGCGGTGCGGGATCCGCGGGTACATCCCGGACAGCCGCTGCAGATGCCCCTGGTCCCCGAGCCGCCCCATCCAGCGCCGGGCGAAGACCTGGCCCACCTCGTACGGGTCGCCGCCGACCGTCGTGATGTCCTCCTCGCGGTCGGCCCACCGCTGCTCCGCCGTGGTCAGCTGCGCCAGCGTCGGCATCGACGCGGCCTCGGCCGGCTCGGCGGCGACGCCCGGCCGGTCGACCCACCCCTTGTCGGAGGACCAGCGCAGCGTCGCACTGGCCGGGGGCTGGCTCGGCTGGACGCCGGGCGCGCGCAGCGCGGCGAGGTCCTTCGGCGTGGGCACGCCCTTGGGTGCGGGCACCCGCTCCGCGGTGCCGTTCTCGGAGGCGGCGACCGCCGGCCGGTGCTCGCGCTCCTCGACGGGCCGCTCGGCGGCCGCGCCGAGCGCGGAGTCGGGCAGCGGCGCGGACAGGATCGCGGCGATCTCGGGGCGGGGCGCGGGCGGTGGCGCGCACACCCCGGAGAGCTCCTTGGCACGGACGGCCTTGGTGATCCACGTACGGTCCAGGACGCGCCGTTCGTCGGCCTCGGCGACCAGGTCCTCGGACTGGTTGTAGTCACCGTCGGCGGCCTGCACCGCCCACAGGTGTACGGCGACGCCGTGCTCCTTGGCGGCCATCATGCCCGGCAGCAGATCACCGTCGCCGGTCACCAGCACCACATCGGAACAGGCGCGGTTGCGGGCCAGCTCGGTGAGCTCGGCGTGCATCGCGGCGTCCACGCCCTTCTGCGCCCAGCGTCCGTCGCTGCGGGTCAGTGCGCCCAGCCGGACGGTCACCCGGGGCATCACGCGCAGCCTGCGGTGCTCGGGCTGGGGGACGCGGTCGGGAGCGCCGTCGAACCAGTAGATGCGCAGCAGGGGCTGCTGGGTGTCGGACTCGGCGCGTTCGCGCAGGCCCTGGATGAGGGCGGCGTGATCGACGGTGATCCGGGACCGGGAGGGCTCCCCGGCGAGGAGGCTGGCGGCGGCTCCCAGCAGATACCCGGCGTCCACCAGGACGATGCAGCGGTCCACGCGACTCACCCTCTTCCTGGGAGGTTTGCTTCGGGCTTCCTTCGAGTCTGCCCGACCGCGCGGGGGTTAACGGGGCGAACTCGATCTTCGGCGTGGCGTTTCGGGGCATCGCCGCCCCGGCGCGCCATTCCTCACGCCCCGACAACCGCTGTCACACACGGTAATTATCCGAAATGCGCTCTTTGTCAGCCTATGTGAATCTGGTCGCGGCCCTGGCCCCTAGATCCCCCGCAGGAGGCAGATCAGCATGGCCAAGAACAAGAAGCAGGACCGAACCCAGCCCCAGTCGGAGCGCGGGCAGCAGCAGGCCCAGCAGTCCTCGATGGAGGCGCAGGCCGAGCAGCGCATCTCGCAGGTGACTCCCGGCGACGTCGCGCGCAAGGGCAAGCAGAAGAAGTTCGGTCACAACTGACATCTTCATAAAGGGCTGTTGCAGCCCAGGCACATGACGAGGGGCGCACCCGGCACGTGGGTGCGCCCCTCTCACACATGTACGCCTCAGCCGGCCAGGCAGGACGGTCCGAGCAGCACCTTCAGGTCACCGAACAGCGCCGGGTCCGGCTTCACCCGGTGCCGGTCCAGTCGTAGCACCGTCGTCTTGGTCGGGCCCTGCAGCTTGATGCGGACCTCGCTCTCGCCCTTGTGGTGACTGAGGATCTCACCGAGGCGGCTGACCATCGGCGGCGTGACCCTGGTGGCCGGGATGGTGAGGATCACCGGCGCGTTGGTGCCCGCGTTGGACAGGTCGGGGACCTGCAGCTCCATCGCCACCAGCCGCGGCACGTCCTCGCGCTTGTCGAGGCGGCCCTTGACGAACACGACGGCGTCCTCGACGAGTTGGGTCGAGACGAGCTGGTACGTCGCCGGGAAGAACATGCACTCGATGGAACCGGCGAGGTCCTCGACGGTGGCGATCGCCCAGGCGTTGCCCTGCTTGGTCATCTTGCGCTGGAGGCCGGAGATGATGCCGCCGATGGTCACCACGGCGCCGTCGGCGTGCTCGCCGCCGGTCAGCTGGGCGATGCCCGCGTCGGCCTTGTCGGACAGCACGTGCTCCAGGCCGAAGAGCGGGTGGTCGGAGACGTACAGACCGAGCATCTCCCGCTCCTGGGCGAGCAGATAGGTCTTGTCCCACTCCTCGTCGGTGAAGACGACGTCGAGTCCGAAGCCGGGCTCGTCGCTCTCCTCCTCGCCCATGCCGCCGAAGAGGTCGAACTGGCCCTCGGCCTCCTTGCGCTTGACCGCCACCACGTTGTCGATCATCGGCTCGAAGTGTGCGGTGAGGCCCTTGCGGGTGTGCCCCAGGGTGTCGAACGCGCCCGCCTTGATCAGCGACTCGGTGGTGCGCTTGTTGCAGGCGACCGCCTCGACCTTGTCGAGATAGTCGGGGAAGGAGCCGTACTTGCCCTTGGCCTTACGGCTCTTGATGATCGACTCGACCACGTTGGTGCCGACGTTGCGCACCGCTTCGAGGCCGAAGAGGATCACGTCGTCGCCCTGGGCGGCGAAGTTGTGCACGGACTCGTTGACGTTCGGCGGGAGCACCCGGATGCCCATGCGGCGGCACTCGTTGAGATAGACCGCCGACTTGTCCTTGTCGTCCTTGACCGACGTCAGCAGCGCCGCCATGTACTCGGCGGGGTGGTTGGCCTTGAGGTAGGCCGTCCAGTACGACACCAGGCCGTACGCCGCGGAGTGCGCCTTGTTGAACGCGTAGCCGGCGAACGGGACCAGCACGTCCCACAGGGCCTGGATGGCCTCGTCGCTGTAGCCCTTGTCGCGGGCGCCCTTCTGGAAGAGGACGAAGTTCTTCGCCAGCTCGTCGGGCTTCTTCTTGCCCATCACGCGGCGCAGGATGTCGGCCTCGCCGAGGGAGTACCCGGCGATGATCTGGGCGGCCTTCTGCACCTGCTCCTGGTAGACGATCAGGCCATAGGTGACGGCCAGGACCTCTTCGAGGGGCTCCTCCAGCTCCTTGTGGATCGGAGTGATCTCCTGGAGCTTGTTCTTGCGCAGCGCGTAGTTGGTGTGCGAGTCCATGCCCATCGGGCCGGGACGGTAGAGCGCGGAGACGGCGGAGATGTCTTCGAAGTTGTCGGGCTTCATCAGGCGCAGCAGCGAGCGCATGGGGCCGCCGTCGAACTGGAAGACGCCCAGGGTCTCGCCGCGCTGGAGCAGTTCGAAGGTCGTGGGGTCGTCCAGCGGGAGGCTCAGCAGCTCCAGGTCGATGCCCTTGTTGGACTTCACCATCTTGACGGCGTCGTCCATGATCGTCAGGTTGCGCAGGCCGAGGAAGTCCATCTTCAGCAGGCCGAGCGACTCGCAGCTCGGGTAGTCCCACTGCGTGATGGTCACGCCGTCGGTGTGCCGGACCCACACGGGCACGTGCTCGGTGATGGTCTCGCTGGACATGATCACGCCGGCGGCGTGCACACCCATCTGCCGGACCAGTCCCTCGACGCCCTTGGCGGTGTCGATGACCTTCTTCACGTCCGGTTCGTTCTCGTACATCCCGCGCACCTCGCCCGCCTCCGAGTAACGGGGGTGCGAGGGGTCGGTGATGCCGTTGAGGTCGATGCCCTTGCCGAGGACGTCGGCGGGCATGGCCTTGGTGATGCGGTCGCCCATCGCGTACGGGTAGCCCAGCACGCGCGCGGAGTCCTTGATCGCGTTCTTGGCCTTGATCTTGCCGTAGGTGCCGATCATGGCGACCTTGTCGGCGCCGTACTTCTCCGTCACGTACCTGATCACCTCGACGCGCCGGCGCTCGTCGAAGTCGATGTCGACATCGGGCATGGAGACGCGCTCGGGGTTGAGGAACCGCTCGAAGATCAGGCCGTGCGGGATCGGGTCGAGGTCGGTGATGCCCATGGCGTAGGCGACGATCGAACCGGCCGCGGAGCCTCGGCCGGGGCCGACCGCGATGCCGTTGTTCTTGGCCCACATGATGAAGTCGGCGACGACGAGGAAGTAGCCGGGGAAGCCCATCGAGATGATGACGTCCATCTCGTACTCGGCCTGCTTCTGGCGGTCGTCGGGGATGCCGCCGGGGAAGCGGCGCTCCATGCCGCGGCGGACCTCCTCCTTGAACCAGGTGACCTCGGTGTAGCCCTCGGGGATGTCGAACTTCGGCATCAGGTTCCGGGACTCGAACATGCCGTCGGTGTCGACCATCTCGGCGACCAGCAGCGTGTTGGCGCAGCCCTCCTGCCAGGCGTCCGAGGAGTCGATGGCGTACATCTCGTCCGTGGACTTCAGGTAGTAGCCGGTGCCGTCGAACTTGAAGCGGTCCGGGTCGGAGAGGTTCTTGCCGGTCTGGATGCACAGCAGGGCGTCGTGGGCGGTCGCCTCGTGCGCGTACGTGTAGTGCGAGTCGTTGGTGACCAGCGGGGGGATGCCGAGCTTCTTGCCGATCTCCAGGAGGCCGTCGCGGACCCGGTGCTCGAT
The DNA here is from genome assembly GCF_042740355.1 of Streptomyces sp. NPDC059010. NCBI lineage: Bacteria > Bacillati > Actinomycetota > Actinomycetes > Kitasatosporales > Streptomycetaceae > Streptomyces > Streptomyces sp. NPDC059010. The sequence continues at coordinate 79,951 of NZ_JBHYJA010000016.1, forward strand.
GTCGATGCCGTGGTCCATCAGCTCCAGGAAGTAGCGGTCCTTGCCGAAGATGTCCTGGTAGTCGGCGGCGGCCTTGAGGGCCTCGTCGTACTGGCCGAGCCTGAGCCGGGTCTGGAGCTCACCGGAGGGGCAGCCGGTGGAGGCGACGATCCCCTCGGACCACTGGGAGATGGTCTCCTTGTCCATCCGGGGCCACTTCTGCAGCCAGCCCTCGGCGTAGGCGTCGGAGGACAGCCGGAAGATGTTGTGCAGACCGGTCTTGTTCACCGCCCACATCGTCTTGTGGGTGTAACCGCCGGAACCGGAGACGTCGTCCCGCTTCTGGTGTGGCTGGCCCCACTGGATCTTGCGCTTGTTGCGCCGGGACTCGGGGGCGACATATGCCTCGATCCCGATGATCGGGGTGATTCCGGCCTTCTTCGCGGTGTGGAAGAAGTCATACGCCCCGTGGAGGTTGCCGTGGTCGGACATGGCGATGTGCGTCATGCCCATCTCGTTGCAAGCGTCGAACATGTCCTTCAGCCGCGCGGCACCGTCCAGCAGCGAGTACTGGGTGTGGACGTGCAGGTGCGTGAACGGCGGCTTTGACACGGTTTCGGCCTCCAAGGCAAACAGGCGTCGACAGGATCCGGACCAGATTCCGACGGGCTGCGGACAGTCTGGGGGACAGCGTCGAAGTGTATGCCTCGGCACTGACACTCGGGCGGCTTCCCCGCGTACCTTCATGCGAGAACGCGGGCACTCCCTCGCACGTTCGTACGTTGCGAGGTGGGGAGGTTCCGCCCCACACGTCATGCACCACCTGCACCAGGAGGCACCCAGCGATGTCGGTCCCCCAGCTCAACGACGAGCAGCGCGGCGACGAGATCCTCGCCGTCTTCGACACCGCCTTCGGCGAGCTCCTGGCCGCCGACCCGGCCGCGTTCCGCGTGAAGTTCCGGAAGATGGCGGCCTCGGCGTTCGCGTTCTACCGCGGCACGGCGTGCCTCTTCTACCACGACCTGGACGCAGAGAAGCGGGGCGGTCCGTACCTGGACGAGCGCACCTCGCGCGTGTGGATCCACGGCGACCTGCACGCGGAGAACTTCGGCACGTACATGGACGCCAACGGCCGTCTGGTCTTCAACGTCAACGACTTCGACGAGGCGTACGTCGGCCCCTTCACCTGGGACCTCAAGCGCTTCGCCGCCTCGATCGCCCTCATCGGCTACGCCAAGGCGCTCAGCGACGAGCAGATCACCGAGCTGGTGCGGGTCTACGCGGGCGCCTACCGCGCGCGCGTGCACGCCCTGGCGACCGGCGCCAAGAGCGACGAGGTGCCGCCGTTCACGCTGGACACCGCCCAGGGCCCGCTGCTGGACGCGCTGCGCGACGCCCGTGCGCTGACCCGCTTCGGGCTGCTGGAGTCGATGACCGAGATCCGTGAGTTCGAGCGCCGCTTCTCCGCGGGCGGCGGCTCCATCGAGCTGGACGCGGCCACCCGCTACAAGGTGCTCGCGGCCTTCGACGGCTATCTGGAGACACTGCCGGACGCCTCCCTGGACCGCCCGGACTCCTACCGGGTGAAGGACGTGGTCGGCCGGCGCGGCATCGGCATCGGATCGGCCGGGCTGCCGTCGTACAACATCCTCCTGGAGGGCCACACGGACGCCCTGGAGAACGACGTCGTGATCTACATCAAGCAGGCCCAGACCCCGGCCGTCTCCCGGCACATCACGGACCAGGCGCTGCGCGACTACTTCCAGCACGAGGGCCACCGCACGGTGATCTCCCAGCGCGCCCTGCAGGCGAACGCCGACCCGTGGCTGGGCTGGACCGAGCTGGACGGCGCGGGCCAGCTGGTCGCCGAGGTCTCGCCGTACGCCGTGGACCTGGACTGGGGCGACATCGACGACCCGGAGGAGATCGCGGCCGTCGTCGCCGACCTCGGGCGGGCCACGGCCACCATGCACGCGGCGGCGGACGACACCTCCGGCGAGTCCCTGGTGCCGTTCTCCACCGAGCGGGCCATCGACGCGGCGATCGCAGCCGACGAGGAGGGCTTCGCGGAGCTCCTGGTCTCCTTCGCGCACGACTACGGCGCACGCGCGCGTGCCGACCACCAGATCTTCGTGGACCTGTTCCGCAACGGCCGGATTCCGGGTCTGTGACGCACAGGCCGTTCACCGGCGCTTCCCAGCCAGGCACAGGCACCCTTTAAGGGTCTCTTACAGGACCACGTGACACACTCTTCTCCGCCATGGACATATCCGGGATCCAGCTACGAGCCGTCCGCGCGGCGCTGTTCACGTCACTCGTCGTGACGCTCAGCACCGCGTCGCACGTGCTGCTGTCCCGGGCGCCGCTGCCGCTGAACACGGTGGCCCTGCTCACCGCCGCCGTGTTCGTCCTCGCCTTCGTGCTGGCCGGGCGCGAGCGGACCTTCGGGCGGATCGCCGCCCTGCTGATCCCGCTGGAACTGGCGGCGGACACGATCCTCACCGCCGGCCAGCACGTCTGTTACGGCCGGGCCGGCGGCCCGGTCGCGGGCCCGCTGCGGTCCGTCGGCTTCGACGTGCTGTGCGGCGACAACACCGCCGTGGGCACCCCCCTGGCGGGGGTGAGCGGTGCCGACCCGCACCGGCTGGCCACGGTCCTCGCCCAGGCCGACCCGGTGACGCCCTGGCTGCTGCTGGGCGCGCACATCGGCGTCGGCCTGCTCGCCGCCGCCTGGCTGCGGCGCGGCGAGCGGGCCCTGGCCCAGCTGCTGCGGGCGGTGACGGCGACCACGTTCCGCCCGCTGCTGCTGGCGGTCGCCGCGGTGACCGTGCGCCGGACCACGCCGGTCCGCAGGCTGCCGCGCCCCACCCGCCGTACGGCCGGCACCCGCAGCCGCCTCCTCGTGCACTCCCCGGGACGCCGTGGACCGCCGTGCTCACCCGCCTTCACCTGCGCGTGAACCGCACCTGAGCACGACACCCCACCCACACGTATCCCGCACACACAGGTGTGCGCGTCCCGATGGAGATCACCAACATGAGCAAGCGGAACAGCCAGTCGGCGAAGACGGCGGCCCGGGAGCGGCTGCGCGCCGAGCGCGAGCGCGAGGCCAAGCGGGCCAAGGTCAGGCGGCAGATCATCGTCGCCTGCTCGGTCGTCGGCGTCCTGGCGGCGGCGGGCGGCATCGGTTACGCCGTCGTCCAGGCCAACAAGCCCGGCCACTGGGAGGCCGTGAAGGACGAGAAGGTCGTCGCCCCGGCCCACACCACGGGCACCGACGGCACGACGGTCGTCATCGGCAAGGACAGCGCCAAGAAGACCCTCAAGGTCTACGAGGACCCGCGCTGCCCGGTCTGCGCCTCGTTCGAGCAGGCCGCCGGTTCGGTCGTGGACAAGGACATCGAGGCCGGCAAGTACAAGGTCGAGTTCATCGGCGGCACGTTCCTCGACGGCGACCAGCTGAAGGACGGCAAGATCGGCGCCAACGCCGAGGGCTCCAAGAACGCGATGAGCGCCCTGGGCGCCGCGCTGAACGTGAGCACGGACGCCTTCATGGACTACAAGGCCGCGATGTACTCGGCGAAGTACCACCCCGAGGAGACGGACGACAAGTTCAAGGACGACGACTACCTCATCGAGATCGGGAACTCCGTCCCCGCCCTGAAGAACAACGCCAAGTTCGAGAACGCGGTGAAGAAGGGCACGTACGACGCCTGGGCGCTGGCCATGTCGAAGGCCTTCGACACCAACAAGGACAAGGTGACGGGCACCCCGAGCTTCGTCATGAACGGCAAGCAGCTGAAGACCTCCGGCCCCAACCAGCCGTGGACGGCGGAGGAGTTCACCAAGGCGGTGGACGCGGCCCTCAAGGGCTGACGCGAACGGGGAATTCGACCTTCGCGTGAAGGGCGGGCGAACATTCACATGTTCGCCCGCCCTTGTTCATACCGATCAGTAACCTGATCGGTCGTGACCAGTCGATACAGATCATCCGAGCAGCACAATTCCCTTGCCCCGCGCCGCCGTACGGTCGTCAAGGCCGCGGCGGCGACGGCTGTCCTGGCCGGTCCGCTGGCCGCCGCGCTGCCCGCCGGTGCCGCCGAGGCGGCCCCCGCCTTCCTGCACGGTGTCGCCTCCGGTGACCCGCTGCCCGACGGTGTCCTGCTGTGGACCCGGGTGACGCCGACCGCCGAGGCCACCCCCGGTTCCGGGCTCGGCCCGGACACCGAGGTCAGCTGGGTCGTGGCCCGGGACAAGGCGCTGACGAACATCGTCGCCAAGGGCTCGACCACCGCGAAGGCCGCCGCCGACCACACGGTCAAGGCGGACATCCGGGGCCTGCAGCCGGCCACCGACTACTGGTTCCGCTTCTCGGCGGGCGCCGCGGACTCCCCGGTGGCGCGCACCCGCACCGCACCGGCGGCCGACGCGGCCGTGTCCAACCTCCGCTTCGGCGTGGTCTCCTGCGCCAACTGGGAGGCCGGCTACTTCGCGTCGTACCGCCATCTCGCGGCCCGCGGCGACCTGGACGCCTGGCTGCACCTCGGCGACTACATCTACGAGTACGGCACCGGCCAGTACGGCACGCGCGGCACCGTCGTACGGCAGACGGCGCCCGCGAACGAGACCCTCACGCTCGCCGACTACCGCGCCCGGCACGGCGAGTACAAGACGGACCCGGATCTGCAGGCCCTGCACACGAAGGCGCCCGTCGTCGCGATCTGGGACGACCACGAGATAGCCAACGACGCCTGGTCGGGCGGCGCCGAGAACCACACCGAGGGCGCCGAGGGCAGCTGGGCCGCGCGCCAGGCCGCCGCCAAGCAGGCCTACTTCGAGTGGATGCCGGTGCGCCCGGCGATCGCCGGCACCACCTACCGACGGCTGCGCTTCGGCAAGCTCGTCGACCTCTCGCTGCTCGACCTGCGATCCTTCCGCTCGCAGCAGGTCAAGACCGGCAACGGCGAGGTCGACGACCCGGACCGCACCCTCACCGGCCGGGCCCAGCTGGACTGGCTGAAGGCGGGCCTGAAGTCCTCCGACACCACCTGGCGGCTGGTCGGCAACTCGGTGATGATCGCGCCGTTCGCGATCGGCTCCCTCACCGCGGACCTGCTCAAGCCGCTCGCCAAGCTGCTGGGCCTGCCGCAGGAGGGGCTCGCCCTCAACCCCGACCAGTGGGACGGCTACACGGACGACCGCCGGGAGCTGCTGGCCCACCTGCGGTCCAACGCGATCCGCAACACCGTGTTCCTGACCGGCGACATCCACATGGCGTGGGCCAACGACGTGCCGGTGGACGCCGGTACCTACCCGCTGTCCGCCTCCGCCGCCACGGAGTTCGTCGTCACCTCGGTGACGTCGGACAACCTCGACGACATCGTCAAGGTCCCGCAGGGCACGGTCTCCGCGATCGCCTCGCCGATCATCAAGGCCGCCAACCGGCACGTCCACTGGGTCGACACCGACCGCCACGGCTACGGCGTCCTGGACATCACGGCCGACCGTGCGCAGATGGACTACTACGTCCTGTCCGACAAGACGAAGCAGGACGCGACCGCCTCCTGGACGCGGTCCTACCGCACGCGCAGCGGGACGCAGAAGGTGGAGCGGACGTACGACCCGGTGTAAGAGCTACACCCGAGCGTCGATTTTCAGCCAAGCCTGGCTCGTTCGAGAGCTGTTAACCGGAGATCACATCGCCAGGGCGGGTGGTGCGAACCACGGTCCGAATACGGACACACCACCCGCCCGGGCGGCGGAACCCGTTACGCCGCGATCTCACACTCCGGACGGTTGATCATTCACTTACTCCAATCCTCCCCATTTGCCGGGTACTTGATTGGGCCTGATCGATTCTCTTCGGACATGAACATGTCCACGTAATCTCCGGGCGGCGGCCAGGAAGACCCCTGCGCCCCTCTCCCCAACGCATCAGCGAGGAGTCGGCATGCGTGCGCTTGCCCGGATATCACCCCTTACGCGCAGACGCGTTCTCGCCACGACCGCCGTGGCCGGAACCCTGATGTTCGCTCCCCTCTCGGCGCCCACCACAGTCGCCGCGGCCCAGGCTCCGGCCGCCGACTGCGCCAAGGAGGCCGGCAACTCCGCGGCCCGCGAGGCCCGCCCCGGACACAGCGGCGAGTCCGTCGCCGAGCCGAACGAGGTCAGCGCCGCCAAAGCCCAGGCGATGGACGCCGATCTGAAGAAGAAGCTCGACAAGCTGCCCGCCACGGGCAACCGCAGCCTCGCGGCGGCCGCAGCCTCGACCACCGTCCCGGTCTACTTCCACGTCATCCACGACGGCGCGACCGGGCAGCTCGACTCCGCCGACATCAACGCCCAGCTGAACGTCCTGAACGCGGCCTACGCCGGCCAGGGCACCGGAAACGTCGACTCCGGCTACCAGTTCACCCTGGCCGGCACCGACTACACCGACAACGCCACCTGGTACAACGTCGGTTACGGCTCGGCGGAGGAGAAGGCGATGAAGTCCGCCCTGCGCAGGGGCGGCGCCAATGCGCTCAACATCTACTCCGCCAACCTCGGCGACGGCCTCCTCGGCTGGGCGACCTTCCCCAGCTCCTACAAGTCGAGCCCGTCCATGGACGGTGTCGTCGTCCTCGACGCCTCACTCCCGGGCGGCTCGGCCGCCAACTACAACGAGGGCGACACCGCGACCCACGAGGTCGGCCACTGGATGGGCCTATACCACACCTTCCAGGGCGGCTGTAACGGCAACGGCGACTACGTCGAGGACACCCCGGCCGAGAAGAGCGCCGCCTACGAGTGCCCGGAGGGACGGGACACCTGCACCCGCAAGGCGGGCGTGGACCCGATCCACAACTTCATGGACTACACGTACGACTCCTGCATGTACCAGTTCACCGCGGGCCAGGTGACACGCATGCAGCAGAACTGGGCGGCGTACCGGGCGGCCGGCTGAGCCTAGAGGGACTCCAGGAAGCCGAGGGCCACCCGCCAGGTGGCCTCGGCGGCCTCCTCGTCGTAGTCCGGCAGGTCGGGGTCGGTGTAGAGATGGCCCGCTCCGGCGTATCTGTACACCTCGACATCGGCGCCCGCTCTGCCGATCTGGAGATACCAGGCGCTCAGCCAGTCGTCCGTCTCGAACGGGTCCGGCTCGGCGACATGCAGCTGCACCGGCAGATCGTCCACCGAGACGTTCGGCGCGATGTCCGACGTGCCGTGCAGAAGCAGCAGTCCGCGCGCCTTCTCGTCGCCGAGGGCGAGGGTCTGGGCGATGGAGGCGCCGAGCGAGAACCCGGCGTAGACCAGCCCGCGCTCCGAGTAGGGCGCGGCGGCGAGCACGGCCCGCTTCAGCAGCTCGTCCTTGCCGATCCGCTCCTTGAACTCCATGCCCTCCTCGACCGTCTCGAACGTCCGCCCCTCGAAGAGGTCCGGCGTCCACACCTCGTGTCCGGCGGCGCGCAGCCGGTCCGCGGCCCGGCGTACCGCGGGCCTGAGGCCAAAGGTCGAGTGAAACAGCACGATGTTCATGAAGCCATGGTGCCAGCCGGGTCTGACAACGCCGTGACCACCGCCTCACCGCCGCGGATGTTCATGACCCCCCTCGACTGGTTACGTTCGGAGGCATGGAGAACATACTCCGACCACTGATCGTGATCGGCGGCTCGGTGCTGCTCACCCTGATCATCGGGTGGGCCACCGACCGTCTGATGCGCAAGGCCGACGACCGGCACAGTGAGACACCGCTGTGGGGTCTGCTTCGCCGCGCCCGCATCCCCTACCAGCTCGTCCTGTGCACGGCCCTGCTCAGAGGGTCGTACGACGAGGCGAAGCTGCTGGAGGAGCACGAGGTCGGCATCGGCAGGGTGCTGACGCTGGTGCTGATCGGGGCGGCGGCGTGGCTGACGATCGGCATCGCGGCTGCGGTCGTGGAGACCTCGTACAGCCGCTATGCCCGCGCTCACCGCGATCCGGCCCGGGTGCGGCGGGTGCGCACCCAGGTGACGCTGATCATGCGCGTGGTGTCGGCGATCGTCGGTGTGGTGGCCGTGGCGTCGATGCTGCTGACGTTCCCGGCGATGCGCGCGGCCGGCGCCTCGCTGCTGGCCTCGGCCGGCATCCTCGGCATCGTCGCGGGTGTCGCGGCCCAGTCCACGCTGAGCAATATGTTCGCCGGGCTGCAGATCGCCTTCGGTGACATGGTGCGCATCGGGGACACGGTCGTGGTGGACGACGAGTGGGGCACCGTCGAGGAGATCACCCTGACGTTCCTGACCGTGCGGACCTGGGACGAGCGCCGGATCACGATGCCGGTGTCGTACTTCACGTCGAAGAGCTTCGAGAACTGGTCGCGCGGCGGCGCCCAGATGACCGGCACCGTCTTCCTGCACGTCGACCACTCGGCACCGATGGAGGCGATGCGCGAGCAGCTCCGCGACATCCTGCGCCGGTGCCCGGCGTGGGACGGCCGCGACTACGCCCTGGCCGTCACCGACTCCACGCCGAGCACCATGGAGGTGCGGGCGCTGGTCACGGCCAAGGACGCGGACGACCTGTGGACGGTCCGGGTCACGGTGCGCGAGCAGCTGATCCGCTGGCTGACCGAGCGGCACCCGTACGCCCTGCCGCGCGTCAACGCGACGGACGCGGTCCTGCCGCCCGGCTTCCCCGTACCCGGCCAGGTCACCGGCCGCCTCCCGGCCCGCCGCGCCCACCAGCACGACCACCAGCCGGCGGCCCGCCCGGACCGGGCGCCGGCACGGCCGACAGCACGGCCCCCCCCGCCCGCCCGCGGCGCGGGGCGGTGCTCAGCGAGCGCCGCACCGCGCCGCCGACCCACCCCC
>NZ_JBHYJA010000016.1:88770-143677 GCF_042740355.1 Streptomyces sp. NPDC059010
ACCCGCGGGCGCCCCGCCGGCACCGCCCATGACGGGGGGGGCAGGCCCGCGCCCCGCCGTTCAGGGGCGCGGGGCTGTTTCGATCTGCGGCTCCGCCGCGCGGGCGCGACCAGCCACAACGCCGCCGCAGACAACCGACGGCCTGCCTGTCGCGGCCCTGTGGCGGAGCGCCTAGTGCCCGCGCTCGGCCCCGCCGTTCACCTGGATGATCTGCGAGGTGATGTGCCCGGCGCCGTGGGACGCCAGCCAGTGCAGGGTCGCGGCGACGTCCCCGGGCGTACCGGCGCGCCCGGTCGAGGTCTCCGCGACCAACCGGGCGCGCCGCTCCTCGTCCATCCCGTCGCCGAAGAACTCGGTGTCCTCGATGTAGCCCGGCGCGACCACGTTCACGGTGATCCCGCGCGGCCCCAACTGCCGGGCCAGATCATGGGCGTACGGATGCAGCGCGGCCTTGGACGCCGCGTACGCCCCGCTGCCGGAGCCCCGGAAGGCGGCGATGGAGCTGAGGAACAGCACCCGCCCGCCGGGGTCGGCGAGCCGGTCCTTCAGGGCCTCGGTGAGCAGGGCCGCGGTCAGGGTGTTGAGGCCGAAGTTGAGGGTCCAGTTGTGCAGGACGACGTCCAGCGGCTCGTCGCTGTCCACCTTGGGCTCCAGATACCCGGAACCGCCGGCGCTGTGGATCAGCACGTCCACGGTCCCGAACTCCGACGCCACGAACCGCTCCACGCCGCGCACCCCGCGCGTCCTGCTCAGATCCGCCGCGTAGGTGAGGGCTCCGGGCACAGCGGCCTTCTCCAGCACCTCGGGGCGTCTGCCGAGCAGCAGCACCCGGTCCCCGTCCGCCGCGAACAGCTGTGCCGCCGCGAGCCCGATCCCCGTACCGCCTCCACTGATGACAATGTTGCGAGCCATGATCAGATCGTACGAAACGACAGCGGTCGGCGGCTAGATCACCTCAGACTGCGCACGTCCAAATGCCGCAGCACCCGGTCCACCACCTCCGGATCGGCCCCCGGCTCACTGCGTGCCGCCAGCACCTCGTGCCGGGCCGCGCTCAGCAGCTCGTTCTGGATCCGCCGCACCCGCTTGAGCCGCCGCACCCGCTGCTGATGCGCCTCCCTGCGTTCGTCCTCCCCCATGTCGGGGCTGATCCGCACACCGATCTCGAACGCCCGGCGCAGCATCTGCTCGGCCAGCTCCTCGGGCAGGTCCTCGACCTCCTCGATCTCCCTCAGCCTGCGCTTCGCCGCCTTCGCCGCGCGCACCGCCAGCTCCTTCTCGAACTCCTTCTCCCGCTCGCTGTCGGCCCGCACCCCGAGCCGCTTCACCAGCCACGGCAGGGTCAGCCCCTGCACCACCAGCGTCGCCATGATCACCCCGAACGCGATGAACACGATCTCGTTGCGGTCGGGGAAGGGATCACCCGCGTCGGTCTCCAGCGGAATGGCCAGCGCCAGGGCCACGGACGCCACCCCGCGCATCCCCGACCACCACATCACGACGGTCTCGCGCCAGCTCATCGGGACCTCCTCGTCGTAGTCCCGTCTCGCATGCATGCGCCTGGTGAGCCAGGTGGCCGGCAGCAGGTACAGCAGCCGCACCAGTACGACGACGCCGACCACCGTGGCCGCCCAGCCGAGCATCTCGTCCCAGCGTCCGGACGCCGTGCGCACCGCGATGTGCAGTTCGAGCCCGATCAGCCCGAACGCGACACCGGTGACCAGCGTGTCGACGATGTCCCAGAAGGTGTGCCCGGCCAGCCGCGTCATCACGTCGTCGGCGTCGGTGGCGTACTCGGCGAGGAACAGGGCGGTGACGAGCACGGCGAGCACACCGGAGCCCTGGAGCTCCTCGGCAAGCACATACGAGGCGTACGGCACGAGCAGCGAGAGCCCGATCTGCAGGGTCGGATCCCCGAGCATGTCCATCAGCTTGTTGGCGCCCCACCCGAGGGCGAGCCCGACGGCCAGCGCGACGACGGCGGAGAGCACGAGATCGAGTCCCGCCTCCCACGCGGTGAAGCTGCCGCTCACGGCGGCGGCGATGGCCACGTGGTACAGCACGATGGCCGTCACGTCGTTGAAGAGCCCCTCGCCCTCCAGGATGGACACCAGGCGCCTGGGCAGCCCGAGTTGCCCGGCGACGGCGGTCGCGGCGACCGGATCGGGCGGTGCGACGAGCGCGCCCAGCGCCACGGCGGCGGCCAGCGGCAGCCCCGGCACGATCGCGTGGGCGACCGCGGCCACGCACAGCGTCGTGACGAACACCAGCGCCACGGCGAGCAGGAAGATGGGCCGCACATTCGCCGCGAACTGCCGCCAGGAGGTCCGTCGTACGGCCGCGTAGAGCAGGGGCGGCAACAGCAGCGGCAGGATCAGATCCGGCGGTACGTCGACGTTCGGCACGAAGTCGAGCAGCGCGAGCACGATCCCGAGCAGGGTCATCAGCACCGGCGCGGGCAACCCGAACCGGTCCCCCACCGGGACACTCACCACGGCCCCGAGCAACAGCACGAACAGCAGGGCCAACTGATCCACGGTCAGCGCTCCGGTGATCTCGGCTTCCACAAGGCAGACCTCAAGCCTGCCACGCCGCCCTTCTCACCAGCGCCTGCGCGACCCCGGCTACAGAGCGCGCCGCATCGCCCGGTGCGGCATCCCCGCGTCGGGGAACTCCGGCCCGTACGCCACGTACCCCAGCCGTTCGTAGAACCCCAGCGCCTGCGTCTGCGCGTGCAGGTCCACGGCCACCAGGCCACGCGTGCGTGCCGCGTCCTCGATGGCCCGCACCAGCGCGGCCCCGACGCCGAGCCCACGCGCCGCCTGCGTCACGGCGAGCCGCCCCAGCGACCCCACGGCCGGATCACCGCCGGCCTTCGCCGCGGCCGCCTCCCCGTGCAGCAGTCGGCCGGTCCCGAGCGGCACGCCGTCCTCCCGGACCGCCAGCACATGCACGGCGGTGGCGTCGTAGGCGTCGTACTCGATGTCCTCCGGCACCCCCTGCTCGCCGACGAAGACGTCCTTGCGCACCGCGAGGCACATCTCACGGTCGGCGGGATCGTCGGCGACCCGCACGGCATACGACGGCGACGCCGACGGCGGCACGCTCACGCGTATGTCTCCTCACGGACCTGGTCGAGGGCTTCCTGCAGGTCGGCCGGGTAGTCGCAGGCGAACTCCACCCACTGGCCGTCCCCGGGGTGCTCGAAGCCGAGCCGGACGGCGTGCAGCCACTGGCGGGTCAGCCGGAGCCGCTTGGCGAGGGTGGGGTCGGCGCCGTAGGTCAGGTCGCCGACGCAGGGGTGGCGGTGGGCCGCCATGTGCACGCGGATCTGGTGGGTGCGCCCGGTCTCCAGCTTCACGTCGAGCAGGGAGGCCGCGCGGAACGCCTCGATGAGGTCGTAGTGCGTGACGGACGGCTTGCCGTCGGCCGTGACCGCCCACTTGTAGTCGTGGTTGGGGTGGCGGCCGATGGGCGCGTCGATGGTGCCGCTGGTCGGGTCGGGGTGGCCCTGGACGAGCGTGTGGTACCGCTTGTCGACCGTGCGCTCCTTGAACTGGCGCTTGAGCGACGTGTACGCGTACTCGGACTTGGCTACGGCCATCAGCCCCGAGGTGCCCACGTCGAGCCGGTGCACGATGCCCTGACGCTCGGCGGCCCCGGACGTGGAGATGCGATACCCGGCGGCGGCCAGCCCGCCGATGACCGTCGGCCCGGACCAGCCGGGGCTCGGGTGCGCGGCGACGCCGACCGGCTTGACGATCACCACCACGTCATCGTCGTCGTGCACGATCTCCATGCCCTCGACCGGCTCGGCGACGATCTGCACCGGCGCGGGCGCGCCCGGCATCTCGACCTCCAGCCAGGCCCCGCCGTGCACCCGCTCGGACTTTCCGACCACCGAGCCGTCGACCGTGACCTTCCCCGCCGCGGCGAGCTCAGCGGCCTTGGTGCGGGAGAAGCCGAACATGCGGGAGATGGCGGCGTCGACGCGCTCGCCCTCCAGGCCGTCCGGCACGGGCAGGGTACGGATCTCGGGAATCGTGCTCACCCGACGAGTATGCCGGACGGGGCCGACGCCCCCGGACGGAGCCTGTGGACAACTGCCACGGCCCCTTGTGGGAATCAGTCCTTGTGCACGGTGCCGTCGGGGTCCAGCCCCCGGAACGACAGCAGCACGATCAGGATGCCGCCGCACACGATCGCCGAGTCGGCGAGGTTGAACACGGCGAAGTGCTTGGGTGCGATGAAGTCCACGACCGCGCCCTCGAAGACACCCGGCGAGCGGAAGATCCGGTCGGTGAGGTTGCCGAGCGCACCGCCGAGCAGCAGGCCGAGCGCGATCGCCCAGGGCAGGCTGTACAGCTTGCGGGCGAGCCGGGCGATCACCACGATCACGGCCGCCGCGATCACCGTGAAGATCACGGTGAAGGCCTCACCGAAACCGAAGGCCGCGCCCGCGTTGCGGATCGCCTCGAACTTCAGCCAGTCCCCGATGATCTCGATCGGCGCGTGGTGCTCCAGCTTGGCGACCACGATCATCTTGCTGACCAGGTCCAGGGCGTACGCGAACGCGGCGACTCCGAACAGCACGGCGATCCGGCGCTTGCCCCGGGGCCGCTCGGACCCGGTGTCCGTCGCCTGCTCCTCGGACTGCTCCGGCTCGGCTCCCGCCGCCTCTGGGGTGTCCGGCGTACCGATGATGCGCTCCGCCTCTGCCACGTGAGTCCCTCGACCTAGGTACCTGACTGAGCACGAGAGTACGGCACGTCCGGCGGCACCCGCCTACCGGTCAGTACCGGCGTTCCTGCTTCTGCTTGCACTCCACGCAGAGGGTCGCGCGCGGGAAGGCCTGCATCCTGGCCTTGCCGATCGGGTTACCGCAGCTCTCGCACAGACCGTAGGTACCCGCGTCGAGCCGTTCCAGGGCCCGCTCGGCCTGGGTGAGCATCTCGCGCGCGTTGGCGGCGAGCGCCAGCTCGTGCTCGCGCGTGATGTTCTTGGCGCCGGTGTCCGCCTGGTCGTCGCCGGCGCCGTCCCCGGAGTCCCGCATCAGGCCGACGAGCGACTGCTCGGACGACGTGATCTCATCACGCAGGCGCACGACCTCGGACATCAGCTCGGCCCGTGCCTCCTCGACCTCCTCCGGGGTCCAGGGGTCCTCGCCGGGGCGTACCGCGAGCTCGCCGGGCTCCACCGCCGCGGCGATGCGTGCCTTGGGAACGGCGGTCTTCGCCGCCGTGGCCGTGCCAGGAGTCTTCTTCGCAACCACCGTCGTGGCTCCCGTCTGCTCCGCGGCCTGCGCCGCGCCCGCCTTCTTGGCCCTGCTCTTGGCGACCGCACTCTTCCTGGCCGCCTTCTTGGGGACCGCTTCCTCGGTCACGGCCTTCTTGCCCGCGCCCTCCTTGGCCGCGCTCTCCTTGGCCGCCCTGCCCTTGGACACGGTCTTCGCGGTCTTCCTGGCCGCCGTCTCCTTCGAGGGAGCCCCCTCGGCACCGGCCGCCTTCTTGGCCGCGGCCGCCTTCCCGCCGGCCGCCTCGGGACCCGGGGTCTTGGCGGTGACGGCCTTCTTCGTGGCCGTCCTGGCGGCCGCCGCCGTCGCCTTCTTGGCGCCCGCCTTCGCCCCAGCCTTCGCCCCCGCCTTCTTCTCGGCCTTCTTCGCCGCGCTCCCCGTGGAATCGCTCCCCTTGGACTCGCTCCCCTTGGACTCGCTCCCCTGCGCGCTCTTCCCGCTCACATCCTTGGCCGCACCACCGGAGGCGTCCGCATGGGTGGACCTGCCCGACGCCGACTGCTGTTCGGCGGTCTTCTTCGCCACCATGCCGCGGCCCCTTCACATATTGTGATCTTGCTCGCGAATCGTGCTGGGACGATAAATCGACTTGAGTCCCGCGGCAACGGGGCACACCGCCCGATTCGCCCGCCTCGCGCATGCCGCGGGGCAGACATGCAAGCGTTGTGCCCAGCTCCCCGCGGGGTATGCCGCCGAGCCGGACGTCCCAGAATCCGAACGCACGTACCGCACCATTCGGGTCATCGAGTCCAGAACACGACCCCCGCCCCCGCGCCCCGGGAATCCGGTCGGCCGCTGTCCGTGCGGAGCCGTACACTGGGCGGAGCGAAAAAGCGTGGATGGGGACGAGTAGCGACGTACGCAGCCCAGAGCGACCCGGGGACGGTGGAAGCCCGGGGGCGAGCGCGACGTGAAGATCACCCCGGAGCCGCCGGAAGAAAGCCGCAGCCGAAGCGCAGCGGCGAGTAGAGCCGGCATCGCGACCCCAATGAGGGGGCTCGCCGACGCACACCCCGCGTCGGAGGGCCAAGGAGGGTGGTACCGCGGGAGCGCGCCGAAACCGGCGTACGGAAAGTTCGGCTCTCGTCCCTCCGGACGGAAGGCAGCAAGTCCGCCGGAGGAAGCTCGCTGATGACAACGCCGACGTACCGCCAGGTGCCCGCCCAGGTCGACCTGCCCGCGCTTGAGCACGCGGTGCTCGACTTCTGGCGTGAGCAGAAGATCTTCGCCAAGAGCCTGGAGCAGTCCGAGGGCCGCCCCGAGTGGGTGTTCTACGAGGGCCCGCCCACCGCCAACGGCATGCCCGGCGCCCACCACATCGAGGCCCGCGTCTTCAAGGACGTCTTCCCCCGCTTCCGCACCATGCGCGGCTACCACGTCGCCCGCAAGGCCGGCTGGGACTGCCACGGCCTCCCGGTGGAGCTCGCGGTGGAGAAGGAGCTCGGCTTCTCCGGCAAGAAGGACATCGAGGCGTACGGCATCGCCGAGTTCAACGCCAAGTGCCGCGAGTCCGTGACCCGGCACACCGACGCCTTCGAGGCCCTCACGACCCGTATGGGCTACTGGACCGACCTCCAGGACCCGTACCGCACGATGGACCCCGAGTACATCGAGTCGGTCTGGTGGTCGCTGAAGGAGATCTTCGACAAGGGCCTGCTGGTCCAGGACCACCGCGTCGCCCCCTGGTGCCCGCGCTGCGGGACCGGCCTCTCGGACCACGAGCTCGCGCAGGGCTACGAGACGGTCGTCGACCCCTCGGTGTACGTCCGTTTCCCGCTCACCTCCGGTCCGCTGGCCGGTGAGGCAGCGCTCCTGGTGTGGACGACCACGCCCTGGACCCTGGTCTCCAACACGGCCGTGGCCGCGCACCCCGAGGTCACCTACGTCGTCGCAACGGACGGCGAGGAGAAGCTCGTCGTCGCCGAGCCGCTCGTCGCCAAGGCGCTCGGCGAGGGCTGGGAGACCACCGGCCAGACCTTCACCGGCGCCGAGATGGAGCGCTGGACGTACCAACGCCCGTTCGAGCTGGTGGAGTTCCCGGCTCCGGCCCACTACGTGGTCAACGCCGAGTACGTCACGACCGAGGACGGTACGGGTCTGGTCCACCAGTCCCCCGCCTTCGGTGAGGACGACCTCAAGGTCTGCCGCGCCTACGGCCTGCCCGTGGTGAACCCGGTCCGCCCGGACGGCACCTTCGCGGAGGACGTCCCGCTGGTCGGCGGCGTCTTCTTCAAGAAGGCGGACGAACAGCTCACCGAGGACCTCCAGCAGCGCGGCCTCCTCTTCCGGCACATCCCGTACGAGCACAGCTACCCGCACTGCTGGCGCTGCCACACCGCGCTCCTCTACTACGCGCAGCCCTCCTGGTACATCCGCACCACGGCCGCCAAGGACCGCCTCCTCCAGGAGAACGAGAACACCAACTGGTTCCCGGAGACGGTCAAGCACGGCCGGTACGGCGACTGGCTGAACAACAACATCGACTGGGCGCTGTCCCGCAACCGCTACTGGGGCACCCCGCTGCCGATCTGGCGCTGCGAGGACGACCACCTCACCTGCGTCGGCTCCCGCACCGAGCTCACCGAGCTGACGGGCACCGACCAGTCGGGCCTGGACCCGCACCGCCCGTTCATCGACGACGTCACCTTCGCCTGCCCCCAGTGCGAGAAGCCGGCCACGCGCGTGCCGGAGGTCATCGACGCCTGGTACGACTCGGGTTCGATGCCGTTCGCGCAGTGGGGCTACCCGTACAAGAACAAGGAGCTGTTCGAGGCCCGCTACCCGGCGCAGTTCATCTGCGAGGCCATCGACCAGACCCGCGGCTGGTTCTACACGCTGATGGCCGTCGGCACCCTGGTCTTCGACAAGTCGTCGTACGAGAACGTCGTCTGCCTCGGCCACATCCTCGCCGAGGACGGCCGCAAGATGTCCAAGCACCTGGGCAACACCCTGGAGCCGATCCCGCTGATGGACCGGCACGGCGCGGACGCGGTGCGCTGGTTCATGGCGGCCGGCGGCTCCCCGTGGGCGGCACGCCGCGTGGGCCACGGCACGATCCAGGAGGTGGTGCGCAAGACCCTCCTCACCTACTGGAACACGGTCGCCTTCCAGGCCCTGTACGCCCGCACGTCCAACTGGGCGCCCAGCGCGGCCGACCCGGCCCCCGCCGACCGCCCGGTCCTGGACCGCTGGCTGCTCTCCGAACTCCACGCGCTCACCGACCAGGTGACCCAGGCCCTGGAGGCGTACGACACCCAGCGCGCCGGCAAGCTGCTCTCGGCGTTCGTCGACGACTTGAGCAACTGGTACGTCCGTCGCTCGCGTCGCCGTTTCTGGCAGGGCGACAAGGCGGCGCTGCGCACCCTGCACGAGGTCGTCGAGACGGTCACCAAGCTGATGGCCCCGCTGACCCCGTTCATCACCGAGCGGGTCTGGCAGGACCTGATCGTGCCGGTGACCCCCGGCGTCCCGGAGTCGGTCCACCTCGCCTCCTGGCCGGAGGCGGACCTGTCGGCGATCGACCCGGAGCTGTCGAAGCAGATGGTCCTGGTCCGCCGGCTGGTCGAGCTGGGCCGTGCCACGCGCGCGGAGTCGGGTGTCAAGACCCGCCAGCCGCTGTCCCGGGCCCTGGTGGCGGTCGCGGGCTTCGAGACCCTCGACCCCGAGCTGCACACGCAGATCACCGAGGAGCTGAACGTCTCGTCGCTGGCGTCGCTGTCCGAGGTGGGCGGCAGCCTGGTGGACACCACCGCCAAGGCCAACTTCCGCGCCCTGGGCAAGCGTTTCGGCAAGCGCGTCCAGGACGTGGCGAAGGCCGTCGCGAACGCGGACGCGGCGGCGCTGTCCCTGGCCCTGCGCGAGGGCACGGCGTCGGTGGAGGTCGACGGTGAGACGGTCACGCTCGCGCCCGACGAGGTGATCATCACGGAGACCCCGCGCGAGGGCTGGTCGGTGGCGTCCGACTCCGGTGCGACGGTCGCCCTGGACCTGGAGATCACGGAGGAGCTGCGCCGCGCGGGCCTGGCCCGTGACGCGATCCGCCTGATCCAGGAGGCCCGCAAGAACAGCGGCCTGGACGTGGCCGACCGGATCGCCCTGCGCTGGACGGCGACGGACCCGGCGACGGTCGCGGCCCTCGGCGAGCACGCCGAGCTGATCGCCGACGAGGTCCTGGCGACGGACTTCGCCCAGGGCGAGGCGGACGGCACGTACGGCTCCGCCTTTGTGGACGAGGGGCTGACCCTGACGTTCCGCCTGCGCAAGCAGTAGCGGGACTCGGCCGGGCGACCGAAGGCCCGGGACCACCAAAGAATCTTGGTGGTCCCGGGCCTTCGGCGTTGTGTACGTCGGACACCGCCCCCAGGGCCGAACAAACACCGCAAACTCCATGAACACGCGTAGCAAAAGGGCGGGGCCCCGGATCGAAATCCGGGGCCCCGCCCTGAACGCTGCCGACGCCTGAGGCGTACTACCAACCGTCAGTTGTCGTCCTCGTCGATCAGGAACCCACGCATCGGCGAGGGAGCCTGACCCATCGGGCCCGGACCCTGCGGACGCACGGGCGCCATCGGCTGGGTCATCGCCGGGGACATCTGCTGCTGACCGCCATAGGACGGAGCAGCCGGAGACGGGGCGCCGCCCATCGTCTGGTTGCCGCCGTACGACGGGGCGCTCGCGCCGGCCGGTGCCATGGAGGGCGCCGGGGACGGCGGGAGAGACGCCGCAGCCGGGGTGCGCGGCGGGGCGAGCGAGTCGTCCGCCTGGGTCTCCAGCTGGCGCAGCTGGGACTCAAGGTAGGACTTCAGCCGCGTGCGGTACTCGCGCTCGAAGCCGCGCAGGTCCTCGACCTTGCGCTCCAGCGTGGCGCGGGCGGACTCCAGGGAGCCCATCGCGACGCGGTGCTTCTCCTGCGCGTCCCGCTCCAGGGCGTCCGCCTTGGCACGGGCGTCCCGCTCAAGACCCTCGGCACGCGAACGCGCCTCGCCGACGATCTTGTTGGCCTCGGAACGGGCCTCGGCGATCGCCTGGTCGGCGGTCTGCTGGGCGAGCGACAGAACGCGCGCGGCGCTGTCGCCACCGGGGCCGCCCTGACCGGGACCGCCCATCGGGCCACCCATAGGACCGCCCATCGGGCCGCCCATCTGCTGCATGGGGGGCTGGCCCATCGGCCCCGGACCCTGGCCCATCGGACCGGGACCCTGAGGGCCACCCTGACCGCCGGGACCGGCGGGCAGCTGCGGGGCACCGCTCGGCAGCTGGGGCGGACCACCCATGGGGCCACCCATCTGCTGCTGCGGCGGGCCCGATATCCCGGCGGGGACGGGAGCCCCGGGACCGCGCATGCCCTGCTGCGGCATTCCGCCCTGCTGGGGCATGCCGCCCTGCTGCTGGTCCTGCGGTCCGCCGGGGCCCTCCGGGGGCTTGCGCATGTTCTGCTGGTTCTGGGCAGCAGCACGCGTGGCGGCGGCCAGCTTGGCGCGCAGGTCCTCGTTCTCGCGGAGCAGGCGGGTCAGTTCGGCTTCGACCTCATCGAGGAAGGCATCGACCTCGTCCTCGTCATAGCCTTCTCGGAGGCGGACGGTCGTGAACTGCTTGTTCCGCACGTCCTCGGGGGTCAACGGCATCTCTTCACCTCAACGTAGTCGTCGGCAGTCGGCAAGACCGTATCTGTCACATCGCTCACATCGCGCTCCGCACGAGCGTGATCAGGATGTAGACGATGATCATCAGTACGAAGAAGGACAGGTCGAGCGCCACGCCCCCGAGACGCAGCGGCGGAATAACCCGCCGCAGAAGCTTCAGCGGTGGATCAGTGACAGTGTAGGTGGCCTCCAGAACGACCACCATCGCCTTGCCGGGTTGCCATGAGCGGGCGAACTGGAACACGTAGTCCATGACCAACCGGAAGATGAGCACGATGAGGAACACCATCAGCGCGATGTAGAGAACCTGCAGGACCACGCTCATGACTGGTGCTTCCCTCTCCCCTGTTCCTTGTTCCGTGCGTTTCTTCCGGTGGTGCGTCTCAGCTCTGGTTGAAGAACCCGCCCTCTGCGATGCGGGCCTTGTCCTCCGCCGTGACATCGACGTTAGCAGGAGACAACAGGAACACCTTCTGGGTCACCCGCTCGATGCTGCCGTGAAGACCAAACACCAAACCCGCCGCAAAGTCGACAAGTCGCTTGGCATCTGTGTCGTCCATCTCAGTCAGATTCATGATCACCGGAGTACCTTCACGGAAGTGTTCCCCGATGGTACGGGCCTCGTTGTAGGTCCGCGGGTGAAGCGTGGTGATCCGATAAGGCTCTCGTTCCGACACGACCTTGGGCATGATCACCGGTGCGTTCTTCTCCAGGCTTGCGCGTTCTTGTGTGATGGACGCCACGGGCGCGATACGTGCCGGGCGGCTGGATTCCGCGGCTAGCGAAGTCGATCGGGCGACCGGTTCACGCGGCGCGGGCGGCTGTACGATTCGCACCTCTTCGTCCCTTTGGGACTGATGTGCACTGTGCGACTGGTGCGACGGCTCATGCCGTCGATGGTCCCGCTCGGGCTCCGGGTCCAGTTCGGGCTCGAAGTCGTCATCGGGGTCGAACCCCCGGCCGTCGTACCCATCGTCCTCCACGAGGCCGAGGTAGACCGCCATCTTGCGCATCGCGCCGGCCATGCTCTGAGTCCTCCGCTCTGTGGTGGATCGGCGACTGCCAAGTGCCCGCCATCCACGCGGTCGTTACGCCCGCCTTTCGGCGACATTGACCATATTTTCTGCTGTGGTCCGACTTCCTGGCGACGTTACCCGAGCCTGGGGCGGACTCCGAGTACCGCAGTGCCGACGCGCACATGTGTCGCACCCGCCGCCACCGCCTCTTCGAGATCCGCACTCATTCCTGCCGACACCATGTTCGCAGCCGGATGAGCTCGGCGCAGGTCGGTCGACAAATCCATCAACCGCTCGAACGCCGCCCGTTGGCGCCCCGCGTACTCCCCGGTGAGCGGAGCGACGGTCATCAGCCCGTCGAGCCGCAGCCCCGGCGCCTTCGCCACGAGGTCGGCCAACTCTTCGATTCCGCCCGGAGCCACACCGCCCCTCTCGCCACGCGCGCTCGCTCCCGCGTCCAGCGCCACCTGGACGAGGCAGCCGAGCTCGCGCTCCTGCCGTACGGCCTCCTTCGACAGGGCCGTCACCAGCTTGGAACGATCGACGGACTGCACAAGATCCGCGTAACCGACCACGGATCGCACTTTGTTGGTCTGCAACTGGCCGACGAAGTGCCAGGCGAGGGGCAGGTCCGAACATGCGGCGGCCTTGGGTGCCGCGTCCTGGTCGCGGTTCTCGGCGACATGGCGCACCCCGAGCTCCGACAGGACCCGCACATCGCTCGCGGGGTAGGTCTTGGTGACCACGATCAGGGTCACTTCCTCGCGAGGGCGCCCGGCGGCCGCGCAGGCGGCGGCGATACGGTCCTCCACCTTCGCCAGGTTCGCGGCGAGTTCGTCCTTACGGTCCGTCATGTCCATTCAGTCCAGCCAGACGTAGCCGGCGAGCCGACCGGTGGTGCGGTCGCGGCGGTACGAGAAGTGGTCGCCCGACTCCAGGGTGCACACCGGCGACTGCTCCCGGTCACCCACCCCGAGGCGCGCGAGCTGGGCGTGCACTCCGGCGGCCACATCCACCGCCGGCGTGCCCCAACTCGTCTCGGCGTGCGCCGTCGGCTCCCTGGTCGCGACCTCGGCCCGCATCGCCTCCGGCACCTCGTAGCACCGGCCGCAGACGGCGGGGCCGGTGCGGGCGACGATCCGGGCCGGGTCGGCACCCAGTTCGGTCATCGCGCGTAGCGCGGCCGGGACGACCCCGGCGACCATGCCCGGCCGCCCCGCGTGGGCCGCCGCGACGATCCCGGCGACCGGGTCGGCCAGCAGGACCGGCACACAGTCGGCCGTGAGGACGGCGAGGGCGAGACCCCGCCGCGCCGTGACGATCGCGTCGACGTCGGGCACCGGACGATCACGCCACGGTCCGTCGACCACGGCGACGTCCGCCCCGTGCACCTGGTTCATCCAGACCACGTCACCCGGACCGAGCCCGAGCGACTTGGCGGCGAGCTCCCGGTTGGTCAGTACGGCGTCGGTGTCGTCGCCGACCGCCCCGCCGAGGTTGAGCTCCGCATACGGAGCGGCGCTCACCCCGCCCCACCGGTCGGTGAAGGCGAAGTGCGCGCCGCTCACTGTGTCGCGCTGTGCTATCACGTCAGAAGGATCACTTAAGGAAGTCCGGGACGTCCAGTTCCTCCGCCGCGCTGTCGGCGTAGGACCGGGACGGCGGGACCGGCGGGGCGACCGGGATGTCGGCCACCGGCTCCGGTGCGGCGGGCTCCGGCTCCTCCTTCGGCGTGACGCTGCCGAGCGAGCCGAACGACGGGCGGGACTCGGTCTGCCGTACCGGAGTGGGCTCCTCGCGGCGGGCCGGGGCCGAGTTCGAGGTCGAGCCCAGGACGGTGTCCCGGCGGGCCGGCGGCTGGCCGCCGTCGAAGCCGGCCGCGATCACGGTGACCCGGACCTCGTCGCCGAGGGCGTCGTCGATGACCGCGCCGAAGATGATGTTGGCCTCGGGGTGGGCGGCCTCGCTGACCAGCTGGGCCGCCTCGTTGATCTCGAACAGGCCGAGGTCGGAGCCGCCGGAGATGGAGAGCAGCACGCCCCGGGCGCCGTCGATGGACGCCTCCAGGAGCGGCGAGGAGATCGCCATCTCGGCCGCGGCCACCGCGCGGTCGTCGCCGCGGGCCGAGCCGATGCCCATGAGGGCCGAACCGGCCTCGGACATGACCGACTTGACGTCGGCGAAGTCGAGGTTGATCAGACCCGGCGTGGTGATGAGGTCGGTGATGCCCTGGACACCGGAGAGCAGAACCTGGTCGGCCGACTTGAAGGCGTCGAGCACCGAGACCTGGCGGTCCGAGATGGACAGCAGCCGGTCGTTCGGGATGACGATGAGGGTGTCGACCTCTTCGCGGAGCTCGGCGATGCCGTCCTCGGCCTGGTTGGCGCGGCGGCGGCCCTCGAAGGTGAAGGGGCGGGTGACCACGCCGATGGTGAGGGCGCCCAGGTTGCGGGCGATGTTGGCCACGACGGGCGCGCCGCCGGTGCCGGTGCCGCCGCCTTCACCGGCCGTCACGAAGACCATGTCGGCCCCCTTGAGGACCTCCTCGATCTCCTCGCGGTGGTCCTCGGCGGCCTTGCGGCCGACGGCCGGGTTGGCTCCGGCGCCGAGTCCGCGGGTGAGTTCGCGGCCGACGTCGAGCTTGACGTCGGCGTCGCTCATCAACAGCGCCTGCGCGTCAGTGTTGATGGCGATGAACTCGACACCCTTGAGACCGACCTCGATCATCCGGTTGATGGCATTGACACCACCGCCGCCGACACCGATGACTTTGATGACTGCGAGGTAGTTCTGCGGTGCTGCCACGTCGAAGGCCTCTCGCCTCGATTTACGGGTCGTCGGATCGCGGGGAGCGACGTGCTTCGCGAACCGGCGACTGATGCCGAATGGGACGGTCCGTAGCGCCGACCCGAACCCTAACCCTGAAGTTTAGGGTTACCAGTGTGTCTGTTCCTTGAAGTCTTCTGAACAGGACACTAAGTCGACAAGTGGCGCACGTTCAACGAACACGCCGAACCTCCCGTTTTTCTTTTCACCCTATGTGATCAGCCATGTCGCCGCCCAACCAGGGTGCTGGCCTGCGCGAATGTGCGTCAACTCCGCGCTGACGCAGGGGCGGTGGGAACGCTGACGTCGAAGTACCGCGCATCCGGCGAGGCTTTCATGAGAGCGGTGAGTGTGCGAGCCTTCGCGGCGCCCTTCTCGCCACTCCCCCAGCGAACGGTCCGGCCGTCGCCCAACTCCAGTGAGATGTCGTCGTAGGAGCGGACCTTGACGACCTCGGTTGACCGCGCAACGGCGGCCGGAATGGCCCGGGCGACCCGCACCGCCTCCCGCACCAGTCGGCCCTCGCCGAAGCGGCGCAGGCTCGCGGCGGCGGAGCTCGACCGGGACACCGACAATTCCAGTGCGGGAACGCCTTTCGGGGCTTCAGAAACTGTGGCGAAACGGACACCTTCGTCATCCACTTCGATGAAGTTTCCGCCCTTTTGGACAATCAGAACCGGAGTACGCTCCACCACTTTCAGGCCGATTCCATGCGGCCAGGCACGGACTACGTCAACCGCGTCAATTCGGGTCAATTTCCGGCGCAGTCGTGCCTCAATCGCATCGGTCTGCACGGAAATAAGCGGGGCCCCGACGGGGACGTCGGCGGCCTCAAGGACCTGTTCGGACGTCAGAACCCGGGCCCCGGAGACGGATACACGCTCGACGCGCAGCCACTTGGAGCCGTACAGCAGCCAGACGGAGCCCACGGCGAGGAGTGCCAGGACGACGGCAAGGATGATGATCGTACGAAGGCGTGTCAGCCTCAACCGCCGCCGGGCGAGGGGCGGGTCGGACGACTCCTGCTGGCGTTCACCGCGCTCGGCGGTCGTCGGTCCGGCCACGCTCCCTGCCCTCCGTCATCCGGTTACTGGCGGCGGTACGAGGCGATCGCCTCGTACACCATGCCGACGAGCAGGTCGTCGGCGTCCCGGCGGCCGAACTCGCTTGCCGCGCGGGACATCTCGTACAGCCGGTGCGGGTCGGCGAGCACGGGCAGCACGTTCTGCTGCACCCACTCGGGCGTGAGTTCCGCGTCGTCGACCAGCAGGCCGCCGCCGGCCTTGACCACCGGCTGGGCGTTCAGCCGCTGTTCGCCGTTGCCGATGGGCAGCGGTACGTAGGCGGCCGGCAGTCCGACGGCGGAGAGTTCGGCGACGGTCATCGCGCCCGCGCGGCAGAGCATCATGTCGGCAGCGGCGTACGCGAGGTCCATCCGGTCCAGGTAACTTACCGGGATGTACGGGGGCATTCCCGGCATCTGCTGTACGTGCGGCAGTTCGTTCTTCGGGCCGACCGCGTGCAGGATCTGGATGCCGGCCTGCTGGAGCCAGGGCGCGACCTGCTGGACGACCTCGTTGAGGCGCCGTGCGCCCTGTGAGCCGCCGGAGACCAGCAGGGTGGGCAGGTTCGGGTCGAGCCCGAACATCGCGCGGGCCTCGGGGCGGACGGCGGCCCGGTCGAGGGTGGCGATGGTGTGGCGCAGCGGGATGCCGATGTAGCGGGAGTTGCGCAGCTTGCTGTCCGGGGTGGCCACGGCGACCTGGGCGGCGTAGCGCGAACCGATCTTGTTGGCCAGGCCCGGACGGGCGTTGGCCTCGTGGATGATGATCGGCACTCCGAGGCGCTTGGCGGCGAGGTAGCCGGGCAGGGCGACATAGCCGCCGAAGCCGACGACGGCGTCCGCCTTGGTGCGCTCCAGGATCTGCTCGGTCGCCTTGATCGTGCCGCGCAGCCGGCCCGGGACGGTGATCAGCTCGGGCGTCGGTTTGCGCGGCAGGGGTACGGCGGGGATCATCGCGAGCTCATAGCCTCGCTGTGGGACGAGCTTGGTCTCCAGGCCACGCTCCGTGCCCAGGGCCGTGATCCCCACGCTCGGGTCCTGCCTGCGCAGGGCGTCCGCGAGGGCGAGCGCGGGCTCGATGTGGCCGGCGGTCCCCCCACCGGCGAGTACGACATGCACCGAAATTCACCGCTCTCCGGACGAACGCGCCGCCGAGGCACGCCGTCGCATCGTGTTCCATCTCCGAGGCCCCCGACTCTGCGCGGCGCCTCCCGCACGCTTTCTACCAAAGCGGGGTTGCCGCGCAGAAAGCGCCGCCCGCGCAGCGGGCTCGTCGCGCGCGAACGCGATCAGCAGCCCGATGGCGAACATGGTCGGCAGCAGGGCGGACCCTCCGTAGGAGAACAGCGGGAGGGGAACGCCGGCGATCGGCAGCAGACCGAGCACCGCACCGATGTTGATCACGGCTTGCGCGGTGATCCAGGTGGTCACGCCTCCCGCGGCATACCTCACGAAGGGGTCCTCCGTGCGTCCGGCCACGCGGATACCCGCATAGCCTAGAGCCGCGAAGAGGGCGAGCACCGACAGCGTCCCCGCCAGGCCCAGTTCCTCACCGGTGACGGCGAAGATGAAGTCGGTGTGGGCTTCAGGGAGTTGGCCCCATTTCTCCACACTCGCACCCAGCCCGGATCCGAAGATTCCGCCGGACGCGAGCGCGTAGATCCCGTGCACGGCCTGCCAGCAGTCGACGGGGCCGGACTGGGGCTCGGTGGCGCCGAGGCACTGGAGGCGGGCCATCCGGTTCTCGCTGCTCTTGATGAGGAGCACACCGATCACGCAGGCGAACGACAGGACCCCCACGAACAGCCGGGTCGGCGCCCCCGCCAGCCACAGCAGGCCGAACAGGATCGCCGACAGGATGATCGCCGTACCCATGTCGCCGCCGAGCATGATCAGCCCGAGCAGCATGAAGGCGACCGGCACGAGCGGCACCAGCATGTGCTTCCACTGCGTCAGCAGCTTCTTGTCCTGTTTGCGGGCGATCAGGTCGGCGCCCCACAGCACCAGCGCGAGCTTGCCGAACTCGCTGGGCTGGATCTGGAAGGAGCCGCCGAGGGCGATCCAGTTCTGGTTGCCGTTGACCGCTACTCCTATCCCGGGGACCTGCACCAGTGCCATCAGGAAGACGGCTCCGGCGAGGATCGGGTAGGCGAGCGCCCGGTGCAGCTTGACGGGCATCCGGGAGGCGGCGAGCAGCAGCCCGGTGCCGATCACGGCGGCGAGCAGCTGCTTGCGGAAGAAGTACGACCCCGGCAGCGACATCTGCAGCGCGGTGATCTGGGAGGCCGAGTACACCATCACCAGACCGAGCACGGTGATCAGCAGGCTGCCGCCGAGGATCAGGTAGTAGGCGGTCAGCGGCCGGTCCCACGCGCGGTACACGCGCGTGTAGAACCGCTGGACCGCGTTCTCGTCCCGCTGCTGGGAAGGAGAGGGCCGTCGAACGGCCCGCTGCACGGGAGGCCCTCCCGTACGGCTACCGGGCATCGGCGCTCACCGCCCCGCCGTGGGCGTACGTACTGGCCGGCCGCATCCGAGTCACGCGTCCCTCCAAGGGTCCCGAAGCACCCGCAGTGGCCGAGACCCGGCGTCAGGCGCCCGCGCCGAGTTCGCGAACCGCCTCCGCGAACGCGTCACCGCGCTGGTTGTAGTTGGCGAACATGTCCATGGAGGCACAGGCCGGGGCAAGGAGCACCGTGTCGCCGGGCCGTGCGAGGCCCTTCGCCTCCTGGACCGCCGCGAGCATCGCCCCAGTGTCGGTCCGGTCGAGGTCGACGACGGGTACTTCCGGCGCGTGTCGCGCGAGGGCTTCCCGGATCAGGCCACGATCGGCGCCCATGAGCACGACCGCGCGCAGCCGCTCGGCCGACTCGGCGACCAGCTCCTCGAAGACGGCGCCCTTGGCGAGCCCGCCCGCGATCCAGACGATGGAGTCGTACGCCGCCAACGACGCCTGCGCCGCGTGGGTGTTGGTGGCCTTGGAGTCGTCGACGTAGGCGACCCCGTCCAGGTCCGCCACGTGCGCGATGCGGTGGGCGTCCGGGGCGAAGGCCCGCAGCCCGTCGCGTACGGCCCTGGGGGGCACCCCGAAGGCCCGGGCGAGGGCCGCCGCCGCAAGGGCGTTGGCGATGTTGTGCGGGGCCGGCGGGTTGACGTCGGAGACCTCGGCGAGCTCCTGGGCGTTCTTCCGCCGGTCCTCGACGAAGGCGCGGTCGACGAGGATGCCCTCGACGACGCCGAGTTGGGACGGGGCCGGGGTGCCGAGGGTGAAGCCGATGGCCCGGCAGCCCTCCTCCACGTCGGCCTCGCGGACCAGGTCCTCGGTGGCCTTGTCGGCGGCGTTGTAGACGCAGGCGACGCGGTTGCCCTCGTAGATACGGCCCTTGTCGGCGGCGTACGCCTCCATGGAGCCGTGCCAGTCGAGATGGTCGGGGGCGAGGTTCAGCACGACCGCCGAGTGGGCGCGCAGCGAGGGCGCCCAGTGCAGCTGGTAGCTGGACAACTCCACGGCGAGGACGTCGTACTGCTCCTCGCCGAGCACCGCGTCGAGGAGCGAGACGCCGATGTTGCCGACGGCCGCCGTGCGCAGGCCCGCCGCCTTGAGGATGGAGGCGAGCATCTGGACGGTCGTGGTCTTGCCGTTGGTGCCGGTGACGGCGAGCCAGGGGGCGGCGTCGGGGCCGCGCAGTCGCCAGGCGAGCTCGACGTCGCCCCAGACCGGGACGCCGGCCTGCTCGGCGGCGGCGAACAGCGGCTTGTCCGGCTTCCAGCCGGGCGCGGTGACGATCAGTTCGGTGCCGTCGGGCAGGGTCGCTCCGTCGCCGAGGCGGACGGTGATGCCGAGTGCCTCCAGGTCCTCGGCCTGGGCACGCGCGCGTGCGTCGTCGCCGTCGTTGACGACGGTGACGTGGGCGCCGAGACCGTGCAGCACCTTGGCCGCCGGGATCCCGGAGACGCCGAGCCCGGCGACGGTGACGTTCTTCCCCTGCCAGTCGGTCACTTGTCCGCTGCCCATCCCGCGTAGAAGAGGCCCAGTCCGACGATCACACAGATGCCCTGAATGATCCAGAAGCGGACCACGACAAGGACTTCTGACCAGCCTTTGAGTTCGAAGTGGTGCTGGAGTGGCGCCATGCGGAAGACGCGTTTGCCGGTGAGGCGGAAGGAGCCGACCTGGATGACCACCGACATGGTGATCAGCACGAACAGGCCGCCGAGGATGGCGAGCAGCAGCTCGGTGCGCGAGCAGATGGCGAGACCGGCGAGCGCGCCGCCGAGGGCCAGCGAACCGGTGTCACCCATGAAGATCTTGGCGGGCGACGTGTTCCACCACAGGAAGCCGAGGCAGGCGCCCATCAGCGCGGAGGAGACGACGGCGAGATCGAGTGGATCACGCACTTCGTAGCAGGCGTTGGGGTTGGGCAGGATCTGCGCGTTGGCGCAGGACTCCTGGAACTGCCAGACGCCGATGAAGGTGTAGGCGCCGAAGACGAGCACGGAGGCGCCGGTGGCGAGGCCGTCCAGACCGTCCGTCAGGTTCACGCCGTTCGACATGGCGAGGATCATGAACAGCGCCCAGACGACGAACAGCACCGGGCCGATGGACCAGCCGAAGTCCTGCACGAAGGAGAGCTTGGTGGAGGCCGGGGTGTTGCCCCGGTTGTCCGCGAACTGCAGCGAGAGCACCGCGAAGGCGATGCCGCCGAGGAGCTGGCCGGCCATCTTGGCCTTGGCCCGCAGACCCAGCGAACGGCGCTTGACGATCTTGATGTAGTCGTCCAGGAAGCCGACCAGACCCATGCCGGCCATCAGCCCGATGACCAGGACGCCGGAGAACGTCGGCGGCTTGCCGGTGATCAGCTTGGACAGGAAGTACGCGGCGACCGTGGCCAGGATGAAGGCGATACCGCCCATCGTCGGCGTACCGCGCTTGGCATGGTGCTCGCGCGGGCCGTCGTCCCGGATGTACTGGCCGTAGCCCTTGCGGGCCAGCAGCTTGATCAGCAGCGGGGTGCCGATCAGGGTCAGGAAGAGGCCAATGACTCCTGAGAACAGGATCTGATTCATCATCGGGCGGCAACCTCACCCTCGGTGCCGCCCGCGAGCAGCGCCTCGGCGACGCTCTCCAGACCGACCGAACGGGACGCCTTCACGAGTACGACGTCCCCCGGGCGCAGCTCGCTGCGCAACAGGTCGATCGCCGCCTGTGCGTCGGACACGTGCACCGACTCCTCACCCCACGAACCCTCGTTATATGCGCCCAGTTGCAGCCAGGACGCTTCCCTGCCCCCGACCGCGACGAGCTTGCTGACGTTGAGCCGGACGGCGAGCCGTCCGACCGCGTCGTGCTCGGCGAGCGCCTCGTCCCCGAGCTCGGCCATCTTGCCGAGCACCGCCCACGTACGGCCCCCCGTTGCCCGTGAGGCGCCGCCCATCGCGGCCAGCGCACGCAGAGCGGCCCGCATGGACTCGGGGTTCGCGTTGTAGGCGTCGTTGACGATCGTCACGCCGTCCGGGCGCTCGGTGACCTCCATCCGCCAGCGGGAGAGGGAGCCCGCCTCGGAGAGCGCGGTGGCGATCTCTTCCGCGGACATGCCCAGCTCATGGGCGACGGCGGCCGCGGCGAGCGCGTTCGACACGTGGTGCTCACCGTACAGGCGCATGGTCACATCGCTTGCACCGGAGGGTGTGTGAAGGGTGAAAGCAGGCTGTCCGCTGTCCGTGAGTCTCACGTTCTCGGCGCGTACGTCCGCTTCGCCTGACTCTCCGAAGAGGATCACCTTCGCCTTCGTACGGGAGGCCATGGCCCGTACGAGGGGATCGTCGGCGTTGAGAACCGCGGTGCCGCCCTCCGCCTGAGACGGCAGCCCTTCGACGAGCTCGCCCTTGGCCTGCGCGATCTGCTCGCGGCCGCCGAACTCACCGATGTGGGCGGTGCCGACGTTGAGCACGAGGCCGATCCTCGGGGGCGTCAGATCGGAGAGGTAGCGGATGTGGCCGATGCCGCGGGCACCCATCTCCAGGACGAGGAACCGGGTCTCCTCGGTGGCGCTGAGGGCGGTGAGCGGCAGTCCGATCTCGTTGTTGAGCGAGCCCGGCGTCCACACGGTGGGCGCCTTGCGCTGCAGCACCTGGGCGATCAGGTCCTTGGTGCTGGTCTTGCCCGCCGAGCCGGTCAGCGCCACGAGGGTCGCGCCGAGCCGCTGGACGACATGACGGGCGAGGGCGCCGAGGGCCTTCTGGACGTCCGGCACGACGATCGCGGGCACGCCCACGGGCCGCGAGCCGAGGACCGCGACCGCACCGGCCGCGACGACGGCCTGCGCGAAGTCGTGGCCGTCGACGCGTTCCCCGACGAAGGCGACGAAGAGGCTGCCGGGCTCCACTTCACGGGAGTCCCGGACGACGGATCCGGTGACCTGGACGGACGGATCCGGTATGTCGTGCGTCTGCCCGCCGACGACTTCTGCGATCTCGGCGAGAGAGAGGGCGATCACAAGTTCATCCCTGGGTCTTCTGGATAGCTTCGCGAAGCACCTGGCGGTCGTCGAAGGGACGGACCACCCCGGCGATGTCCTGGCCCTGCTCATGCCCCTTGCCTGCCACCAGCACGGTGTCGCCGGGCTGTGCGCGGGCGACGGCTGCGGCGATCGCGGCGGCCCGGTCCTCGAAGACCTGGACCTCGCCACGCTCGTGTACTGGCACGGACGCCGCGCCCTGGAGCATGGTTGCGAGAATCGCGAGGGGGTCTTCGGAGCGGGGGTTGTCGGAGGTCAGTACGGCGGTGTCGGCGAACCGGGCCGCCGCGGCGCCCATCGGTTCGCGCTTGGTCCGGTCCCGGTCCCCGCCGCAGCCGAGCACGACGTGCAGGCTGCCCTCGGTGACCTTGCGCAGCGCCTTGAGCACCGACTCGACGGCGTCGGTCTTGTGGGCGTAGTCCACGACCGCGAGATACGGCTGCCCGGCGTCCACCCGCTCCAGCCGGCCCGGCACGCCCGGCACGGCGGCGATGCCGTCGGCGGCGGTCTGGGCGTCGAGGCCGGCGGCGGCCAGGGCGACGATGGCGGCGAGGGTGTTCGCCACGTTGAAGGTGCCCGGCAGCGGGGCCTTGGCGCCGATGCGCTCGCCCTTGGGGCCGATGACCGTGAACGTGGAGTCCAGCTGGCCGATCTCGACGTCCTCGGCACGCCAGTCGGCGTCGGGGTGGCCCTCGGCGGAGTAGGTGACGACCGGGACGGTGGCCTCCTTGGCGAGCCTGCGGCCGTACTCGTCATCGAGGTTGACGACGCCGAATTTGCTGCGTTTCGGGGTGAACAGCTGCGCCTTGGCCCGGAAGTAGTCCTCCATGTCGGAGTGGAACTCCATGTGCTCCGGGCTGAGGTTGGTGAACACGGCGAGGTCGAAGACGCAGCCGTCGACCCGGCCGAGCACCAGCGCATGGCTGGAGACCTCCATGGCGACCGCCTCGACGCCGCGTTCGCGCATGACGGCGAACAGGGCCTGCAGGTCGGTGGCCTCGGGGGTGGTCCGCTCGGACTTGATGCGCTCGTCGCCGATGCGCATCTCGACCGTGCCGATCAGACCGGTGGAGCGGGTGCTCTTGAGACCGCCCTCGACCAGGTACGCGGTGGTGGTCTTGCCGGAGGTGCCGGTGATGCCGATCTGGAGCAGATCGCGGCCGGGGTGGCCGTAGATCGTGGCCGCCAGTTCGCCCATCCGGCCGCGCGGATCCTCGACCACCAGGACCGGCAGGCCGGTCGCGGCGGCGCGCTCGGCGCCGGTCGGATCGGTCAGCACGGCGGCCGCGCCGAGGCCGGCGGCCTGCGTCACGAAGTCGGCACCGTGCAGACGGGCGCCCGGGAGGGCGGCGTACAGATCGCCGGGGCGGACGGCGCGCGAGTCATGGGTGATGCCCGTGACCTCGGCGGATTCGGCGCGCTCCGGCGTGGTGGCCCCCAGCTGACCGGCGAGTTCCGCGAGGGGTGTGGCGGAGACCTGGGCCGGCCTGGGCGGTCCCGGATATGTCACGGGATGCCCCTTCTGGGTGGTTTGGGACTGATCAGCGTGTGGCACGGCGGTGAGCGTACCGGGCGTACCGGCTTCGGAGCGAAGTGAGGGGCGGGGCTCCCTCTGGTTCCCGGCGTCTGGAGTGATCGTTGTCACGAGGTGGTTCCTGGCTGCTCGGTGCTGATCAGTGTGGTCAGGTGGGGGTCAGGGTCGGTAGCCGACCGGGAGCTTCGCGGGCTTGGCCCCGGTGGGCGGGACCTGGAGGGTCTTCAGCGCGAACTCCATGACCTTCTTGTAGATGGGCCCGCAGATCTGGCCGCCGAAGTAGTTGCCCGCGGTGGCGTTCTGGATGGCGCAGTAGACCGTGACGCGGGGCTTGTCGGCGGGCGCGAAACCGGCGAACGACGACGTGTAGCCGCGGTACCTGCCGGTGGCCGGATCCACTCGGTTCGCCGTCCCCGTCTTGCCCGCGACCCGGTAGCCGGGGATGCGCGCCTTGGCGCCGGTGCCCTCCTCGTCGTCCACGACCGACTCCAGCATCTGGGCGAGGGTCCTCGCCGTCTTGGCACTGACCACCCTGGTCTTCTTGGGCGTCTTGGCGGGCGTGAACTGCCCGTCGGGTCCCTTGGTGCCGCGCACGAGGGTGGGCTCGACGCGTACGCCGCCGTTGGCGATCGTCGAGTAGACGGAGGCCGCCTGCATCGCGTTGATGGACACGCCCTGGCCGAAAGGAATCGTGTACTGCTGCGAGGTGGACCAGGTGTCCGGGGCGGCGAGGATGCCCGGGGTCTCACCCGGGTAGCCGAGCCCGGTGTAGCCGCCGAAGCCGAACTTGCGCAGGTAGCTGTAGAGGACCCGGTTGGCCTGCCGCTGTGTCTTGCCCAGCTGGCCGGTGGCCAGGATGGTGCCGATGTTGCTGGACTTGGCGAGCACGCCGTTGAGCGTCAGGTACCAGGTCGGGTGGTCGATGTCGTCCTTGAAGAGCCGGTCGCCGCGGTGCAGCCGGTTGGGCACCACGACACTCGTGGTGGGCACGGCCACGCCCTCCTGCAGCACGGCGGCCATCGAGATGACCTTCGCGGTGGAGCCGGGCTCGTAGGCGTCCTGGACGGCCGCGTTGCCCATGTTCGCGGCCCTGGCCTCGGAGAGGTTGTTCGGGTCGAAGCCGGGCGAGTTGGCCATCGCGAGGACCTGGCCGGTCCGGGTGTCCTGGACGATCACATAGCCGCGGTCCGCCTTGGACTTCGCGACCTGCTCGGAGATCGCGTTCTGCGCGGCCCACTGGATGTCGCGGTCGATGGTGAGCTCGACGTCGCTGCCGGGCACGGCGGGCGTCTCGGTGGAGTTCACGGTGGGGACCTGGCGGCCGCCGGACTGGGCGTAGCGGATCTCGCCGTCCTTGCCGGTCAGCTCCTTGTTCAGCTGCTGCTCGACACCGCCGCCGCCCTTGCCGTCGGCGTTGACCCAGCCCAGTATCCCGGCGGCGAGGTCGCCGTTGGGATACACGCGCTTGCTGCTGGCGACCGAGAGGACGCCGGCGAGGACGTTGACCGTGGTCTTGTCCTTCTGGGACTTGGTGCCCAGCGCGTTCTTCAGGTCCTTGATCTGCTTCCAGACCTGCGGGGTCTGGCGGCTCGCCAGCAGGGTGTAGCGCTGGTTCTTGTTCGCCGGCCGGAGCTTCTTGACGATCGCCTGCTGGTCCTGGCCGAGGATCGGGGCCAGAAGGGCGGCCGCCTGTTCGGGGCCGTCGTCGATCTTCAGCTGCTCACGGCTGAACAGTGTGGGGTCGGCGGTGATGTCGTACGCGTCCACGCTGGCCGCCAGTGCCACGCCGTTGCGGTCGGTGATGCCGCCGCGCTCGGCGGCCAGGGTGTAGCCGACGTAGCGGTTCTTCTCGGCCTTGGCCGCGTAGGTGCTCGCGTCGACGCCCTGCACCTGGAGCAGGCGCACGACGAAGGCGAGCAGGACCAGGGTCAGGGCCAGGCTGACCATGCGCAGCCGGGGGCGGGGCCTGCCGAGCCGGATACGGACCACGGGACGCGGCACCGGACGGCGGGCGGGGCGGGCGCCGGGGCCCGGGCGGCGCTGGGCTCCGCCGGAACGGGCGGGCTTCGCGGGTCCGGGCACACGGCGGCGCGGCGCTTCCCTGTCGGACACTTCCGTCACCTGCCGGGGGTCGGGTACGTGGAGGACTGGGCGGACGGGATGGACTGCTGGGCCGGGGGCGCGTACTGCGGCACGGCGGGAGTGGCCCCTGGGGCCGGTGTGACGGACATCGGGCTCGGTGCCGAGCCGGCCGCCGGGACCGCAGCGGGCTCGCTGAGGGGGGTCGCGGGGGTGAGGATGAGCGGCGTGTAGGCCGCGCCCTCGCCCCAGGACCGGGACGCGGGGCTCGGGACGCCCTGGACCTTGCCGTCGGGGTTGAGGAACGCCGGGTCGCCGCCGGGGACCATGCCGAGCTCTCGGGCGCGGCGCTGGAGGGCGTCGGGTTCGGCGTAGGCGTCGATGTCCCGCTGGAGGGACTGCTCCTCGTCGGTGAGGGACTTCGTCCCCCTCTTCAGGTCGTCCAGCTTGAACGCGCCCTCACTCAGGGCGGAGTTCAGCACGAGGAGCCCGATGAGGCCGCCGCCGAGGAGCAGGACGACAAGAAGGACGAAGGGGGTGCGGGCGGCGCGTGCGCGTCCGGCGGGGATGAGCCGCGCGAGTCGGGCGGCTCGCCCCTTCAGTTCGGGTTTCCTACTCACTGGACCTCCCCCGGGTCCGGTTCTCCAACTGATGGGTTCGGATCCTGGACCCGGACGCCCGCCCCTGCCCTCTCGCCCCTCATTCGATGGACTCCCTGATGCGCTCGGCGCCACGCAGGCGCGCAGGTGCCGCGCGCCGGTTCTCGGCGACCTCTTCCTCGGTGGGAAGTTCGGCACCGCGCGTCAGCAGCTTGAGCCGCGGCTGGTACTGCTCGGGGACGACGGGCAGCCCGGGTGGGGCGGTGTTGGCGGCGCCGGCCGCGAAGACCTGCTTGACCAGCCGGTCCTCCAGCGAGTGGTACGACAGGACGGCGATCCGCCCGCCGACGGCAAGGGCCTCCACGGCGGCCGGGATCGCCCGCTCCAGGACGGAGAGCTCGCCGTTGACCTCGATGCGCAGCGCCTGGAAGGTGCGCTTGGCCGGGTTGCCGCCGGTGCGCTTGGCGGCCTGCGGCAGCGCGTCCCGGATCAGCTCCACCAGCCGGGCGCTGTTGCTGAACGGCTCCTTGTCGCGCTCGCGCACGATGGCGGACACGATCCGCTTGGCCTGCTTCTCCTCGCCGTAGGCGCGCAGGATGCGGACCAGCTCACCGGCCGGGTACGTGTTGAGGACCTCGGCGGCACTCATGCCGGTCGTCTGGTCCATGCGCATGTCGAGAGGGGCGTCCTGGGCGTAGGCGAAGCCGCGGTCGGCCTCGTCGAGCTGCATGGAGGAGACGCCGAGGTCGAACAGGACGCCCTGCACGCGCGCGATGCCGAGCCGGTCCAGGACCTCCGGGAGCTCGTCGTAGACGGCGTGCACGAGGTCGGCGCGCTCGCCGTAGGGCGCGAGACGCTCGCCGGACAGGCGCAGGGCCTCCTTGTCGCGGTCGAGGGCGACGAGCCGGGCCTCGGGAAACTGCTGGAGGAGCGCCTCGCTGTGGCCGCCGAGCCCGAGGGTGCAGTCGACGACCACCGCTCCGGGCCGCTGCAGCGCGGGGGCCAACATGTCCAGGCACCGCTGGAGCATCACCGGGACATGTCGACTCTGGCTCAAGGGGCCCTCTCAGATCCGGCGGGGCGATACGCACCGCCGGGTCCCCGCCCGCTCGTGAAGGGGAGGTCTGCCGGCGCCGGGAGCGTCAGCCGACCGGGAGCGGGAGGAGGCCGAGCCGTACGTACGCGCCGCGCACGCGGGGAGATCTCCGGAAAATCGCCGGGGTCTCCGGGAAAATCAGTGCAGCAGGGAGAGCCGCCCCTCCCGCTTCGCGTCACTTTAGTCCACCGTGTCGCGCGGTCAATCAACCGGCCTGCGCGTCGCCGATTCGGGTTCGGACGAAGCCGCGCGGTGCGGAAAATCGCTCGTATGGGCGCACTCACGCCACCCCTGTGGGTTAGCTCACAACAAGGTCTGATGGCGTTCTTTGTCCCCTCTCACGACG
Organism: Streptomyces sp. NPDC059010; assembly: GCF_042740355.1. NCBI lineage: Bacteria > Bacillati > Actinomycetota > Actinomycetes > Kitasatosporales > Streptomycetaceae > Streptomyces > Streptomyces sp. NPDC059010. The sequence continues at coordinate 116,783 of NZ_JBHYJA010000016.1, forward strand.
GGACCGCTCGGGACGTGACCAGTACCGTCATGGGTATGACGACTTCTGCATCGGTTCCCGCTGGTCCCGAGGGCGCGATAGTCCGCGACGGCACGGTCACCGACCGTCTCGTCGACGCGAACGAACGGTACGCCGCCGCCTTCACCGATCCCGGCATGGACGCCCGTCCCGTGCTCCATGTCGCCATCGTCGCCTGCATGGACGCCCGTCTCGACCTGCACGCCGCGCTCGGCCTGGAGCTCGGCGACTGCCACACCATCCGCAACGCCGGCGGTGTCGTCACCGACGACGTGATCCGCTCGCTCACCATCAGCCAGCGCAAGCTCGGCACCCGCAGCATCGTGCTGATCCACCACACCGGCTGCGGTCTGGAGGCGATCACCGAGGACTTCCGCACCGAGCTGGAGATGGAGGTCGGCCAGCGGCCCGCCTGGGCGGTGGAGTCCTTCCGGGACGTCGACCAGGACGTACGGCAGTCGATGCAGCGGGTGCGCACCTCGCCGTTCCTGCTGCACACCGACGACGTGCGGGGCTTCGTCTTCGACGTGCGGACGGGCCTGCTGCGCGAGATCGATCCCGCGTAACCATCCACCGGACCTGTCGTTCGGCTGTCAATCTGCGCTTGGGCGTGCCCAAAAGGCCGTAAGACCCGACATAACGCAGGCAGTTGTCCACAGGCGAGTGACACGAATCGGTAACGGCAGCAAGAATGCTGGGGTGGCAACACGCGGAACCTTTCACGCGTGGTGTCCGTGTTCCAGGGGTGGGCCGGTCCGCGTCGTAGAGCGTCGGCCCGGATAGAACGGGCCGAGGAGGGCCGGGTGACGACCTATGACGATCGAGCGAGCCTCACTGATCTGACCGCCACTGTGGAGCGTGTCCGCAGTTCGGTGGAGGGTGTGATCGAGGGCAAGCCCGAGGTCGTACGGCTTTCGCTGACCGTGCTGCTCGCCGAGGGACATCTTCTGATCGAGGATGTTCCCGGCGTGGGCAAGACGATGCTGGCGAAGGCGCTGGCGCGGTCCATCGACTGCTCGGTACGGCGTATCCAGTTCACGCCGGACCTGCTGCCGTCGGACATCACGGGTGTGTCCATCTGGGACCAGCAGCGCAAGGACTTCGAGTTCAAACCGGGTGCGATCTTCGCGCAGATCGTGATCGGCGACGAGATCAACCGCGCGTCGCCGAAGACGCAGTCCGCGCTGCTGGAGTCCATGGAGGAGCGCCAGGTCACGATCGACGGCCAGACCTATGAGCTGCCGAGCCCCTTCATGGTGGTGGCCACGCAGAACCCGGTCGAGATGGAGGGCACCTATCCGCTGCCCGAGGCCCAGCGCGACCGCTTCATGGCCCGTGTCTCCGTCGGCTACCCCAGCGTGGAGGCCGAACTGCAGATGCTGGACGTGCACGGCGGCGCCTCGCCGCTGGACGACATGCAGCCGGTGGCGCACGCGCACGACATCGTCAAGCTGATCGACGCCGTGCGCGGGGTCCACGTCGCCGAGCCGGTCCGCCGGTACGCGGTCGACCTGGTCTCGGCCACGCGCACCCACCCCGACCTCAGACTCGGCGCCTCCCCGCGCGCGACGCTGCATCTGCTGCGCGCCGCGAAGGCGTCGGCGGCCCTGAGCGGCCGGGAGTACGCGCTGCCGGACGACGTGCAGGCCCTCGCCGTGGCCGTTCTGGCCCACCGTCTGCTGCCCACCGCACAGGCCCAGCTGAACCGCCGTACGTCCGAGCAGGTCGTCCAGGAGATCCTGCAGCGCACCACCGTGCCCGCCGCACCCCACCAGCAGAGCGGCTTCGGCGGCCTGGGCCGGGGCGCCGGAGCCTACGGCCAGCAGCCGCCGCGGAGGCTGTGATGACCTCCGGCAGTACCGGCCAGGCCGAGGCGGACCGCGGTGAGAAGAGCGGGCTGCGCACGGCACTGGCCGGTCTGACCACCCGTGGCCGCTCCTTCCTGGCCGCCGGTGTCGCGGCCGCCGTCTGCGCCTACGTCCTCGGCCAGAGCGACCTGCTGCGCGTCGGACTGCTGCTCGCCGTGCTGCCCCTGGTCTGCGCGACCGTGCTGTACCGCACCCGCTACCGGGTCGCGGGCAGCCGCCGGCTCTCCCCAGCGCGCGTGCCCGCGGGCAGCGAGGCCCGCGTCCATCTGCAGATGGACAACGTCTCCCGGCTGCCCACGGGCCTGCTGATGCTGCAGGACCGGGTGCCGTACGTCCTCGGCCCGCGCCCCCGCTTCGTGCTGGACCGGGTGGAGCCGGGCGGCCGCCGCGAGGTGTCCTACCGGGTGCGCTCCGACCTGCGCGGCCGCTATCCGCTGGGCCCGCTGCAGCTGCGCCTGACCGACCCGTTCGGCATGTGCGAGCTGACCCGCTCCTTCTCGACGTACGACACCCTCACCGTCATCCCGCGCGTGGAGCCGCTGCCGCCGGTGCGCTTCAGCGGGGAGGCCAAGGGGTACGGCGACGGCCGGCAGCGCTCGCTGGCGCTGGCCGGCGAGGACGACGTGATCCCGCGCGGGTACCGCTACGGCGACGACCTGCGCCGCGTGCACTGGCGCTCCACCGCGCGCTACGGCGAGCTGATGGTGCGCCGCGAGGAGCAGCCGCAGCGCGCCCGCTGCACGGTGCTGCTGGACACCCGGGGCCTGGCCTTCCAGGGCGCGGGCCCCGACTCGGCCTTCGAGTGGGCCGTGTCGGGCACGGCGTCGGTGCTGGTCCACATGCTGGAGCGAGGCTTCTCCGTACGGCTGCTGACCGACACAGGCAGCTCGGTGCCCGGCGAGGGCGCCGACGGGTTCGCGGGCGCTAGCCAGGAGTCGGCGGACGCGGCGGGCCTGATGATGGACACCCTCGCGGTGATCGACCACTCCGACGGCACGGGCCTGTCGCGGGCGTACGACCTGCTGCGCGGCGGCAACGAGGGGCTGCTGGTGGCCTTCTTCGGCGACCTCGACGAGGAGCAGGCGGCGGTGGCCGCCAAGATGCGGCAGCGCAGCGGCGGCGCGGTGGCCTTCGTGCTGGACAGCGGGGCCTGGGTGCGGGAACCGACCGATGTGGCCGGTCCGTTGGACAGGGGCGAGGAGCGGCTGCGGATGCTGCGGGAGGCGGGCTGGACGGCCCTGAGCGTGCCGCGCGGCGCCTCGCTGAACGAGCAGTGGCGCCAGGCGGACCGCGCGCGTACGGACGCCGTCGCGAGCAGCGGCGCGCGGGGCGAGGGGGGACCGGTATGAGCGGGCGGACACGGATGGCGCTGAGCGCCGCGGCGGCCACGCTGCTGGCCTCGTGCGCCCTGCTGCCGCTGGTCTCCCCGGCCACCTGGCTGCTGCAGGCGATCTTCCTGCTGGCGATCCAGACCGGCGTGGGCATGGCGACCCGGCGGGTGCCGCTGGCGCGGCCCCTGACCGTGGGGGCGCAGGCCCTGGTCGCGCTGATGCTGCTGACGCTGACCTTCGCCAACCGGCAGGCGATCCTCGGGGTGATTCCCGGCCCGGAGGCCTTCCGTCACTTCGCCGACCTGTTGCAGGCGGGCGCGGACGACGTCAGCCGGTACTCGATCCCGGCGCCGCTGTCGGACGGCATCCGGCTGATGCTCATCGGCGGGGTCCTGATCATCGGCCTGGCGGTGGAGACCCTCGCGGTGACCTTCCGCAGCGCCGCCCCGGCCGGGCTGCCGCTGCTGGCGCTGTACTCCGTGGCCGCCGGGCTCTCCGAGGGCGGCTCGGACTGGGTGTGGTTCCTGATCGCCGCCGCGGGCTATCTGATGCTGCTGCTGACCGAGGGACGCGACCGGCTCTCGCAGTGGGGCAGGGTCTTCGGCGGAGCGCCGCGGACGCCGGGCGGGGAGCAGAGCGGCGCGGTGGCGCCGGTCCGCACCGGACGGCGGATCGGCGTGGTCGCCCTGGGGATCGCCCTGGTGGTGCCGCTCGCCCTGCCCGCCATGAACGGCGGTCTGCTGGACGCGGCCGGCGCGGGCGTGGGCTCCGGGAGCGGCGGCGGGGGCACGATCTCGGCGGTGAACCCGCTGGTGTCGCTGCGCGACAGTCTGAACGTGGACGAGGACCGGCAGGTCATGTCCCTGAAGACCAACTCGGAGGACGTCTCCGACCTGTACCTGCGGATCGTCTCCCTGGACGACTTCGACGGCACCACCTGGCAGCCGTCGAAGCGCAGCATCCAGGCCGTGCCGGGCGAGTTCCCCACGCCCATCGGCCTCGGCCCCGAGGTCCGGCGCGCGGACGTCGAGACGACCATCTCGGCCGCGAACTGGTACGCCCAGAACTGGCTGCCGATGCCGTACCCGCCGAGCAGCGTGCAGATCGGCGGAAACTGGCGGTACGAACCGCTGGGCATGACGGTCGTCGGCGACCGCCGCCAGACCACACGCGGGGTGACGTACACCGTGCGCAGCCTCGATGTGCGGCCGACGGCCGACCAGCTCGCGAACGCGCCGGAACCGCCCGGCGCGCTGAAGCGCGAGTTCACCGAGCTGCCGGACTCGCTGCCCGCGGTGGTCGCCAAGACCGCGCGCGATGTCACCGAGGGCGCCACCAGCCACTACGGCCAGGCGGTCAAGCTGCAGGAGTACTTCGCCGTGAACGGCGGATTCCAGTACGACACCAACGTCAAGGTCGGCACCGGCCGGACGGCGATCGCCCGGTTCCTGAAGGACAAGCAGGGCTTCTGCGTCCACTTCTCCTTCGCGATGGCGGCGATGGCCCGCTCGCTGGACATACCGGCCCGGGTCGCGGTGGGTTTCGCGCCCGGAACCCCGCAGGGCGACGGTTCGGTGTCGGTGGGGCTGAGGGACGCGCACGCCTGGCCCGAGCTGTACTTCGAGGGTGTGGGCTGGACCCGCTTCGAGCCGACGCCGACCCGTGGCTCGATTCCGACGTACACCCAGTCGGACACGCCCGGCTCCACGCTTCCGGATGTGACCCGGCCTTCGCAGTCGGCGAGCACCGGGCCCTCCGCCGCGCCCTCGGCGAGCGAGAGCTGCGTCGGGCAGAACCGGGAGCTGTGCGCGACCGAGTCCCCCGAGGCCGCGCTGGCCGCAGGGGACGACGGCCCGAGGTGGCCCGCCCTGCTGCTGTGGACGCTCGGCGGGCTGGTGGCGCTGCTGATCCCGCTGACGCCGATGCTGTTGCGGATGCGGACAAGGGCGGTACGGCTGGGGGCGCACGGCCGCTCCGAGGCGGACATCGCGCCGCACACCCTGGCGGTCTGGCGGGAACTGACCGACACCGCCTGGGACTTCGGCATCCACCCGGACGAATCCCAGACCCCCCGCAAGGCCGCCGCCCGCATCGTCCGGCTCGGCCACCTCGACCCACCGGCCGCGGCCTCGGTGCACCGGGTCGCCGACGCGGTGGAACAGACCCTCTACGCGCCCAGTCCGCGCCCGGTGGCCGGCCTCGCGGAGGATGTCCGCCGCGTGCTGTCCAACCTGGAGTCCAAGGTCAGCTGGACGACGAACGTGCGCGCCCTGCTGGCCCCGCGCTCCAGCGTGCGGATCACCTGGGCCCTGATGGACTGGTGGACCGGCCTGAAGCAGCGCGTGGCCGCAGCCCGGCCGACGTGGCGCAGGCCGTCCACGCCGGGGCAGCGGGGGTGACACCCCGCCGACGCGGGATGTGAGAGCGGGCCGGGAAACGCGTCAGGGGGTGACCACCCATCCGGTGGTCACCCCCTGACGTATGTCCAGGAGCTGTTCGTCGCGCTAGTGGCCGCCCTGCTCGTCACGGCGGCGCTGCCAGCGTTCCTCGATGCGGTCCATCATGGAGCGCTTCTGGCGGGGCTGACGGCGGGCGTGCGGGCCGCTCGCGGGCTGCTCGCCCGGCTTGGGGGCCTTGCGCCATCCGGTCACAGCGAGTACCGCGCAGCCCAGCATGACGAGGAATCCCACCACGCTCAGCCAGACCTGCTTGGCGACCATTCCAGCCATGAGGAGCGCGATACCTACGAGGAAGCCCGCGACCGCCTGGTAGACCCGTCGCCGGGTGTACGTACGCAGCCCGCTTCCCTCAAGCGCTGTCGCGAACTTGGGATCTTCGGCGTACAGCGCTCGCTCCATTTGCTCGAGCATTCGCTGCTCGTGCTCCGAGAGCGGCACGGAGTCCTCCTCATCGTGCAGTCGCCGGGGCGACCCGGGGGGTCCCTTCAGGATAGGCAGGGAATCGCCCCCGTGAAACCCGCCCCTCTACGCCAATTGGCCAACCGGGCTCCGGCATGGAGGCCCGGCTCGCTGAGATCTTCATTCCCCAGCAGCCGACCCGTCATGCCGGAACGGTCTCCCTCGATCATACGGCGCTGAGCGCTCGATCGGGGGGCCTGTGGCGTACTCCATGTGCGGCCAAGTCCCTGATCAAGGCCCACCCGCACGGTGCGCTCACAGCGGGAGCTCAGCCCTGCGAGGTCTCCCCCGTCTCACCGAGTACATGGAGCTGGGTGGCCACCGAGTGGAAGGCGGGCAGCTCGGCCGCCGCCTCCTCCAGCTTCAGCAGCGCCTCCAGCGCCCCGGGCTCGGTGTCCACCAGCACACCGGGGACCAGGTCGGCGAAGACCCGCACGCCGTGCACGGCGCCGACCCGGAGGCCGGCCCCCTCCACCAGCCCGGTGAGCTGCTGGGCGGTGAAACGGCGCGGCACCGGGTCGCCCTCGCCCCAGCGGCCGTCCGGGTCCTCCAGGGCCTGCTTGGCCTCCTTGAAGTGACCGGCGAGGGCCCGCGCCAGCACCGCACCGCCCAGCCCGGCCGCGAGCAGGCTGAGGACGCCCTCGTCGCGCAGGGCGGCGACCGTGTTGCGGACGCCCTCGGCGGGGTCGTCGACGTACTCCAGGACGCCGTGGCAGAGCACGACGTCGTACCCGCCGCGCTCGACCACGTCGAAGAGGCCGTGGGCGTCGCCCTGCACGCCCCGCACCCGGTCGGCGACGTCGGCCTCGGCGGCGCGGCGCTCCAGGGCGAAGAGCGCGTTCGGGCTGGGGTCGACGACGGTGACGCGGTGGCCGAGGCGGGCGAGGGGCACCGCGAACCTGCCGCTGCCGCCGCCGGTGTCGAGGACGTCCAGCGCCTGCCGGCCCGTGGCCTTGACCCGGCGGTCCACGGCGTCCTGGAGGACCTCCCACACCACGGCGGTGCGGAGGGAGGCGCGGGGCCGGGAGGGGTCGGAGCGCAGCGACGTCTGAGCGTGGTGATGGGAGACGGGCGGGCGCATCGGGTCCGACACGGCAGTTGACTCCTCGGCGCGGCGCCACCGCTTGCGCGGCGGAGCGAACGGGCTGCCTCCCCGGCGCCCGGGTCACAGGAGCAGGGAGGCTTCAGGCGCCCTCCACCCTATTGCCTACGGCACCCCACCCGGCCATCGGCGGCGCGAGCCCCGCACCACCGAGAGCGCGCCGTCGGCCGTGGCCCCGCGACCTGCCGTCGGCGTCACCCCGCGTCCGGCATGTCCTCCCGGTCGTGCCGTGAGGCGCCCGGCGTCTCCCTGCCCGTGCCGGTGTCCGCGTCCGGGCGTGGCTGGGGCAGGACCGGCTGGAGTACCAGCATCCGCTCGACGAGGCGCAGGAACATCGCCACGTCGCGTATCAGGTCGTCGGCGTCCCGGCGACTGGCCGCGCCCTGGATGCCCGCCTCGGCCCGGGCGCGGCGCCGGGCGCCGGAGGCGAACAGCGCGCTCCACTCGGTGAGTTCGGGAGCTATCTCGGGGAGCACTTCCCAGGCGCTCCTGATCCGGGCCCGGCGCCTGGGCGAGGGCTCCGGGCGCCCCCGTGCGGCGAGCACGGCGGCGGCGGTGCGCAGGGCGGCGAGGTGGGCGGTGGCATAGCGCTCGTTCGACGTTTCCAGCACGGCGGCCTCGTCCAGTGCGGCACGGGCCTGGGCGAGCAGGTCGAGGGCGGCGGGCGGGGCCGTGGTCCGGCGGAGGACCGGGTGAACGTCGCTCGCCGGACCGGTCAGTGAGGGGGCAGGGCCGGTGGCGCGGCGCCGACGGGCGGCGGCTGCGTGGTAGCTGGCCATGACGAACCTCCTGTCGTCTGTGTGACGGCATGCCCGATACGGGATGCCGTATGTGCCCATCGTGAGGTATGGCACTGACAATCCGTTCTGACCTGCGCCTTTGCTTCGCTCGCGAGTTCGGACTAACTTTTGCACTGACCAGTCAGTTCAATTACGGAGGGGCAGCATGGGGGGAACCGTGGCCGGAGTCGGCGTCACGGCCCAGGGTCTCGGGCTCGAAGGGCCACGCGGGTGGGCGTTCCGCGGGGTCTCGTTCGAGGCGGAGCCCGGCTCGCTGATCACGATCGAAGGACCGTCAGGCACCGGCCGTACGTGCCTGCTGCTGGCGCTGACGGGGCGGATGAAGCCCACCGAGGGAGCCGCCACCGTGGGCGGCAGCGCGCTGCCCAAGCGCATGGCCGCGGTACGACGCGTCAGCGCCCTGGCGCACGTCCCCGGCGTGACCGACCTGGAGCCGGCCCTGACCGTCGCCGAGCACCTTCACGAACGGGCGCTGCTGCAGCGGCGGTTCGGCGACTCGCTGCGCGGGCTGCTGCGGCCACGTGCCGAGCGCAAGGGCGAGGGACGGCTGCTGATCGACGCCGCGCTGAGTGCGGCGGGCCTCGACCTGGCCTCCCTGCCCAAGGGCTCCCGTACGGCCGTACGGGATCTGGAGCGGATGGAGGCGCTGCGGCTGTCCATCGCGCTGGCCCTGATCGGGCGTCCCCGGCTGCTCGGCGTCGACGACACCGACCTCAAGCTCTCGGACGCCGAACGGGCCGAGGTCTGGGCGCTGTTGAAGTCGATCGCCGAAGCCGGGACGACGGTCGTCGCGGTGTGCAGCGAGGCTCCCGACGGCACGGTCGAGGTGTCCACGAACTCCCAGGAATCCGACGGAAAGGAGGCCGCCGATGCGCTCGCCGAGGCTGGCCGCTCTTGAGCTGAGGCGCTTCGGACGGGGGAAGCTGCCGCGTGCCGCTCTGGTCGCGCTGCTGGTGCTGCCCCTGCTGTACGGCGCCCTGTACCTGTGGTCGTTCTGGGATCCGTACGGCCGTCTCGACCGCATCCCCGTCGCGCTCGTGAACGACGACAAGGGCACGGCCGTCGAGGGGAAGAAGCTCACGGCCGGCGCCGACATCACCGAAGGGCTGCGCGACAGCGAGGTCTTCGACTGGCACGAGGTGAGCGCCGCCGACGCCGAGAAGGGCGTCGAGAACGGCACCTACTACCTGTCGCTGACCATGCCGGACGACTTCAGTGAGCGGATCGCCTCCAGCGCGGGCGCCTCGCCGGAGACGGGCGCCCTTCAGGTGCGTACGAACGACGCGAACAACTACATCGTCGGGCAGATCTCGCGGACGGTGTTCAGCGAGGTGCGCGAGGCCGCGTCCACGAAGGCGTCGCGGTCGTTCCTGGACCGGATCTTCGTGTCGTTCTCCGACATCCACGGCGCGACGGTGCAGGCCGCGAACGGCGCCGACAAGCTCGAAGGCGGCATCGGGAAGGCGGAGAAGGGCTCCAAGGACCTCGCGGACGGGCTGAAGAGCGCCAAGGAGGGCAGCGGCAAGCTGTCCACGGGCCTGAAGAAGCTCAACAAGGGCGCGGCCGGGGTGGAGGACGGCACCAGGCGGGTCGCGGAGGGCACGCAGACGCTGGCCGACAGGGTCAACGGCATCAACAAGAAGGTCGGCCCGTTCGTCAAGGGCAACGAGAAGACCATCGGCGACACCGCCCAGCTGGTCGCCGACGCGTCGGGAGCGATGCGCGACAACCTCGACGACCTGGTGGAGCGGGCCCCGGCCGCCGCCAAGGGCGCCCATACGGCGTCCGACGCGCTGAACGTCATCTACAAGGCGCGCTGCGAGGACGCCGTGCTGGACGACCCGGCCTGCTCCGACCTGAAGAAGGCGAAGGAGTCGGCGGCGGACGTGGCGACCATCGCCGACGACCTCAACACGCTGATCACCGACCAGAACGGCGACCTGAAGAAGCTCGACCAGCACCTCGCCACCCTCCAGAAGCAGTCCCAGGCGCTCGCCGACCGCGCGCCCAACCTCTCCGAGGACCTCGACGACGCCGTCACCCGGATCAACCAGCTGAACGACGGGGCCACCAAGGTCGCCGCGGGCGCCAAGAAGCTGCACTCGGGGATCGGCTCGGCCGGCACCGGCGCGGTGAAACTGGACTCCGGTGTGGGCGAGCTGAAGACCGGCGCGTACGACCTCAACGGCGGTATCTACAAGCTGGTCGACGGCTCCGGGAAGCTCTCGGACGGGCTGCACGACGGCGCGAAGCAGATCCCCGACTACGACAAGAAGGACCGCGACCAGCGCACGGAGGTCATGGCCGACCCCGTCCAGCTCGCCTCCAGGGACCTGCACAAGGCACCCAACTACGGCACCGGTTTCGCCCCGTACTTCATCCCGCTGTCCCTGTGGGTGGGCGCGATGGTGGCGTACATGCTGATCTCGCCGATGAACCGGCGCGCGCTCGCCGCGGGTGCCTCCGCATGGCGGATCGCGCTGGCCGGCTGGCTGCCCGTGGTGGCGATCGGCGTACTGCAGACGGTTGCGCTGATGTCGGTGCTGCACTGGGCGATCGGGCTTGAGATGGCGCGGGCGGCCGGGACGGTGGGCTTCCTGTGCCTGGTGACGGCGTGCTTCGCGGCGATCATCCAGTGGCTGAACGCCCGCTTCGGAGCGGCGGGCCGGATCCTCGTCCTGGCCCTGCTGATGCTGCAGTTGACGTCCGCGGGCGGCACCTACCCGGTGCAGACCAGCCCCGCCTTCTTCAACGCGCTGCACCCCTTCCTGCCGATGAGCTACGTCGTGGGGGCGCTCAGGCGGCTCATCACGGGCGGCGGTCTGGGACCGGTGTGGCACGCGTGCGTGGTGCTCGTCGCCTTCACCGCGGGCGCCGTGGCACTGACCGCGCTGTCGGCCCGTCGCCGGCAGGTGTGGACGCTCGACCGGCTGCACCCGGAGCTGAGCCTGTGAGCGCGCACGGGACAATCAGCCCCATGGAAAGCAGCAGCGCCGCGTCGGGCGGCAGCACGCGCCGTGAGGCCACCCGGCAGAAGCTCTACGAGGCGGCCGTCACGCTCATCGCCGAGCAGGGGTTCTCCGCCACCACGGTCGACGAGATCGCCGAGCGGGCCGGGGTGGCGAAGGGCACGGTCTACTACAACTTCGCCAGCAAGTCGGTCCTCTTCGAGGAACTGCTGCGGCACGGAGTGGGCCTCCTGACCGCCTCCCTGCGCGAGGCCGCCGAGCAGACCGCCCGGGAAGGCGGCGGCAAGGTGGACGCCCTGGACGCGATGATCCGCGCGGGGCTGGTCTTCATCGACCGCTACCCGTCCTTCACCCAGCTCTACGTCGCCGAGCTGTGGCGGACGAACCGGGCCTGGCAGTCCACGCTGATGGTGGTCCGGCAGGAGGCCGTGGCGGTCGTCGAGGGGGTGCTGCGCGAGGGCGTGGAGAACGGCGAGTTCAGCGAGGAGATCGACATCCAGCTGACCGCCGCCGCCCTGGTCGGCATGGTCCTGGTGGCCGCGCTGGACTGGAAGTCCTTCCAGCCGGAGCGCTCCCTGGACGATGTGCACTCGGCGCTGTCCCGACTGCTGCAGGGCCGGGTGAGCGGCCACCGCTGACCCGGCCGGTGTCACGCGCGCGTGTGGGAGAGCACGCGCGCGTGCATGAGAAAGCGCCGGTCCGAAGTGGCCGCGTCCCCCGCGGGCCACTGTCGAACCGGCGCCCTCTCGTACTCCCCCGTTTTCCCCCGTGTTCCCCCGTCGGACCCCCGTTCGGTCGTTCCCCCGGGTCCCCCGGTCTCACTCCCGCCGACGCCAGGCCGGCGGAAGGAGCGGATCCGGGGCCGCTCCGTTCCGGCGCCCCGTGTCGCCGGTGCGGAGCCGCTCCCCTTCTCCGTGCCTCCACTCTCTCGTTCACGCAGGTCGGCCCCCATCCGCGCGCGTACTCATCTCACCGACTAGGTACGCGTACTCAGAGCTGCGCACTCATCCCCAGGACCGTCCGTTGCCGACTGGTTACGATCACGTCCGTGTCTGTACTCCCCTTGGTGTTCACAAGCGGCTGGGCCAGCGGCGTCAACGCGTACGCGGTGGTCCTGCTCCTCGGCATATTCGGCGCGACGGGACTGAGCGACGAGGTGCCCGCGGCGCTGCAACGGCCCGACGTCCTGATAGCCGCCGGTGTGCTGTTCCTCTGCGAGGCCGTCGCCGACAAGATCCCGTACGTGGACTCGGCCTGGGACGCGGTGCACACCGTGATCCGGCCGATCGCGGGCGCGGTCGTCGCGGCGCTGCTCGCCGGGCAGAGCGGGTCGGTGCCGGAGCTGGCGGCGGGCGCGGTCGGCGGTTCGACGGCGCTGCTGAGCCACCTGGTCAAGGCCGGGACGCGGATGGCGGTCAACAGTTCGCCCGAGCCCTTCAGCAACATCGTGGTGAGCCTCGCCGAGGACCTCGGGGTCGCGGCGATCATCACCTTCGCGATCTTCAACCCCGTGGCGGCGGCCGTCATCGCGGGCGCTCTCCTGGTCGCCGGCCTGTTCCTGCTCTACTTCCTGGTCTCCCGGATCCGCCGCTTCCTGCGGCGCCGGGCCGAGCGACGGGCGGAGCGCCGGGCGGGCAAACGCCTCCCGCAGCCTATGGCGCAGGGCCCCGGCTGAGCCGTCGTCCGAGGTCAGTGCGCCGTTGTCAGTGGGGGCCGATAAAGTCCCACGCATGGCACGGATTGCGGTGATCGGCGCCGGGATGGGCGCGATGGCGGCCGCTGCCCGGCTGGCCGTCGCGGGCCACCGGGTGGCGGTGTACGAGCGTACGGAGACGTACGGCGGAGCGGTGCGCCGCTTCGAGCGCGACGGCTTCGGCTTCGACACGGGACCGGGACTGCTCCCGCTGCCCGCCGTGTACCGCGATCTGTTCATCAAGACCGGCAAGGAGCCGCTGGAGGCGTGCGTCGAGCTGGTCCAGGTCGATCCGTCGGCGCGGCACGTCTTCGCCGACGGCACCGAGGTGTCGCTGCCGAACGCCTCGCGCGCGGGTGTGGTGGCCGCTCTGGACGAGGCCCTCGGCGCCGGGACCGGCGACCGCTGGGGGGACTTCCTGGTCCGCGCCCGCGAGGCCTGGGACCGGACGCGCAGACCGCTGCTGGAGGAGCCCCTGTGGCCCAACTGGCAGGTGCTGGCCGAGCGCGAGCCCTATCCGTCGGTCCCGCACAAGCGCCTCCTGCGCACCCGCCGGGCCGGCACGCTCGCCGAGGTCGGCGCCTGGGAGCTGCGCGACCCCCGGCTCATCGCCCTGCTGGAGGGCCACGCGCTCGCCTGCGGCCTGGATCCCCGTGCCACCCCGGCGAGCGCGGCGGTGCTGCCGTATCTGGAGCACGCCTTCGGGATCTGGTATGTGCGCGGCGGCATACGGGAGTTGGCGCGGGCGGTGTACGAGCGGTGCGTGGCCAGGAGGGTCGAGTTCCACTTCGGTGCGGAGGTCACCGGGGTCGTGGAGAAGGACGGCCGGGCGGCGGGGCTGGAGCTGGCCGACGGCGCGGTGGCGGAGGCCGACATGGTCGTCGGCAACGGGCCGTGGCGCCTGAGCGGCCTGACGCGCGGCCGTGAGCTGTACGCGGCGGAGGAGATCGAGCCGGGCCCCGAGGGCATGTCCCCGGGCCGGGCGGTGGTCTGCCTGGCGCTGCGCGGGGCACGGGACGCGGGCGCCGCTCACCGCACGGTGGTGCACACCCCGGACCGGCAGGCCGAGCTGGACGCCCTCGGGCTCGGCGAGCCGCCCGCACACCCGACGGTCCGGATCGACCGCCCGGACGACGCGGCCCTGCGCCCCGACGAAGCGCACGAGTCCGTGGTGCTCACGGCCACGGTGCCGTCGCAGACGCGGTACGACTGGACCGCGGCGGGTGCCGCCGACGCCTTCGCGGACCGGATGGTCACCGCCGCCGAGCGTGCCCTGCCCGGTCTGCGTGAGCGCGTGCTGTGGCGCGAGGTCCGTACACCGGAGCACACCCGGCAGGAGACGGGGGCCGAGGGCGGCGGGGTGCCGACGCCGGCGCTGGCCGCGGCGGAGGGGAGCTTCCTGCGCCCGTCCAACAGCACCCGCGTACCGGGCCTGTTCACCGTCGGCGGCTGGTCCCACCCCGGTGGCGGTCTCCCCCACGCCGGTATGTCGGGCGCGCTGGTGGCCGGGCTGATCGTGGAGGGGCCGGAGTTCCGGGGCTCGCAGTGATCCCCGGCCAGGCCGAGTTCGGGTAAGCCGTCAGAACCGGTACTGCTCGTCGTACCCCTGGCCCTGCCCCTGCTGGCCGTTGCCCTGGTACGGGTACGGCTGCTCGGGCGGGAGGTCGCCGCCGTAGGCCTCGTCGGTGCGCTGCTGGGGGACCCAGACGCCGCCGGGCGGGGTCGTCTCGCCGTAGGTGCCGGTGGCGTACTGGTCCTGGCCGTAGCCCTGCTGGCCGTACTGCTGCTGCTGACCGTATGCGTCGTAGCCGGCGCCGCCGTAGGTCTGGGCGCCGATGTACGGGTCGGAATAGGCGGCGTACTGCTGCTGGCCGTTGGCGTCGTAGCCGTACTGCTGCTGGTCGTAGCCGGAGTAGCCGTCGTATCCGTAGCCCTGGTCCGCGGTCGCGTACTGGTCCTGCGGCTGGCCGGCGGCGGCGTAGTCCTGGTTGGCGGCGGCGTAGGCGTTGTCGCTGTATATGCCGTAGGAGCCGGTGTCCTCCGGCATGGGCTGCGGCTCGTAGACGGAGGTCGTCTCGGCGGCGGTGGGCTGGGCCTGGCGCGAGGGGGTGAAGACGTCGTCGCGGTCGTAGTCGTCCTGGCCGTAGCCGACGCCGTCCTGGGCGTACCTGCGGTCGTCGTGACCGTATGGGTCGTCGCCTCCGCCGAATCCGCCCTCGGACGCCTCAAGGTCGGAGACCTGGAGGGTCGGCTCCTGGCGCTCCGGTTCGTCGCGGCGGCGCTTGGTGGCCAGGGGGCCAAGGGCCGGTGCGGAGACCGCCCAGCCCGCCGAGAAGCCGCGGCGGAACGACAGCGTGACGTAGGTCTGGCCGACGGCGAAGGCGGCCGCGCCCAGTCCGATGACGACGACCTGCGAGATCAGCACCCCGGCCACGACGCCGAGGAAGCCGAGGAAGGCGAGCAGCCGCCAGCGCAGGCGCGCCTTGTACTGCAGCAGCACCTCGCCGAGCAGCCACAGCGCGACGACGCCGAACGCGATGTAGAGGACCGTCCAGCCCATGTACGCCCCTCTCCCATTGGCCGCCTACGCAGTGTGACGTATACCAGTACGGCCGGTCTAGGCCTGCGGTGGGTGGTGCAGGCCCAGGTTTTCGTAGATTTCCAGGGTCGCCGTGGAGTTGTTGAGCGTGATGAAGTGCAGTCCGGGCACTCCCTCGGCCAGTAGCCGTGCGCAGAACTCCGTGGCGAACTCGATCCCGATCGAGCGTACAGCCGCCGGATCGTCCTTTGCTGTGAGGATCCGCTCTTTCAGAGCGGCCGGGAAGGTCGCGTTGGTGAGGGACGGGATCCGCTCCAGCGTCTTTACGCTGGCAATCGGCATGATCTCCGGGATGATCGGGGTGTCGCAGCCGGCGGCCGACACGCGGTCGCGCAGACGCAGGTAGTCCTCCGGTTCGAAGAACATCTGCGTGATCGCGTAGTCCGCGCCGGCCCGGCACTTGTCGACGAAGTTGCGGACGTCGCTCTCCCAGTCCGCCGAGCGCGGGTGCATCGCGGGGAAGGCCGCGACGCCCACGCAGAAATCGCCGGACGTCTTGATCAGTTCGACGAGTTCGGCGGCGTAGGCCAGGCCCTGGGGGTGCGGCACCCACTCGCCGAGCGGGTCCCCGGGCGGGTCGCCGCGCAGGGCCAGCATGTTGCGGATCCCGGCGTCGGCGTACTGGCCGATGATGTTGCGCAGGTCGGCCACCGAGTGGTCGACGGCGGTGAGATGGGCGATCGGTGTGAGCGTGGTGTCCGAGGCGATCGCCTCGGTCGCCTTGACCGTGCCGGCGCGGGTGGAACCGCCCGCGCCGTAGGTCACGGAGACGAAGTCGGGCCCGACGGCCTCGACCCGGCGCAGCGCGTTCCACAGATTCCGCTCGCCCTTCGGGGTCTTGGGCGCGTAGAACTCGAAGGAATACGTCGTCTTGCCGGTCGCGAGCATCTCGCGCACGGTACGAGCGTGGTCCGACCTGATGGATGCGGTGCCGAGGGCCATACTCGCAGGTTAACCAGGGCCCCCCGGTCCCCCAACCGAACATCGGACATTTGCCCGATTTGTCGGGCTGTTGTCCACTCCTTGGACAAGGAACGGCCAAAACAAGAGTGTTTTCCCAAGGGGACCGCGACGGGGCCGACCGCCGACTGAGACGGGCGGCCTCGGTCTGCCGCGGCTACATCTGCCGCAGCCGCTTCGCGAACTCCGCCGACGCCGCGCCCGGGTCGTCCGCCTCCGTGATCGCCCGTACGACGACGACCCGGCGGGCGCCTGCCTCCAGCACCTCGTCGAGGTTGCCGAGGTCGATGCCGCCGATGGCGAACCAGGGGCGGTCGGTGCCCAGGGCCGCCGTGTGGCGGACCAGGTCGAGGCCGGGGGCGTGGCGGCCGGGCTTGGTGGGGGTGGGCCAGCAGGGGCCGGTGCAGAAGTAGTCCACGCCGTCCTGGGCGGCGGCCGCGTCGGCCTCGGAGTCGGAGTGCGTGGAGCGGCCGATCAGGACGTCGTCGCCGAGGACCGCGCGGGCGGCGGGGACCGGGAGGTCGCCCTGGCCGAGGTGCAGGACGTCGGCGCCGGCGGCATGGGCCACGTCGGCACGGTCGTTGACCGCGAGGAGCTTGCCGTGCCGGGCGCAGGCGTCGGCGAAGACCTTCAGGTGCTCCAGCTCCTCGCCCGCCTCCATGCCCTTGTCCCGCAGCTGCACGATGTCCACCCCGCCGGCCAGCACGGTGTCCAGGAACTCCGCGAGGTCGCCCTGCCGCCTGCGGGCGTCGGTGCAGAGGTAGAGCCGGGCGTCGGCGAGCTGGCTATGGGCGGTGGCTGCGGTGACGGTGTCGGACATGCGGTACCCCCTGGTGGTCGGGTTGCCGGGCGGGTGACGTCGGGCTGGTGCCGGACCCCGGGCACGGTAGCCGGAGCGGCGCGCACGGGCGGTACCGGCCGGCGGCCCGCGGCGGCGCTGTCGTCGAGGGCGTACGGGCCCCGGCGAGCGCGGTCGGCCACGGCCGTGGGGCCGTGCTCGACCGCGGCCGTGGCCGACCGGCCCCGGCCCGTACGCCGAACGGTGTTCGGATCCGGGTGTTCAGATCAGACGGCGAGCGCCTGGGCGCGGCGCTTCACCTCCGTGCCGCGATTCTCGCTGAGGGCCTGTGCGGGGGTACCGGGCAGGCTCTCGTCGGGGGTGAACAGCCACTCCAGCATCTCTTCGTCCGTGAAGCCGTCGTCCCGCAGCAGCGTCAGGGTCCCGGACAGGCCCTTGACGACCTTGTCCCCGTCGATGAAGGCGGCAGGGACGTGCAGCGCGCGGTTCTCACCACGGCGTACGGCGATGAGCTGGCCCTCCTTGACCAGCTGCCGGACGCGCGTCACCTCGACGCCGAGCTGTTCGGCGATGTCGGGCAGGTTGAGCCAGGCGGGGACGAGAGCATCGATCTTTGCGTCAATCTCGGTCACAGGAACAAGCCTGCCATCTGCCACTGACAGTCGGAAGCCAGGCCGGTCCACCCGGGAGGATCCGTCGCCCCCGACGCGCTACGCCGTCGCCGCCTTCAGGGGCCGCGCCGGGTCCACCAGCAGCTGCGCGTCCATCGGTGTGCCCGACTCGATCAGCCGCCGCCCCTGCGCCAGATCCCTCGGCCGGCCCACCGCCAAGAGGGCGACCAGGCGGCCGTCCCGCAGCCAGCAGACCGTCCACGCCGGGCCCGACGGGTCGCCGCGCCACAGGGTCGTGTCGGCGGCGGCGTGGTGGCCGGCGTACTGGACGAAGCGGCCGAACTGCTCGGACCAGAAGTACGGCACGGGGTCGTAGACCGCGGGTGTCTCGCCGAGGATGTTCGCGGCGACCGTGCGCGGGCCCTGGAGGGCGTTGTCCCAGTGGTGGACCAGCAGGCGCTCGCCGTACCTCCCCGAGGGGAAGGACGCGCAGTCGCCGACCGCGTAGACGTCCGGCACGGATGTCCGCAGATGGTCGTCGGCCACGACCTCCCCGTACGCGCCGAGCTCGATGCCCGAGCCCGCCAGCCAGGCCGTCGCGGGCCGCGCCCCGATGCCGACCACGACGGCGCCCGCGGGCAGCCGCGTACCGTCGTCGAGGAGCACCGCGCCGGGCTCGACGCGCGCCACGCGCGTGTGCGTGCGCAGTACCGCCCCGCTGTCCTCGTACCAGCCGGTCATCGGCGCCGCCACCGCCGCGGGCAGCGCCCCCGCGAGCGGCCGGTCGGCGGCCTCCACGACCGTCACCGCGCAGCCCGCCTCGCGCGCGGCCGTGGCGAACTCCGCGCCGATCCAGCCCGCCCCGACGACCACGATGTCGTGCTGCCGGGCCAGCACCGGCCGCAGCCGCTCGGCGTCGTCCAGGGTGCGCAGCAGATGCACCCCGGGCACCCCCTCCGCGCCCGGCAGCCGGATCGGTTCGGCACCGGTCGCGAGCACCAGGACGTCGTACGGCGCGGGCCCGGACTCGGTGTCCAGCTCGCGGTCGGCGGTGCGTACGCCCAGCACCTCGCGGCCCAGCCGCAGGTCGATGCCGAGCGCCTCGAAGTCGACGTCGAAGGCGGAGCCCTCGGCCTTGCCGAGCAGCACGGCCTTGGACAGGGGCGGCCGGTCGTACGGCTGATGGGGCTCGGCGCCGATCAGCGTGATGGTGCCGGTGAAGCCCTGTTCCCGCAGGGCGACCGCCGTCTGCACTCCGGCCATGCCGGCGCCGGCGACGACCACTTTCCGCTGCGACTGCGTCGTCTGCTCGCTCACCTGATCACCATAGACAACTGACAATTTGTCAGTCAGGAGTCGTGCTCAGTGACCTGCTCCACAACGCTGGTTCCCGAGCCTTCCTGCGACTCCCACTCCCAGGTCTCCTCCAGCCGCACCCGCCCGTCGGCGAGTTCGGTCACCGTCGACACACAGTGGCCGGACGACGTGGTGCCGTCCCGCTTCAGCTGCACATACCGGAAGTCCAGCCGGTCACCGTCCCGGGTGCCCACGAGATGCCCGCGTACGACGTCGCCGCCCGTGTACTCGGCCCAGATCTCGCCGTTCTTCTCGTGGTACCTGAACCGGGTCCGGGTACCCACCTGACCTGGGGCTTGGTCCGCGACGGGGGCGAGGACGAGACCGTCGAGCGAGCGGGCCATGGGCACAGGCTCCCTTACTGAGACGTGTGGGGGCGGGCTAGGGTGGCCAACGTAGAGCACTCGCGGGAGCCCGGACGCACCGGGCTGAGAGGGAGGCTGGCGGCCTCCGACCGTACGAACCTGATCCGGGTCATGCCGGCGAAGGGAGGGGCTGGACGCCCATGTCGCGTACGCGAACGTCAGACGTCCTTGTCATCGGGGGCGGAATCATCGGCCTGGTCACGGCGTGGCGGGCCGCGCAGCGCGGGTTCACGACGGCCGTCGTGGACCCCGAGCCGGGCGGCGGGGCCGCCCAGGTGGCCGCCGGGATGCTGGCCGCCGTCACGGAACTGCACTACGGCGAGCAGACCCTGCTGGGCCTGAACCTGGAGTCGGCACGGCGTTACCCGGACTTCGCGGCCGAGCTGTCCGACCTCACCGGCCATGACCTCGGCTACCGCCAGTGCGGCACGCTCGCCGTCGCGCTGGACGCCGACGACCGCGCCCATCTGCGCGAACTGCACGCCCTGCAACGCCAGTCGGGGCTGGACTCCGAGTGGCTGTCCGGGCGGGAGTGCCGGCGCCTGGAGCCGATGCTGGCGCCGGGCGTGCGCGGCGGGCTGCGGGTGGACGGGGACCACCAGATCGATCCGCGCAAGCTCGCCGGGGCCCTGGTGGTCGCGTGCGAGCGGGCCGGTGTGGTCTTCCACCGCACCTGGGCCGAGCGCCTCGATGTCGCAGGGGACCGGGTCGCCGGTGTCACCACGACCGACGGCACCGCGCTGGGCGCGGACCAGGTGGTCCTCGCGGCCGGGAGCCTCAGCGGGCGGCTGCCCGGAGTCCCGGACGACGTACTGCCGCCCGTGCGCCCCGTGAAGGGGCAGGTGCTGCGGCTGACCGTGCCGAAGCGGTACGCACCGTTCCTGAACCGGACCGTGCGGGCCGTGGTGCGCGGAAGCCAGGTGTATCTGGTGCCGCGCGAGAGCGGGGAGCTGGTCGTCGGGGCGACGAGCGAGGAGCTGGGCTGGGACACGACGGTGACCGCGGGCGGCGTGTACGAGCTGCTGCGCGACGCCCATGAGCTGGTGCCGGGCATCACCGAACTGCCGCTCACGGAGACCCGGGCCGGTCTGCGCCCCGGCTCCCCCGACAACGCGCCGATGCTCGGCCCGACCGAGCTGGCGGGGCTGTCGCTGGCCACCGGGCACTACCGCAACGGTGTGCTGCTGACGCCGGTCACCGGGGACGCCATGGCGCACGCCCTGGCCACCGGTGAACTCCCGGACGAGGCACGGCCGTTCACACCGAGGCGTTTTTCTCCCGCCGCACTCACGGAGCAGTCCGCATGAACATCTCCCTCAACGGGGAGCGGCGAGAGGTCGCTCCCGGTACGGCGCTCGACGCCGCCGTACAGATGCTCACCGCGGCGCCCTCCGGGGTGGCCGCCGCCCTCAACGAAACCGTCGTCCCGCGCGGACAGTGGCCGTCGACGTCCCTCTCCGAGGGCGATCGCGTCGAGGTCCTCACCGCCGTCCAAGGAGGCTGAACCATGGCCGACGATCCCTTTGTCATCGGCGGTACGTCCTTCACGTCCCGGCTGATCATGGGCACGGGCGGGGCGCCCAGCCTGGAGGTGCTGGAGCGGGCGCTGGTGGCGTCCGGGACGGAGCTGACCACGGTCGCGATGCGGCGGGTGAACCCGTCGGTGCACGGCTCGGTGCTGTCCGTGCTGGAGAAGCTCGGGATCCGGGTGCTGCCGAACACCGCGGGGTGCTTCACCGCGGGCGAGGCGGTGCTGACGGCCCGCCTCGCGCGCGAGGCGCTCGGCACGGATCTGATCAAGCTGGAGGTCATCGCCGACGAGCGGACGCTGCTGCCGGATCCGATCGAGCTGCTGGACGCCGCGGAGACGCTGGTGGACGACGGGTTCACCGTGCTGCCGTACACCAATGACGACCCGGTGCTGGCGCGGAAGCTGGAGGACGTCGGCTGCGCGGCGATCATGCCGCTCGGCTCCCCGATCGGGTCCGGGCTCGGCATCCGCAATCCGCACAACTTCCAGTTGATCATGGAGCACGCACGTGTGCCGGTGATTCTGGACGCGGGTGCCGGTACGGCGTCCGACGCGGCGCTCGCCATGGAGCTGGGGTGCGCGGGTGTGATGCTCGCCTCGGCGGTGACGCGGGCGCAGGAGCCGGTGCTGATGGCCGACGCGATGCGGCATGCCGTGGAGGCGGGCCGGCTGGCGTACCGGGCGGGGCGGATTCCCCGACGGCACTTCGCTGAGGCGTCGTCCCCCGTGGAGGGGCTGGCGAGGCTGGATCCGGAACGGCCCGCTTTCTGACGGCCCGGCTGCGTGGTTTGCGTCACAGCTCGGCTGCAGTACCGCCCCGATCACAGCCGGGCCGTCAGCTGTGTCGGTGACGGCTCGTAGACTCGCCTGCGTGGATACGACCCTTCAGGACCCTCTGGTCGGGCAGGTGCTCGACGGCCGGTATCGCGTCGACGCGAGAATCGCGGTCGGCGGGATGGCCACGGTCTACCGGGCCCTGGACACCCGCCTCGACCGCGTTCTCGCGCTCAAGGTGATGCATCCCGCGCTGGCGGTCGACGGAGTGTTCGTCGAGCGGTTCATCCGTGAGGCGAAGTCCGTCGCCCGGCTCGCGCACCCCAATGTCGTGCAGGTCTTCGACCAGGGCACCGACGGGTCGTACGTGTATCTCGCCATGGAGTACGTCGCCGGGTGCACCCTGCGTGACGTCCTGCGCGACCGGGGCGCGCTGCAGCCCCGGGCCGCCCTCGACATCCTGGAGCCGGTGCTCGCCGCGCTCGGCGCCGCGCACCGCGCCGGTTTCGTGCACCGGGACATGAAGCCCGAGAACGTGCTGATAGGGGACGACGGGCGGGTCAAGGTCGCCGACTTCGGGCTCGTGCGGTCCGTGGACACCGTGACCAGCACCACCGGCGCCGTCCTCGGCACCGTCTCCTATCTCGCGCCGGAGCAGATCGAGCAGCCCGGCGCAGCCGACGCCCGGGTCGACGTGTACGCGTGCGGTGTCGTCCTGTACGAGATGCTCACCGGCGACAAGCCGCACGACGGGGACTCCCCCGCCGTGGTGCTCTACAAGCACCTCCACGAAGACGTCCCGCCGCCCTCGGCGGTCGTGCCGGGGCTGGCGTACGAGCTCGACGAGCTGGTCGCGTCGGCCACCGCGCGCACCCCGGGCATCCGCCCCTACGACGCCGTGGCGCTGCTCGCGCAGGCCCGCGAGACGCGTGCCGCGCTGAGCGCGGACCAGCTGGACCTGATGCCGCCGCAGGCGCTCTCGGCGGAGCACAGCAACGCCGACGACCGTACGAGCGTGATCCCGCGCGCGCTGAATCTGCAACGGCCGCTGCCGGTGAACGAGGACGAGCCGGATCCCGCGGCCGTCTTCAACCGGACCAGCCGGCTGGAGACCCCGCCGCCCCTGCCGCCCCGGCGCCGGGCGGGTGGCTCGCGTGCGCCGCGCGGTCCGCTCGTCATCGTCGCCGCCGTGCTGCTGGCCCTGGGCCTCGGTGTCGGCGTCTGGTACATCAACTCCGGCCAGTTCACCAAGGTCCCGCCGCTGCTCGCCAAGACCGAGGCGCAGGCCAAGGAGCGGCTGGGGGACGCCGGGCTCGACGTCGGCAAGGTCTCCCGCGCCTACAGCGACACCGTCAAGCGCGGCACCGTCATCAGCACCGACCCGAAGACCGGCGCCCGTATCCGGAACAACGACTCGGTGTCGCTGGTCATCTCCAGAGGACCGGAGACCGTGAAGGTGCCCGACCTCCAGGGCTACAAGCTGGACAAGGCGAAGTCCGTGCTGAAGGACAGCGGTCTCGAACCGGGCATGGAGACCGAGGAGTTCAGCGACGACGTCAACCAGGGCTTCATCATCTCCGTGAACCCCGGCAAGGGCACGAAGGTCCGCTCCGGCTCCGCGATCGAGCTCACCGTCAGCAAGGGCAGCCCGGTGGACATCCCGGATGTCACCGGCGAGAGCCTCGCCGACGCCAGGGCCGACCTGACGGAGGCCGGTCTGAAGGTGAAGATCGCCTCCGCGCGGGTCAACTCCGAGTTCGACGCGGGCCAGGTCGCCCAGCAGTCGCCGACGGAGGGCAGGCAGGCCGCCGAGGGCGACACCGTGACGCTGACGCTGTCCAAGGGCCCCGAGATGATCGAGGTCCCGGACGTGGTCGGCGACAGCGTCGACGACGCCAGGGCAGCGCTGGAGGGCGCCGGTTTCGAGGTGGACGAGGACCGAGGGCTGCTGGGGCTGTTCGGCGACACGGTCAAGAAGCAGTCCGTGGAGGGCGGGGAGACGGCTCCCAAGGGGTCGACGATCACGATCACCATCCGGTGACTTGAGCCCTCATTGACCGGTGGCCGGGCGGCCCGGACCGCATGACACCCTGAACAGGTGAGAAACCAGCAGTCCGGCACCGCCCTCACGGGCCCCTCCCGCAACCCCGTCGGCGGCCATGTCCCCGTGGCCGGCGGCCTTCACTCCGTCGGGATCGGCTACGCCCACGACCTCAAGGCCGAGACCGTCCAGGTCTTCGTCGCCAACCCGCGCGGCTGGGCCACACCGGCCGGGAACCCGCGGCAGGACGAGGAGTTCCGCGCGGTGTGCGAGGCCGAGTCGATCCCGGCGTATGTGCACGCGCCGTACCTGATCAACTTCGGCTCGCACACCGAGGCGACCGTCGAGAAGTCGGTGGAGTCGCTGCGGCATTCGCTGCGGCGCGGGCGGGAGATCGGGGCGCTGGGCGTCGTCGTGCACACGGGCAGCGCGACCGGCGGCCGGGAACGCTCGGTGGCCCTGAAGCAGGTGCGCGAGCACATGCTGCCGCTGCTGGACGAGCTGACCCACGACGACGACCCGTTCCTGCTGCTGGAGTCGACGGCGGGGCAGGGCTCCTCGCTGTGCTCGCGCACCTGGGACTTCGGTCCGTACTTCGAGGCGCTGGACGCCCATCCGAAGCTGGGCGTGTGCCTGGACACCTGCCACATCTTCGCCGCCGGCCATGACCTGACGGGCCCGTCCGGCATGCACCAGACGCTCGACCTGCTGGTGGACACCGTCGGCGAGGGCCGCCTGAAGCTGATCCATGCCAATGACTCCAAGGACGTCGTCGGCGCCCACAAGGACCGGCACGAGAACATCGGCGCAGGTCACATCGGCGAGGACCCGTTCCGGGCGCTGATGACGCACCCGGCCACCGAGGGCGTACCGCTGATCATCGAGACACCCGGCGGGAAGGAAGGCCATGCGGCGGACGTGGAGCGGCTGAAGAAACTTCGGGACGCATAGCCGGATTCGGAAACCGGATGGGGAATACCCCCTGGGGGTATACGGTTCTTGCTCGGTGCAGGAACCGTAGCCTGGCATTGGGGGCAGTCATGCAGCACGAGGCACACGCGACCCACGCCCACCACCACGAGGTGGCCGTCACCAGCACCTGGGCGATGGCCGCCCGGGCCACTCTGCACTGCCTCACCGGCTGCGCCATCGGCGAGGTGCTGGGCATGGTGATCGGCACCGCGCTCGGCTGGGGTGCTGTGCCGACGCTGATCCTGGCGATCGTCCTCGCCTTCTTCTTCGGCTACGCGCTCACCCTGCGCGGGGTCCTGAAGGCCGGCGTCGGCATGCGTGCCGCGCTCAAGGTGGCGCTGGCCGCGGACACCCTGTCCATCGCCGTGATGGAGCTGGTCGACAACGGTGTGATCGTGCTCTGGCCGGGCGCCATGGACGCCGGGCTCGGTGACCCGCTGTTCTGGTGGGTGCTGGCGATCGCGCTGGCCGTCGCCTTCGTTCTCACGACGCCGGTGAACAAGTGGATGATCGGCCGCGGAAAGGGGCACGCGGTGGTCCACCAGTACCACTGAGGACCAGGAGTCAGAGCTCGGGGCCTTCCCCGGGCCCCTCCTGGTACGAGTAGCGCTGTTCCTTCCAGGGGTCGCCGACGTTGTGGTAGCCGCGCTCCTCCCAGAAGCCCCGACGGTCGGCGGTCATGTACTCCACGCCGCGGACCCACTTGGGCCCTTTCCAGGCATACAGATGGGGGACGACCAGACGGAGGGGGAAGCCGTGCTCCGCCGTGAGGAGTTCGCCGTCCTTGTGGGTCGCGAAGATCGTGCGCTCGGAGGCGAAGTCGGCGAGGCGGAGGTTGGAGCTGAAGCCGTACTCCGCCCACACCATCACATGCGTGACAGCCGGGGCGGGCGGGG
Organism: Streptomyces sp. NPDC059010; assembly: GCF_042740355.1. Lineage (NCBI taxonomy): Bacteria > Bacillati > Actinomycetota > Actinomycetes > Kitasatosporales > Streptomycetaceae > Streptomyces > Streptomyces sp. NPDC059010. The sequence continues at coordinate 142,386 of NZ_JBHYJA010000016.1, forward strand.
CGATCTCCAGGATCGTACGGGCCGGGATGCCACCCCACTCCGCGCCGAGCATGCTGAACTTCGTGACGCAGTGGAGGTCGGCGACGACGGTGGTGTACGGCAGGGCCGTGAACTCGTCATGGGTCCAGCAGTGCTTCTCGCCGTCGGCGGTGGACCCGAACACCCTGAACTCCCAGCGTTCGGGGCGGAACTTGGGGACCGGGCCGTAGTGCGTGACGGGCCAGCCGCGCTGTACCCGCTGTCCCGGCGGAAGCTCGGAGTATGCGGTTTCTCCAGTTTCACGCTCCACCGGCTGACCCATGACTCCATCCTGACAGACCGGGAGCAGTGCACCTGACCACACCCATCCACAATCCGCAACAAAGCGTACTAAGCATGCCCTTACTTACTAAGTGAAGACTTACTGGACGATCTACGTCACCGGTGCAATCATGCGGCGCAACCAGCCAGTTCCCCCCGCGTGGAAGGAGCCTCTGCGATGCAGGGCGACCCCGAGGTCCTCGAATTTCTGAACGAGCAGCTGACCGGCGAGCTGACGGCGATCAACCAGTACTGGCTGCACTACCGGATCCAGGACAACAAGGGCTGGACGAAGCTCGCCAAGTACACGCGTGAAGAGTCCATCGACGAGATGAAGCACGCGGACAAGCTCACCGAGCGCATCCTCATGCTGGACGGCCTGCCGAACTACCAGCGGCTGTTCCATGTGCGGGTCGGGCAGACGGTCACCGAGATGTTCCAGGCCGACCGGCAGGTCGAGGTCGAGGCGATCGACCGTCTCAAGCGCGGCATCGAGGTGATGCGCACCAAGGGCGACATCACGTCCGCGAACATCTTCGAGTCGATCCTTGAGGACGAGGAGCACCACATCGACTACCTGGACACGCAGCTGGAGCTCATCGACAAGCTCGGTGAGGCGCTCTACCTCGCGCAGCAGATCGAGCAGCCCAGCTAGGCGGCGTCCGCCAGGTCGGTGAGCATCGGCTGACCCTGGTCGGCCAGCTCGCGGCGAGGGCACGCGCCCCTGCCCAGGAGGGCCTGAATACGGCGTACACACGACCCGCAGTCCGTGCCTGCCTTGCAGGCCGAAGCTATCTGGCGGGGGGTGCAGGCGCCGTCCTCCGCGTGCTTCTTGACCTGCTGCTCGGTGATGCCGAAGCAACTGCAGACGTACACGCGGTTCACCTCCCGGTGGGATCGATGTGCCATCCCCTTGATCGGTGAGGCTAACCTAACCTTACCCGGCTCACAGGAACCGTAAAAGTGCTGTAGGGCGCGGATCAGATGTGATC
>NZ_JBHYJA010000016.1:143687-194949 GCF_042740355.1 Streptomyces sp. NPDC059010
CATCGACCGACACACCCCCTCTCAGTCTCATAAACCCATAAAGACACCAACACACCTAGTGAGTCATGTTTAGACGAACTACTCATCAAACCCCCCCCCCCCCCCCACTCACGCCCCTGTAACAGGTGACCCCGTCACTGGTCCCTGTACATCTCCGCGACGAGGAACGCCAGGTCGAGCGACTGACTGCGGTTGAGCCGCGGGTCGCAGGCCGTCTCGTAACGCTGGTGCAGATCGTCGACGAAGATCTCGTCGCCGCCGCCCACGCACTCGGTGACGTCGTCGCCGGTGAGCTCCACGTGGATGCCGCCCGGGTGGGTGCCCAGCGACTTGTGGACCTCGAAGAAGCCCTTGACCTCGTCGAGCACATCGTCGAAGCGGCGGGTCTTGTGACCGGAGGCCGCCTCGAAGGTGTTGCCGTGCATCGGGTCGGTCACCCAGGCCACGGTGGCGCCGGAGGCGGTGACCTTCTCGACCAGCTCGGGGAGCTTGTCCCGGATCTTGTCGGCGCCCATACGGACGATGAAGGTCAGCCGGCCCGGCTCACGCTCCGGGTCCAGGCGGTCGATGTACTGCAGCGCCTCCTCGGCCGTCGTCGTCGGGCCGAGCTTGATGCCGATCGGGTTGCGGATCTTCGAGGCGAACTCGATGTGCGCGCCGTCCAGCTGCCGGGTGCGCTCACCGATCCACACCATGTGCCCGGAGACGTCGTACAGCTGGCCGGTGCGGGAGTCGACGCGGGTCAGCGCGGACTCGTAGTCGAGCAGCAGCGCCTCGTGCGAGGAGAAGAACTCGACCGTCTTGAACTCCTCCGGGTCGGTCCCGCAGGCGTGCATGAAGTTCAGCGCGTTGTCGATCTCGCGCGCGAGCTGCTCGTAGCGCTGGCCGGACGGGGACGACTTCACGAAGTCCTGGTTCCAGGCGTGCACCTGGCGCAGGTCGGCGTAGCCGCCGGTGGTGAAGGCGCGCACCAGGTTGAGCGTGGACGCGGACGCGTTGTACATCCGCTTCAGGCGCTCGGGGTCCGGGATGCGGGCGGCCTCGGTGAAGTCGAAGCCGTTGACGGAGTCGCCGCGGTAGGTCGGCAGGGTCACCCCGTCGCGGGTCTCGGTCGGCTTGGAGCGCGGCTTGGAGTACTGGCCGGCGATCCGGCCGACCTTGACGACCGGCACCGAGGCGGCGTACGTCAGCACGGCGCCCATCTGGAGCAGGGTCTTGAGCTTGTTGCGGATGTGGTCGGCGGACACGGCGTCGAAGGCCTCGGCGCAGTCGCCGCCCTGGAGGAGGAACGCCTCTCCCTTGGCGACGGCCGCCATCCGGGCGCGCAGCTGGTCGCACTCGCCCGCGAAGACGAGCGGCGGATACGACTCCAGCTCCGCAACGACTGCGCGCAGAGCCTCGGTGTCGGGGTACTCGGGCTGCTGCGCCGCGGGCAGATCTCGCCAGGTGTTGCCAGCGCTCGCGCTGGTCTTAGCGTTCACGGTCACGCCTCAACATTACGGGGTCGTGTCGGGCGTCCTGCCCCATGCCCAGCAATTGAGACACGGAGTACACGACCCGGACACCGCCCTTGGGGTAAGGTGCCTCGCATGTTCGCGCACTCGACCCAGATCCAGAACTGGTGGTGGACCGCTCATCCGGCGGCCCACTGACTGCGCGTACGAAAGACTTCGCGAAGGCCGCCCGAGGGGCGGCCTTCGGCGTTTCCCGGGGTCCGTTCCTCCCAGCGACAAGGAAACGGACCCATGCGTCTGCTCGACCTGCTCGACGATCCCCGCCCGTTCGCCCTCCTGCGACGCCGCACCCCGGGCCATGACCAGGAGACGGTCGAGGTCCTGATCGGCCCGGTCGCCGCCTGCGACCGCCTCGCCGACCTCCCCGACGAGGGCCTGGCGCTGGTCCCCTTCCGGCAGATCCGTGAGCGCGGCTTCGACGTCCGCGACGACGGCACGCCGCTGACGGTGCTGACCCCCGAGGAGTCGTACGAGATCCCGCTCGCCGACGCCCTGGACCAGCTTCCGTCCCACGAGGTGCGCGTCGAGGGAGGTGGATTCGATGTGGCCGACGAGGAGTACGCGGAGATCGTCGGACGCGTGCTGCGGGAGGAGATCGGGCGGGGCGAGGGCGCGAACTTCGTGATCCGGCGGACATATGAGGGGCAGATCCCGGGGTTCGGCCGGGCCGACGCGCTCGCGCTGTTCCGGCGGCTTCTTGAGGGCGAGCGGGGCGCCTACTGGACGTTCGTCGTGCACACCGGGGAGCGGACGCTGGTCGGGGCGAGCCCCGAGGTGCATGTGCGGATGTCGGGCGGCACCGTCGTCATGAACCCGATCAGCGGGACGTACCGCTATCCCGCGGAGGGGCCCACTCCCGAGCACCTGCTCGACTTCCTCGCCGACGGCAAGGAGATCGAGGAGCTGTCGATGGTCGTCGACGAGGAGCTCAAGATGATGTGCACCGTCGGCGACATGGGCGGGGTCGTGGTCGGGCCGCGGCTGAAGGAGATGGCGCACCTCGCGCACACCGAGTACGAGCTGCGCGGGAAGTCCTCGCTGGATGTGCGGGAGGTCCTGAAGGAGACCATGTTCGCGGCCACCGTGACCGGGTCGCCCGTGCAGAACGCGTGCCGGGTGATCGAGCGGCACGAGGTCGGCGGGCGCGGGTACTACGCGGGTGCGCTCGCCCTGATCGGCCGGGACTCCGGCGGCGCCCAGACCCTCGACTCCCCCATCCTCATCCGCACCGCCGACATCGACGCGGACGGCGGGCTGCGGGTGCCGGTCGGCGCCACGCTGGTGCGCGGGTCGGACCCGGCGAGCGAGGTCGCCGAGACCCATGCGAAGGCGGCGGGTGTGCTGGCCGCCCTGGGCGTACGGCCGTCCCGGCCGCGTGCGGAGCAGCACGCGCGCGTACCTCTCGCCGACGACCCACGCGTGCGTGCCGCGCTCGACGGGCGCCGGGCCTCCCTGGCGCCGTTCTGGCTGCGGATGCAGGAAGCCCCCAGGAAGGGCGCGGAGCTCACCGGACACGCCCTGGTCGTCGACGGCGAGGACACCTTCACGGCGATGCTGGCGCATGTGCTGCGGTCGAGCGGGCTTGAGGTGACCGTCCGGCGCTACGACGAGGACGGGCTGCGGGAGGCGGTGCTCGCGCACGAGGGACCGGTCGTGCTGGGCCCCGGCCCCGGTGATCCCTCCGACCTCACCGACCCCAAGATGCGCTTCCTGCGCGACCTCACCGCCGAGGTCCTGCGCGGCCACCGGCACGGCGTGCTCGGCGTCTGCCTCGGCCATGAGCTGGTCGCGGCCGAGCTGGGGCTGGAGATCGTACGGAAGGAAGTGCCCTACCAAGGCGCCCAGACGACGATCGACCTGTTCGGGCTGCCGGAGACGGTCGGCTTCTACAACAGCTTCGTGGCGCGCTGCGACGACGAGGCGTCCGCCGAGCTGGCCGAGCACGGCATCGAGGTCAGCCGGTCCGGCAACGGGGAGGTGCACGCCGTACGCGGACCGGGCTTTGCCGGCGTCCAGTTCCATCCCGAGTCGATCCTCACCCTGAACGGCGCCGCGGTCGTACGCGATCTGGTGGGTCAGCTGCGCGGCACGAGCACGTTCTCGGAGCGGCGGCCCGCCTTGTAGTCGAGGACGTTCTTCAGCGTGGCCTCGACGATCTGGCCGACGGCTTCCCGGGTGTAGTACGCCTGGTGCGAGGTGACCAGGACGTTCGGGAAGGTGACGAGGCGGGCCAGGGTGTCGTCCTCGATGGCCTGGAGGGACTTGTCGAGGAAGAACAGGCCCGCCTCCGCCTCGTACACATCGAGGCCGACGCCCGTGAAGCGGCCCTCGCGCAGCTCGGCGACGAGGGCCGCGGAGTCGATGAGGCCGCCCCGGCTGGAGTTGATCAGGATCGCGTCGTCCTTCATGGCCTTGAGCGCACCGGCGTCGATCAGGTTCCGGGTCTCCGGCAGCAGCGGGACGTGCAGGCTGACCAGGTCGGACTCGGCGAGGAGCTGGTCCTTGGGGACGTAGCGCATGCCGAGCTGCACACAGACGGGGTTCTCGGCGATGTCCCAGCCGAGCAGGTTCATGCCGAAGCCGTGGGCGATGCGGGCGAAGGCCTCGCCGATCTTGCCGGTGCCGAGGACGCCCACGGTGCGGCCGTGCAGGTCGCGGCCCATCAGGCCGTCGAGGCGGAAGTCGAAGTCACGCGTGCGCGTGGAGGCGCGCACGACACGGCGGTTGACCGCCATGGCGAGGGTCCAGGCGAACTCGGCCACGGAGTACGGCGAGTAGTACGAGACCCGGGCGACCGTCATGGCGAGGCGCTCGGCGACCTGGAGGTCGATGTTGTTGAAGCCGGTGGAGCGCTGGGCGACCATCTGGGTGCCGCCGGCCGCGAGGGTCTGCAGGACGCGGTGGCCGAGGTCGCAGTTGACGCTGGTGCAGACGACCTCGTAGCCGGTGGCGATCGGGGCGGTGTCCTCGTTGAGGAAGACGTCCAGGCAGCGCACCTCGTGGTGGCCCTGGAAGGCCCGCTCGACCAGGGGCTTCTCGTCCGCCTGCACGCCGAAGGCCAGGATCTCCAAGACTGCTCCCTTTTCGTAGGGTTATGGGCCGAATATACGGCCCACAACCCCGTGCCGCCGGAAGGAAAGCGGCCATCGAAAGGACCGTCGAACGGGTCAGCCGAAGAAGACCCCGACCTCCTCGTACAGCTTCGGATCGACCGTCTTCAGCTTGGCCGTCGCCTCCGCGATCGGGACGCGGACGATGTCCGTGCCGCGCAGCGCGACCATCTTGCCGAAGTCCCCGTCGCGGACCGCCTCGATGGCGTGCAGCCCGAAGCGGGTGGCGAGCCAGCGGTCGAAGGCGCTCGGAGTACCGCCGCGCTGGATGTGCCCGAGAACCGTCGTACGGGCCTCCTTCCCCGTCCGCCTCTCGATCTCCTTGGCCAGCCACTCGCCGACGCCGGAGAGCCGGACGTGCCCGAAGGAGTCCAGCGACTCGTCCTTCAGCACCATGTCGCCGTCCTTGGGCATGGCGCCCTCGGCGACGACCACGATCGGGGCGTACGACGCCTTGAATCGGGAGGTGATCCAGGCGCAGACCTTGTCGACGTCGAAGCGCTGCTCGGGGATGAGGATGACGTTGGCGCCGCCGGCGAGCCCGGAGTGGATGGCGATCCAGCCGGCGTGACGGCCCATCACCTCGCAGACGAGGACCCGCATATGGGATTCGGCGGTGGTGTGCAGCCGGTCGATGGCCTCGGTCGCGATGCCTACGGCGGTGTCGAAACCGAAGGTGTAGTCGGTGGCGGACAGGTCGTTGTCGATGGTCTTCGGCACGCCGACACAGGGCACGCCGTACTCGTCGGAGAGCCGGGCGGCGACGCCGAGGGTGTCCTCGCCGCCGATGGCGATGAGCGCCTCGACCTCCTGCTTGGCGAGGTTCTCCTTGATGCGCCGGATGCCGTCCTCCTGCTTCAGGGGGTTGGTGCGCGAGGAGCCGAGGATGGTGCCGCCGCGGGGCAGGATGCCGCGCACGGCGGGGATGTCGAGACGAACGGTGTCGTTCTCCAGTGGACCCCGCCAGCCGTCCCGGAAGCCGACGAAGTCATAGCCGTATTCCTGTACGCCCTTGCGGACGACGGCCCGGATGACGGCGTTGAGACCGGGGCAGTCGCCGCCTCCGGTCAGTACTCCGACCCGCATGGAAATGTCCCTTCGCCGCGGTTGCCTGGTGAGGCCACGCTAATGGTGAGCCAGGTCACAACGGGATGGGTCGGAACGGCAATTCCGGTGAATGGCCGGGTGTTCGGTTTACGCGCCGTCAAGGAGACGGCGGAGGGATCACTCGCCGACAAGACGGCGAGGCGGCGCGTCACTCGTCGTCGAGGCCACGCTCGATCGCGTAGCGCACCAGCTCCACGCGGTTGTGCAGCTGAAGCTTGCCGAGCGTGTTCTGCACGTGGTTCTGGACCGTGCGGTGGGAGATGACCAGGCGTTCGGCGATCTGCTTGTAGCTCAGGCCCTTGGCGACGAGCCGCAGCACCTCCGTCTCACGGTCGGTGAGCTGCGGGGCCCCCGGCTGGTCGGCGTCGGAGGCGGCGGGTACCGGCTCGGAGGCGAGGCGGCGGTACTCGCCGAGGACCAGTCCGGCCAGGCCCGGCGTGAACACCGGGTCGCCGACGGCCGTACGGCGCACCGCGTCCAGCAGCTCTTCCGTGGACGCCGACTTCAGCAGATAGCCGGTGGCGCCTGACTTCACGGCTTCGAGTACGTCGGCGTGCTCGCCGCTCGCGGACAGGACGAGGACGCGCAGCGCCGGGTTGTGGGCCACCAGCTCCTTGCAGACCTGGACGCCGGGCTTGGCGGGCAGGTTGAGGTCGAGCACCAGGACGTCGGGGGCGGCGGCCTTCGCGCGGCGTACGGCCTGGTCGCCGTCGCCCGCGGTGGCGACCACGTCGAAGCCGGACTCGCCGAGGTCACGGGCGACCGCGTCGCGCCACATCGGGTGGTCGTCGACCACCATGACCTTGATCGGGCCCTGCCGTCCGCTCGCGGTGTCCGTCATCGCTGCTCCGCCTTCCCCCGTGAAGCGCTGCTGTCCTTCGGTACCTTCAGTTCCACCTCGGTGCCCTGCCCCGGCACCGAGATCAGCTCGGCGGAGCCGCCGAGGTCCCGCAGCCGCCCCCGGATCGACAGGGCGACGCCGAGCCGCCCCTCGCCCTCGGCCTGCGCGAGCCGGCCCTCGGGAATGCCGGGTCCGTCGTCCCGCACGGTGACGATCACCTCGCCGGGCTCGTCCTCGACGAGGATCCACGCACGCGCGTGCTCCCCCGCATGCCGACGCACATTGTCCAGGGCCGCCCCCACGGCCGCGGCCAGCTCCCGCGCGGCTACCGGCGCCACGGGCACCGGAGCACCGGGCTCGGCGAGACTGACCTTCGAGCCGGCGTACGGGGCGAGCAGCGCGCGGAGATCGACGGGGCCGTCGGAGTCGTCCGGCTCGTCCACGGCCCGTACGACGGCGCCCTCGGCGGCCTCCTGCGACACCCGCGGCACGGGCACGAGGCCGCCCGAGACCAGCGTGCGCAGCGCCACCTCCTGCTCACCGGCCATCCGGCCCAGCTCGGCCGCCTCGCCGCCGATGACGGCACCGCGCCGCTGCACCATCGCCAGCACCTGGAGCACGCTGTCGTGGATGTCCCGGGCGAGCCGCTCCCGCTCACGGGTCGCCGCCTCGATCTCCAGGGCGCGGGCGAGGGTGCGCTCGGAGGCGCGGGCGACCTCCACGACGTAGCCGATGGCGATGGAGGCGATCCAGACGAGCAGCACCATGTGGACGGTGTCGCGGGTGGGCACGCCGGAGCGGTGGACCAGGTTGGCGGCGGCGACCAGCGTGGAGGCGAACGCGGCCCAGCGCCAACCGCCCTTGATGGCGAAGGCGAGCACGGCGCCCGCCGTCCATATCGACGGCAGGGTCGGGGCGCCTGCGTCGATCCGCTCGTGCGTCTCGGCGAGGCGGGTGAGCAGGATGCCGGCCAGGGCGATGGTGAGGTCCGCGGTGAGGAAGCGCTTGGTGCAGCTCGCCGCGTTCGCGACGCAGGGCAGGGTGGCCAGCGTCCACACGGCCAGGACGGCGAGGTAGGCGATGGACACCCAGGGGCGGGCGACCTCGTGGTAGGCGCTGATGAAGAGCCCGATGGCGTACACCATGGTCAGCACTCGGTAGCCGGCGAGCGCGCGCCACAGCGGCTGCTCGACGGACATCCTCATGACCCGCTCACGCTCGGCCATGCCCCCACCCCCCTGTTCGGGAAACCCAGGCCCAGACTGCCCGGCCTAGGCCCCGGACCGCTCGTCGTCCGCCTTCTTCGTCTTCTTCGTCTGTTCCTTGTCGGCCTTCGCCGCCTCCGCGATCTGCCGCTTGGCGGCGGTCGCGTACATGTCGACGTACTCCTGGCCGGAGAGCTTCATGATCTCGTACATGACCTCGTCGGTCACCGCGCGGAGCACGAACCGGTCGTGCTCCATGCCCTGGTACCGGCTGAAGTCCAGGGGCTTGCCGATCCGGATGCCCGGCCGCATGAGCTTGGGCATGACCTTCCCCGGCGGCTGGATCTTCTCCGTGTCGATCATGGCGACCGGGATGACCGGCGCCCCGGTGGCGAGCGCCACGCGCGCGAGGCCGCCGGGCTTGCCCCGGTAGAGCCGGCCGTCGGGCGAGCGCGTGCCCTCCGGGTAGATCCCGAACAGCTCGCCGCGCTCCAGGACGTCTATGCCGCTCTTGATGGCCGCCTCGCCCGCGCCGCGCGCCCCGGAGCGGTCCACCGGCAGCTGGCCGACGCCCTTGAAGAACGCCGCCGTCAGCCGGCCCTTGACGCCCGGGGTGGTGAAGTATTCGGCCTTCGCGATGAAGGTCACCTTGCGGTCGAGGACCGCGGGCAGGAAGAACGAGTCGGAGAAGGAGAGGTGGTTGCTGGCGAGGATCGCGGCACCCTCGGCGGGAACGTTCTCCAGGCCTTCCACCCAGGGCCTGAAGGCGACCTTGAGCGGTCCCCCGATGGCCACCTTCATAGCGCCGTACAACAACCTCGTGCCTCCTGTGTCTGTCGATCAGACCTTAACCCGGAGCACTGTCAAAGAGTTCGACGGCCCTGGTCGGTGTCAGTGCGGTCGCGTACGGTGAAGCACACCTGGCTGTATCGATCCCTTTACCGATCCCTTTCACGAACAGGAGACCGTAAGGTGCCGGTCCTTCCTGGAGCCGAGCCGTACCGCCACGAGGGCGGGGAGGTCGGGGTCCTCCTCTGCCATGGCTTCACCGGTTCCCCCCAGTCGCTGCGCCCCTGGGCCGAGTCTCTCGCCGAGCGCGGGCTCACCGTCTCGCTGCCGCTGCTGCCGGGGCACGGCACCCGCTGGGAGGACATGGCACTCACCGGCTGGCAGGACTGGTACGCCGAGGTGGACCGCGCCCTGCGCATCCTGCGCGACCGCTGCGAGCGGGTCTTCGTGGCCGGCCTGTCCATGGGCGGCGCCCTCGCCCTGCGGCTCGCCGCGAAGCACGGGGAGGACGTGGCCGGCGTACTGGTCGTCAACCCGGCGAACAAGGTGCACGGCCTGTCCGCGTACACCCTTCCGGTGTCCCGCCACTTGGTCCGTACGACGAAGGGGATCGCCAGCGACATCGCGAAGGAGGGCGCCGTCGAGCTCGGGTACGACCGGGTGCCGCTGCACGCGGCCCACTCCCTGCGGAACTTCCTCCGCCTGGTCGACGGTGAGCTGCCGCAGGTCACCCAGCCGCTGCTGCTTCTGCGCAGCGCGCGGGACCACGTCGTGCCACCGGCGGACTCGGCCCGGATCCTGAGCAGGGTGTCGTCCACGGACGTAACGGAGATCGTGCTGGAACAGAGCTGCCATGTGGCGACGTTGGACCATGACGCGGACCGGATCTTCAAGGAGAGCCTCGGCTTCATCGACCGGCTCGCAACCGGCGTGGGCAAGGAAGGGACGACCACAGGTGGCTGAGCACGACTCCGACCGCGAGAGGCGCGAGGACCGCGATGATCGCGAGCCGGAAGAGCAGCACGTGCCGTTCGACGAGGACGCCGCCTGGGCCGCGATCGTCGCCGGGTACGGCGACGAGCCGCCGGACCCGCCGGGCGCGAAGCCGTTCAAGTCGGTGGAAGACCTGGCGCTGCTGGAGTCCGGCACCAACGACGGGACGGACGACGAGACAGGCGGCGAGACGGACGACCGGCCCGGCGGCCCGAAGGCCGGGCAGCGGGAGAAGAGCGAGCAGGCCGACAAGGTAGACCGGGCCGACAAGGCCGGGGAGCCCAAGGAGGACGAGCCGGTCAGGCCGCTGGGCAGCTCCATCGCCTTCGCCCCCGGCGTCGGCCCGCGTGACTACAGCGCGCCCGAGCCGTCCGAGGACGACTTCGACGGTGACGACGAGGGCCACTTCGTACCGCCGGAGCCGCCGCCGCTGCCCGCCGCCGACGCGACCGCGAAGTTCGCCTGGCTCGGGGTGATCGGCGGGCCGGTCCTGCTGCTGCTCGCCGTCGTGTTCAGCTGGGACATGACCTGGTGGCTGGCCACGCTGGGCATCGGCGGGTTCCTGGGCGGGTTCGCCACGCTGGTGATGCGGATGAAGACGGACGACGAGGACGACGACGATCCCGGCCGGGGTGCCGTCGTCTGACCTACTGAGCTGCGGGAAGCCTGAGGGCGGCCAGGACCGGAAGGTGGTCCGTGGCCGCCCTCAGGTCTGTCTGCGTCACACCGGGCTGGCCGAGGGGGACACCGCAGCCGAGCACCTCGATGCCCTCGGTGGCGAAGATCGCGTCGATACGGCGGTGGGGCTCGTCCTGGATCCAGGTGTGCTCGCCGCCCCAGGGGACGGTGGCCCGGCAGTCCTGGAGGTGACCGGCGAGGCGCTGGAAAGTCGGGCCGGTGGGGCGCTCGTTGAGGTCGCCGCCCGCGATGGCGTGCGGGGTGTCGAGGCCGGCGAGGCGGTCCAGCAGCATGCCGCCCTGCTCGTGGCGCTCGTGTTTCTCCAGGGAGAGATGGCAGCTCAGTACGCCGATGCGGGCGCCGCCGAAGTGGACCACCGCGGTGGCGAAACCGCGTCGGTGGAGGCCGGGGGTGAGCGGGAGGAGTACATCCTCGGTGCGCTCGACGGTGGCACGGAGGTTGCAGAGGATCGCGGGGCCGGCCGCGGTGGCGCCGCCGGTGAGGGTGACGAGGTTCGCTGCGCGGGCCAGGCGGGCGAGTTTCTTGCGCCAGCGGAAGAAACGGGGGGCTTCCTGGATGAGGACCAGGTCGGGGTCGCAGGCGCTGATGATGCGGGCGAGGGCGGCTGTGTCGTCGCGCATCGAGCGGATGTTGTAGCTCAGGACGCGGATGGTGGCCGAACCGTCGGGCTCTGTGAGGGAGTTCGGGAGGAACGCCATGTGGATCAATCTACGCCCAACGGGGAGGGGCGCAGGGTGTGTGCGCGACTGCCGGTTCGTTGTGGCTGGTCGCGCAGTTCCCCGCGCCCCTGAGGGACATGCAGTCACCGCGCCCCGAGAAGTGGCCGCTACATGATCGGGTCGGGCTCCCGGGCCAGGTCCGCGGCACCGACCAACCCCGCCTTGTTGCCGAGCTGGGCCGCGATGACGTCGGCGACCGGGCGCCAGTTGCCGCCCACCAGCCAGCGCTTGTAGGACTTGCGGATCGGGTCGAGGACGAGTTCGCCCTCGTCGGAGAGGCCGCCGCCGACGATGAAGGCGGAGGGGTCGAAGAGGGAGGCGAGGTCGGCGAGGCCGGCGCCGGCCCAGCGGGCGAGTTCGCGGTAGGAGTCGACGGCGACCGGGTCGCCCTGGCGGGCGGCCATGGAGATGTGCTTGCCCTCGATGCCCTCGGGGCTGCCGTCGCCCATGCCGAGCAGGATCTCGGCGTTCTCGGGGGTGGCGTTGGCGCGCTGCTTGGCGTATCTGACGAGGGCGCGCCCGGAGGCGTACTGCTCCCAGCAGCCCTGGCTGCCGCAGCCGCACAGCAGGCCGTCCGGCACCATACGGATGTGGCCGAACTCGGCGGCGACGCCGTAGTGGCCGCGGCGCAGCTTGTTGCCGATGATGATGCCGCCGCCGAGGCCGGTGCCGAGGGTGATGCAGATGACGTTGCGGTGGCCCTTGCCCGCGCCGAACTTGTACTCGCCCCAGGCGGCGGCGTTGGCGTCGTTCTCCACGACGACCGGGAGACCCACGCGGGCCTCGACCTTCTGCTTCAGAGGCTCGTTGCGCCAGTCGATGTTGGGGGCGAAGTAGACCTCCGCGCGCTGCCGGTTGACGTATCCGGCGGCACCGATGCCCACGCCGACGATCTCGTGCCCGGCGCGCGCGCCCTCCACCGCGGTGGCGATGGCGTCCACGATTCCCTCGGGCGTGCCCGGGGTCGGCACCTTGTGGGTCGAGAGGATGTTGCCTTCCTCATCGACCACGCCGGCCGCGATCTTCGTGCCGCCGATATCGACGCCGATGGTGAGTCCCATGAATCCCTCAGTTTCGGTCGAGCCCCGCTACGGCCAACCGTACCCGAGGCCCCGTTGCCGGGTTCGCGTCGTCCGGCGGGCGGACAGGGCCTCCGGGAGGGAGTCGTACCGCGTTCAGTCCAGGTCGATGCGCTCTCCGGGGCCTGCGTCGTCGCCCCGGTCCCGCCGCTCGTCCAGGTCGTGATCGCCGCTGTCCCCGGTGGTCCAGCGCCGCTCCTGGTTCTGCACCGCGGAGCGGTACGCGGCGAGAATCTCGTTGCCGGCGGCGGCCAGGTGGTCGAAGACGTCCGGGTTGCGCTCGATGACGGGCTCGACGGCGGCCTTGGCCTGCTCCACGACCTGCTTGACCACCTGCTGGGCGGCCGGTCCGGCGACCGCGCCGAGCAGCGGGGACTGGATGGTCGAGAGCTTGTCCGCGACGGCGTCGACGAGCTTGCGCAGTTCCTCGGCGGCCGAGCCCGGCGGCGGGCCGTACTGGGTGCGGCGGCGGGCCTTCTCCGCCGCGAGGTCCTCGGCGCACGCCGTCGCCCAGGCGTCGGCGTCGGTCGCCCGTACCTCGTCGTCGGCCTGCCGGTCAGTGGCGTCGGACGGGGGGAGCTCTTCGCTCATGACGGACTCCTGACTACGGTTCGTCTCTACGACGTTACCCGAACGGCCGTGCCTGCTTCACCGGGTCCTCGGCCAGAGATCCGGATCCGGCGCGAACCGGATCCGCAGCTCGCCGTCGCGCAGTGCGGCGCCGTCCACGGCGCATCGGCGCAGGGCGGACGGCAGCGGCACGATACGCCGGAACTGCCCCGCGGTGAGGACGAGTTCGTCGCCGCGCCGGATGAGGTCGAGCTCGTCCCGTACCGCCCCGGGCAGGGGGATGTGCCAGACGAGGACGCCGTCCTCGGCGAGCCGGTCGGTGACGGGCCACTCGACGGTGGACGACGTGCCGTTGACGGCGGGCACGGCGAGGGCGGCGAGATCGTCGGCGCCGCGGGGGTCCCGCCCGAGATGGGCGACGTGGCGGACGTCGTACGCCTCCTCCCACGCCTCGACGGCCTTGCGCTGCTGGGCGACGGGCCCGGCGAGCCAGCTCCCGGCCGCCGCCTCGGTCTCCGGCAGGACCCGGTTGGCGATCAGCAGGTCGGGGCGCAGACCGCGCAGGGCGAGGGCGAGTCCGGCGGCACGCACGGCGTCGGCGCCGCCGGGGCCGGGTTCGGCGACGAGCCGTACGACGGTCTCCTTGTCGGCGACGACGGCCGCCACGGCGGCGAGCTCGACGTCCCAGCGGGTCGCGGTCTCGTACAGCCACTCCGCGGGCATCGGAACCCCGGCGAGCCGCCCCAGGACGGGCCGCAGCGCCCGCGCGGCCTGCCGTTCGGGCGGCAGCAGCCGACGCAGATAGCGGCGCAGCTCCTCGGGGAGGGACAGCAGGGCGAGCGCCTGCGGGGTGGCCGGCAGGTCGACGACGAGCAGTTCGTGCGCCTCGGCCAGCGCGGCATCCCGCAGCGCCCGCAGGAGCGCGAGCTCCTCGGCACCGGGGAGCGGAGTGACCTCCTCCGGGTCGAGCCGGGAGGCGCCGAGAAGCTCAAGCGCGGAGGCGGCACGCTCCTGGAAGGCGGCGAGATCGTCCCGGAACCCGGTGGCGGCGTCGGGCCGCCAGGCGGTGAGGTTCGGGGCGACGGGGACGGGGGCGGCACCGGTCCTCGTGCCGAGCGCCGCGCCCAGGGTGTCGGTGCGGTCGGCGCTGAGGACGAGGGTGCGGGTGCCACCACTCGCCGCCGTCAGCGCGGTGGCGGCGGCGACGGTGGTACGGCCGCTGCCGCCGGGGCCCGTGATCAGGATGGTGCGCATGGGGGTGAACGGTAACGGACGCCGAAGTTCGGCCCGGTTGGCAGGTACCCGGCGCGGGCGCTGGGCGGACAGGCCCTACTTGCCCGACTCCACCCGCTTCTTCAGGCCCGCCAGCGCCCGGTCGATGATGACCTTCTCGGCCTTCCGCTTGATCATCCCCAGCATCGGGATCTTGACGTCGACCGTCAGCCGGTAGGTGACCTCGGTGGCACCCGCCCCGGCCGGCTTGAGGAGGTACGTGCCGTCGAGCGAGCGCAGCATCTGGGACTTCACCAGCGTCCAGGACACCTCGTTCTCGCCGGTCCAGGTGTACCCCAGCACCTGGTCGTCCTTGATCGCGCCGGCGTCCATGACGAGACGGACCTGCTCGGCGCGGCCCTCGGCGTCGGTCTTGAGCACCTCCGCCTCCTTCACCTCACCGGTCCAGTCCGGGTAACGGGCGAAGTCGGCGATCACCCCCATGACGTCGGCCGGTGCCGCCTCGATCGTGATGCTCGAACTGGTGTGTTCCGCCATCGCCGGGGCTCCTCCAGATGCGGGCCGCTAAGAAGTCGTGATGCGCACGCGTGTGCAGCGTGAAGGCTACCGCGCGCCCGACCGGCCGAGTTCACCCCCACCTGCGCCGTCGTCGCGAAACCGCCCACCGGACCCCCGCCGGACCCCCACCAGCCCCTCGGCCGGAACCCCTCAGGAGCCCTGACCGGCCCCGGACCCGCTCACCATTCCAGCGCCCATGGCTTCCCGGATCCCGCGAAGTGCCCCACGTTCACGCACTCCGTCGCGCCGATCCGCATCCGCCGGACCAGCGGCTGATGGACATGACCGAAAAGGGAGTAGCGAGGGCGAGTACGGCGAATCGCCTCCAGCAGCGCCCGGCTCCCCCGCTCGAAGCGCCGCGCCACCACGTCGTACACCAACTCCGGAACCTCCGGCGGAATGTGGGTGCACAGCACGTCCACCTCGCCGACGGCCTCGATCTTCGCCGCGTACTCCTCGTC
This sequence comes from Streptomyces sp. NPDC059010, assembly GCF_042740355.1. Classification (NCBI taxonomy): domain Bacteria; kingdom Bacillati; phylum Actinomycetota; class Actinomycetes; order Kitasatosporales; family Streptomycetaceae; genus Streptomyces; species Streptomyces sp. NPDC059010. Next base: position 158,566 of record NZ_JBHYJA010000016.1, read on the forward strand.
GCTGATCTCGTAGGGGGTGCGCATCGGGGTGCGCAGGCCGCCGCCCACGAAGCCGAAGGTCCAGCCGCCGATCTCCACCCGCTCCCCGTCCAGCACCGTCGTCCCCGGCCCGGCGTACTCCGGCCACAGGGGCGGCATGTCGACATTGCCGTAGGTGGCGTACGTCGGGGTCGGGAGCGCCGCGAACATCTCGGCGTATTGCTTGCGCACCGCCTTCTCGATCACCGCGCGCCGATCCGAGCCGATCCCGGCCCACAGCAGCGCCCCGAACTCCCGCGCCTCCTCGAAGCGCCGGGCGGTGCGCAGCTCGACGATGCGGTCGGCGTTCTCCACGCCGAACAGGTCGGGGAAGATGCCGCGCGAGTGGTCGGCGTAGTCCAGGAAGAGCACCAGGTCGCCCAGGCAGATCAGGGCGTCGGCGCCCTCGCCGGCCCTGGCCAGGTCGCGGACGTTGCCGTGCACATCGCTGACCACATGGACGCGTGTCCTGCGGTTTCCCCTCGGTGTCGGTGCCATGGCGATCAAGGGTAGGCGTGTGCGGCATACGTGAACAGTGGCGGCGGGACCGATGGTTACTGGCCAGTCGTCAGACAGCTCGACTACTCTGCGCGCAGAAACACCAATCCGTGTGACGCAGCGAACATCTCGCCGGGACCCCCTGTCGAAGAAGCCATACCGGCGGGTAACGTCCGGTCGGTCCAGTCGTGCTCTGGATTTCAACATGTGAATCCAAGAGCACTTGCCCGAGCCTTGGACCGCACCGTCGCATCACACAACGTCGTGGCGCCGGCGCCCTATGAGGAGCAGCAGTCTTGCGCGAGTTCAGCCTTCCGGCTTTGTACGAGGTCCCTGCGGACGGCAATCTGACCGACATCGTCCGCAGAAACGCCGCGCAGCACCCGGACGTCGCCGTCATCGCCCGCAAGGTCGACGGTGTCTGGCAGGACGTGACGGCCACCGCCTTCCTCGCCGAGGTGCGCGCGGCCGCGAAGGGGCTCGTCGCCGCCGGGGTCCGGCCGGGCGACCGGGTCGGCCTGATGTCCCGCACCCGCTACGAGTGGACCCTGCTCGACTTCGCGATCTGGTCGGCGGGCGCGGTCACCGTGCCGGTGTACGAGACCAGCTCCCCGGAGCAGGTGCAGTGGATCCTCAGTGACTCTGGTGCCACCGCGGTGATCACGGAGCTGGACAACCACACGGCCGCCGTCGAGTCGGTGCGCGACCGGCTGCCCGCGCTGAAGCACGTCTGGCAGATCGAGGCCGGCGGTGTCGAGGAGCTGGGCCGGCTGGGCCAGGACATCAGCGACGCCACGGTCGAGGAGCGCAGCTCGCTGGCGAAGGCCGACGACCCGGCGACGATCGTGTACACGTCCGGCACCACCGGGCGCCCCAAGGGCTGTGTCCTCACCCACCGCAGCTTCTTCGCGGAGTGCGGGAACATCGTGGAGCGCCTGCGGCCGCTGTTCCGCACCGGTGAGTGCTCCGTGCTGCTCTTCCTGCCGCTGGCGCATGTCTTCGGCCGGCTGGTGCAGATCGCTCCGATGATGGCGCCGATCAAGCTGGGCACCGTCCCGGACATCAAGGACCTCACCGACGAGCTGGCCGCGTTCCGCCCGACGCTGATCCTGGGTGTGCCGCGCGTCTTCGAGAAGGTCTACAACTCGGCGCGCGCCAAGGCGCAGGCCGACGGCAAGGGCAAGATCTTCGACAAGGCGGCGGACACCGCGATCGCCTACAGCAAGGCGCTGGACACTCCGTCCGGTCCGTCGGTCGGCCTGAAGATCAAGCACAAGGTCTTCGACAAGCTGGTGTACAGCAAGCTGCGCGCGGTGCTCGGCGGCCGTGGCGAGTACGCCATCTCCGGCGGCGCCCCGCTGGGTGAGCGCCTCGGCCACTTCTTCCGCGGCATCGGCTTCACGGTCCTGGAGGGCTACGGCCTGACCGAGTCCTGTGCCGCCACCGCGTTCAACCCCTGGGACCGGCAGAAGATCGGCACGGTCGGTCAGCCGCTGCCGGGCTCGGTGGTGCGGATCGCGGACGACGGTGAGGTGCTGCTGCACGGCGAGCACCTGTTCAAGGAGTACTGGAACAACCCGGGCGCGACCGAGGAGGCGCTGGCCGACGGCTGGTTCCACACCGGTGACATCGGCACCCTCGACGAGGACGGCTACCTCAGGATCACCGGCCGCAAGAAGGAGATCATCGTCACCGCGGGCGGCAAGAACGTCGCGCCGGCCGTGATCGAGGACCGTATCCGGGCGCACGCACTGGTCGCGGAGTGCATGGTGGTGGGCGACGGGCGGCCGTTCGTGGGCGCGCTGGTCACCATCGACGAGGAGTTCCTGGGCCGTTGGGCCGCCGAGCACGGCAAGCCCGCGGATGCCACCGCGGCGTCGCTGGCCGGGGACGCGGACCTGGACGCTGCGATCCAGGCCGCGATCGACGACGGCAACGCCGCGGTGTCGAAGGCGGAATCGGTGCGGAAGTTCCGCATTCTGCCCTCCCAGTTCACGGAGGAGTCGGGCCATCTGACGCCGTCGCTGAAGCTCAAGCGCAACGTCGTGGCGAAGGACTTCGCGGACGAGATCGAGGCGATCTACCAGAAGTAGCCAGTCAAGCGGCTCGTACGACGACTATGGCGCGGTGTCCTCCACGAGGACCCGCGCCATCGTGCGTTCGGCGAGTGCGGTGATCGTCACGAACGGGTTCACCCCGATCGACCCGGGCACGAGCGAGCCGTCGGTGACGTAGAGCCGTGAATACCCCTTCACCCGGCCGTAGTTGTCGGTCGCCCGCCCCAGCACACAGCCGCCGAGCGGGTGGTAGGTGAAGTCGTCGGCGAAGACCTTGCTGCCGGAGCCGAACAGGTCGTACCGGTAGATCGTGGCGTTGGCCGCGTTGATCCGGTCGAACAGCTTCTTCGCCATGCCCACCGACACGGCACTCTGCGCGGCGCTCCACCCGAGCCGTACGGCCCCGCTTGCCGAGTCGTACGAGAACGACGCGCGCTCGGGGTTCTTGGTGATCGCCAGATAGAGGCTGACCCAGTGCTCCAGCCCCGTCGGCAGGGGCGCGATCTCGGCGAAGACGGGGTTGGCGGTGTTGGCCCAGTCGTCGATGCCCATGACCGGCATGGTCGACTGGTTGGCCCCGACGGTGTCCCACAGGTGGTTGGCCCGCCCGAGCATCACGTTGCCGTTGGTCCCCCACCCGGTGCCGACGCTGGCGTCCAGGGCGGGCAGGGTGCCCGACTCCCGGGCGCGGACGAGGAGTTCGGTCGTTCCGATGCTGCCGCCTCCGAGGAAGAGGTACCTGCAGCCGTACTCCTTGGTCTCCACGACGGTGCCGGTGTCGTCGATCCGGTCGGCGGTCAGGACGTACGTCCCGTCGGCGGCCCTGCTGATCGACCTCACCCGCTCCAGGGTGTGGATGGTGACGTTCCCGGTGCCGAGCGCGGAGGCGAGGTACGTCTTGTCGAGGGTGCGCTTGCCGTGGTTGTTGCCGTAGATGACCTCCTGGCCGAGCGCGGACCTGGTCGCCGTGCCGGCGGCCTCGCGCTGCATATGGTCGAAGTCGTAGACGTTGGGCACGAAGGTCGTCCTGAGGCCGGCGTTGGCGGCGTGCTTGCGGGAGATCCGCGTGAACCGGTACCACTCGGTCGACTCGAACCACGCGGGGTCGATGGTGTTGACGCCCAGCATGGAGCGGGCTCGCGGGAAGTACGTGCCGTACATCTCCGCGGTGTCCACGGTGGGGAACTGCTCGGCGAAGTAGGACTGGAGCGGGGTGACGGCCATGCCGCCGTTGACCAGGGAGCCGCCGCCGACGCCCCGGCCGACGTAGACGGACATGTCGGCGTAGCGGACCCGGTCCAGGACGCCCGGGTAGGGGCTGATGTCCTTGTTGACGACGTCCAGCCACAGGAAGGTGGCGAGCGGGGCCTCGGTGCGGGTGCGGAACCACATGGAGCGCCGGTCGGGGGCGGCGGTGGAGCAGAAGATCCTCCCGTCGGGGCCGGGGGTGTTCCAGAGGCGGCCCATCTCCAGGACGAGCGTGCGGATGCCTGCCTGGCCGAGGCGGAGGGCGGCTACGGCGCCGCCGTAGCCGGAGCCGATGACTATGGCGGGGGCGGATTCGACTGCGTCGGGCTCGGCGGACTGGGCCGACTTGAGGCCGATGCGGGTGAAGCCGAGGGTGGCGGCGGTTTGGAGGGCCGCCATTCCCAGGATTTGACGTCTTGTCAGCTGACGCTGCATCAGGTTTGATGTCATGTGCGCAGCATGGGCGGATTATTGGGTTCCGCCTAGTGGCTCCGCCGGTTGAACCGTGTGCCATCTGGGCTGCCGGGTAATCGTCGTTGGCGTCTGCGGGTTGTTGGTGGTTGATCGCGCAGTTCCCCGCGCCCCTGAGGGCGTTGTCCTACAGCAGCTTTTTCAAGTTCTCCGCCAGCAGGTCCCAGCGCCACTTCTCCTCGACCCATTCCCTGCCCCGCTCCCCCATCCTCCGGCGCAGCTCGGCGTCTCCCAGGAGTGTGACGATGCGGTCGGCGGCCTCCTCGGGGGAGCCGCCTCCCACCACCCACCCCGTCTCGCCGTCCAGTACGGCGTCCGGGGCGCCGCCCGAGTCACCCGCGACCACCGGCAGGCCCGTCGCCGACGCCTCCAGGTAGACGATGCCGAGGCCCTCCACGTCGAGCCCCCGCCGCCTCGTCCGGCACGGCATCGCGAAGACGTCGCCGGCGCCGTAGTGGGCGGGCAGCTCGGACCAGGGCACCGGGCCGGTGAAGCGGACCGAGTCGGCGACGCCCGTCTCGTGCGCCAGCCGCCGCAGGTCCTGCTCGTAGGGGCCGCCCCCGACGATCAGCAGCACGGTGTCCGGCTCGGCGGACAGGACGCGGGGCATGGCCTGGATCAGGGTGTCCTGGCCCTTGCGGCGGACCAGACGGGAGACGCAGACGACGACCGGCCGGTCCGTCAGCCCCAGCCGCGCCCGGACCTCGTCGCCCCCCGACCCGGGATGGAAGGTCTTCTCATCCACCCCCGGTGGCAGTTGCACCATCCGCGAGGCCGCCTGCGGGGTCAGGGCGGTGGCGATGCGTGAGCGCGTGTACTCGCCGAGGTAGGTGATCGTGTCCGTCGACTCGCCGATCCGGCGGAGCAGCTGCCGGGAGGCGGGCAGCTGGGCCCAGCCCGCCTCGTGGCCGTGGGTCGTGGCGACAAGGCGCCGGGCGCCCGCCTTGCGCAGTGCCGGGGCCATCAGGCCGAGCGGGGCCGCGGCACCGAACCAGACCGACGTGCAGCCGTGCTCGCGCAGCAGGCCCACCGCCCGCCGGGTCGCCCCGGGCGTCGGCAGCAGCATCGTCGTACGGTCCCGTACGACCGTGAAGGGCTGCTCGGCGTCGAAGGCGGCGGTGGCCTCGGTGCCCTCGTGGCCGCGCTTCCAGGTGGAGGCGTAGACGACCAGCCGCTCCGGGTCGAGGCGCAGCGCCATGTTGTGCAGGAAGGCCTGGATGCCGCCGGGGCGGGGCGGGAAGTCGTTGGTCACGATCAGGGTCTTGTGCATCGCCGCCGACTTTATCGAAGCCGCCGTTCACAGCCGGGGCTCGGCCACGCTTATGGCCTGCTCACAGCTGGACAGGACATCATGTCCATGAAGGCGGTGTGCGAACGGCAGGGGATCCGGTGGAGACGACGGGCGGGCGGCGGTCCCTGGCGTGGCTGCTGGGTGTCTGGGGTCTGACCAGAGCGGTACTGCTGCTCTTCGTGTTCAAGGTGTACGTCTTCCCCGGCCCGGACGTCACCAGCGACGTGTCGGTGATCTACCAGGCCTGGTACGAGGTGCTGCGCACCGGGACGTTCCCGCTGGACGACGTCACCTGGCAGTACCCGCCCGCCGCGGCCCTCCCGGTCCTCTCCCCCGGGCTGGTGTTCTGGCTGGACTACCCGTCGGCGTTCTTCGTCCTCTGTTTCGCCGCCGACCTCGCCGTCCTGCTGCTCCTGCTGTACGCCGGCCTGCGCCCGGGCCGCTCCCTGCGCGGGGCCTGGGTGTGGGTGGCGGGCGTACCGCTGCTCGGCCCGACCGTGTACGCCCGCTACGACGTGATGGTCACCGCCGTCGCCGTGGCCGCGCTGCTCGCGGGCGCCCGGCATCCCCGGCTGATGGGTGCGCTGACGGCCTTCGCGGCGATGCTGAAGGTGTGGCCGGTGCTGCTGCTGGTCGCGGCCCGCAGGCGCGCCGCCTGGGGCTGGGCCGCGCTGACCGCAGGCGTCCTGGCGGCGGGGTTCGCCCTCACCATGCCCGGCGCCTTCGCCTTCCTGACCTTCCAGCGCGACCGCGGCACCGAGGTGGAGTCGCTGGGCGCGCTGGTCTTCCATGTGGCCCGGCAGTACGGCTGGGACGGCCAGGTGCTGCTGAACTACGGCTCGGTGGAGTTCCTCGGCCCGTATGTCGACGTCGTCAGCACGGCCGCGCTGGTGCTGAGCGGGCTCGCCTTCGGCTGGCTGCTGCTGTGGCGGCTGCGGGCGAGGCGGTTCGGGTCGCACACGCTCGCGGACGCGGCCTTCGTGGCGGTGCTGATGTTCGTGACGACGAGCCGGGTGATCAGCCCGCAGTACATGGTGTGGCTGGTCGGTCTGGCGGCGGTGTGCCTGTGCTTCCGCGGCAGCCGGATGCGGCTCCCCGTCGCGCTCGTCCTGGCGGCGTGCTTCGTGACGGTCCTGGAGTTCCCGGTCTGGTTCGCGCACGTCGTCGCCAGCGACGCCCTCGGCGTCACCCTGCTGTCCCTGCGCAACGGCCTGCTGGTCCTCGCCACACTCCTCGCGGCCCGCGCACTCTGGCGCTCGACGGTGCCCCGCACCACCCCACTCCCCGTACCGGCTCAGACGACCCGCGCCAAGGAGACGTCGCTGCCCTCCTGACCCCGGGCCGTGCGCAGCGACACCAGCACCGCCGCGCACCGCACGCCCATGGAGTGCCTGCGGCACCGTGCCCCTAACAGGCCCTCTGGCCGTCAGCCGAGCTGAGCGCTCAGGTACTGCTGCCAGCGGGCCGTGAAGTCCTCCAGCGACGTCCCGAGTACGTCCTTCAGCGCGTCCTCGACCGCCCCGGCCCGCCGCTCGTGCGCGCCCACGGCCCGGTAGAACTCGACGAGTCTGACCTCGCCCCAGCGCTCCGCGATCATCCGGCAGGCCATCCACCCGCTCTCGTAGGCCCGGGCCAGCCTGCCCGAGTCGCCGGTGAAGCCGAAGTCCGCGTCGGACGGCAGCGTCTGCGGCGGCCGGCCCTCGCTCACCACACGTCCCAGTTCGGGCGCGACCTGGGACGGGGAGCGGCCGCTGCCGAGGTAGCCGACCCAGTCGGCATAGCCCTCGGAGAGCCACAGCGGGGTGGCGGCGGTGGTGTGGACGCGGGTGGCGACATGGGTGGTCTCGTGGGTCAGGACGACCTGCCTGCCGCTGCCGCCGAGCACACCGTACGCGTCGGGGTTGACGATGATCCGGTCCGCGGGCGCGCTCGCCGGGGCGCCGGTCTCGCCCGTGGTGACCGCGGCTATCCCGCGGTAGGCGGACTCGGGCGAGCCCAGCAGCCCCGCCATGTCGGCGAGGGAATCCGGGACGAGGACCACGATGTGCCGGGGCCAGTCCGTGCCCCACGCCTGTGACACCGCCGGTACCGCGTCGTCCGCCAGCTCCGCGTACGACCGCAGCTGCGCGGCGGACTGCCCGACGCCCAGCACGAGGCTGTGCTCACCGCGGGCGAGGCCCACCCTGCCCTGGTCCCACAGCTGCTCCGCGGAGCCCTTGGCGGGCCGCTCGGCCTCGATGTACCAGCCGCCCGACGCGTCCTGGCGCAGGCTCAGCGTGCGGCCGGCGCTGACGGGCGCCCGGTCGTAGCCCTGGACGCGATAGCGCAGTTCGGCCTCGGCGGTGGCGGTGTCGCCGGTGCGGCGCAGGGTGGTCAGGCGGTACGACCAGTCGGCGAGGGGCACCGCACGCAGGTTGCCGAACCAGTCCCGGGCGCCGGTGCGCAGGAACGCCGCCTGGTCGCGGTCGAGTATCGCCTCCGCCCGCCGGTCGAGGAGGCGCTGCACCTCGGCCTGCGTGCCGTCGGTTGCGGACCGCCCGCCGCAGCCCACCAGTGAGACGAGCAGCAGACAGAGCGTGACGACCATGCGCGCTCCGGACGCCCGCCTTCGACCAGCCATTTCCCGATCGTACGGCGACGCGGGCGCGAAGGTCAGACCCGCGTCGGGCCCCGGTGACCTTCGGTCCCACAGTCCCCGGGCCTTCGGTGCCTCAGTCCCTGGACGTTCAGACCCTGGTGACCGTCGCCCCCGGGATCATGCCCACCGGGTCGTAGCGCACGGGCGCGCCGGGGTAGGGCGCGTGGACCACCTGGCCGTTGCCCATGTACATCCCGACATGGCTGGCGTCGTTGCGGTAGGTGACGATGTCGCCGGGCTGGGCCTCGGCGAGCGGGATCTGCCGGCCCGCGTACCGCTGGCCCTGCGAGGTGCGCGGCAGGGAGACGCCGGCCTGGGCGTACGACCACTGGATCAGGCCCGAACAGTCGAAGCCGGAGGGCCCGTTGGCGCCCCAGATGTACGGCCGGCCCAGCGCGGACTGGGCGGCGGCGACGGCGGCCGCGGCGCGCCCCGAGGCCGGGAGGGCGCCGCCGAAGCCGGGCAGGTCGATGCGGTCGGAGCGGGAGGCACGGTCGTAGGCGGCGCGGTCGGCGGCCGTGAGGGAGTTCAGCAGCCTGCGGGCGTGGGCGAGTTTGTGCTCGACGGTGCGCTTGTGGGCGACGACGGCCTTGCGGCTCTTCTCCAGCTCGGTGAGCTTCCTGGTCGCCTCGGCACGCTCCTGCGCGAGGACCCGCATGGCGTCCTGGAGGTCCTTCAGCTGGCCGGCCTGGTGGGCGCTGATACGGGCGATCCGGGCGGCCTTGTCGAGATAGTCGGCCGGGTCGTCGGAGAGCAGCAGGACCAGGGAGGGGTCGATGCCGCCGGACCGGTACTGGGCACCGGCCAGCGAACCGAGCGCGTCCCGCATGGAGTTGATGCTCTCCTGCTGCCGGGCGATCCGGTCCTGCGACCTGCTCACCTGCTCACGCAGCTTGTCGGCGCGCTCGTCGGCCTTGTTGTAGGCCTCGGTGGCCTTCTCGGCCTCTTCGTAGAGGCGGTCCACCTTGGCCCGGGTGTCGTCCTGTGGCGCGGCCGTGGCCGGTACGGCCCCGAGGGCCGCGGCGGCGGCCGACATGATGCAGAGCGCTGCGTTGGCGCCCCGGTCGAACCCGGACGCTGCAAGACGGCGATGGGACACCACGGGAAGCCGCACTCCTTCCGCTGGCGGACAAGGACCTTCCCCGGCGTCGGGGAAACGCGGCAGACAGTAGCTCCGTGCGGGGGCGCCGACCAACGACCGTCGTGGGCACACAAAGTGACGCCCCGCCTCTGACGCAGGTCATGGGCGGGGCGTGGGGTCAGGCGGCGGTGCCGGAATTCGCTCGTTCGGGCGGCACTCTGTGTTGATCTTGCAGGCGCTCGGCCGGGGTCAGATGCGGACGCCGAACTGGAACGGCATGTTGTTGATCGACTCGTAGCGGACGACCGTGCCGGTGCGCGGGGCGTGCAGCACCTGGCCGTTGCCCGCGTAGAGGCCGACGTGGTGCAGGTCGCCGTAGAAGATGACCAGGTCGCCGACCTGGAGCTGGGACTGGCTGTACAGGCGCGTGCCCGCGTTGGCCTGGGCCTGCGAGGTGCGCGGGATGGAGACGCCGGCCTGGGCGTAGGCCCAGGAGGTCAGGCCCGAGCAGTCGTAGGAGGCGGTGCCGGTGGCGCCGTAGACGTACGGCTTGCCGATCTGGCTCTGGGCGGCCTGGAAGGCGGCCTGGGCCCGGCCGGAGGCGGAGCCGACGTTGCCGAGGTCCACGCGGTCGGCGGCGGAGCGGCTGGCGCGGGCTTCCTCGGCGGCGAGGGCGGCCTTCTCGGCGGCCGTCAGGGAGTTGAGCAGCTTCTGGGCCTCGGCGAGCTTCGCCTGGACCTGCTTCTTCTTCTTGCCCAGTTCGGTGCGGGTGGAGGCGAGGTCCTTGAGCTTCGCGGACGCCTCGGCGCGCTCCTGGGCGAGTTCGCGCTGCTTCTCCTGGATCTTCTTCAGCGCCTCGACCTGCTGGGCGCTGAGCTGGTCGGCGGTGGACGCCTTGTCCAGGTAGTCGTCGGGGTTCGACGACAGGAAGAGCTGGAGGGAGGAGTCGATGCTGCCCGTGCGGTACTGGGCGGCGGCCGCCAGGCCCATGCCGTCGCGCAGCTCGTTCAGGTCTTCCTGACCGCGCGCGACGTTGTCCTGGATGGTGGAGATCTCCTTCTGGAGCTTCTCCTGCTTCTCCTTGGCCCCGTTGAACTTCTCGGTGGCCTGCTCGGCCTCCTCGTAGAGCTTGTCGACCTTGGCCTTGACCTCGTCCTTGCTCGGCTTCTCGCTGGGGGCGGCGTTGGCCGCCTGAGAAGAGATGGCCACGGCAGCAGCTGCAGCGGTGGTCAGCACGGTCACGCGTGCTCGGCTGGGCTGCTTCGGTCGACGGTGGGACGCCACGGAGGTGAAACCCTTCTTGTGAGTGATCACCCGCTCGGAGGTTCGAGGCCAGACCCTAGTGACCCTCTTGTGATCAGATCAAATCCTCAGAAGAAAATTCTCGTCACACACTGCATTCTTTACACACAACTCACAAGCCGTGACCCAAGCTTGACGGAGGGTGGCGCGACGGTCAGGTCAATTCGGGCATTGCCCCTGTACGTTGACCGATTCAGGACAGTCGCTTGAGAAGCACCGCAGAAGCCACCGGCCGGGCTCCGGCCCTGGCCACCCCGTCGGCGACCTCACGGTCGGTGGAGGCGACGATGACCGGGCGGCCGGGCGGCTCGGCGCGCACCAGCTGGCGGATCAGCTCGTCGGCGGTCACGCCCGGCTTGGAGAACAGCACCCGCACGCCGCGCGGCGGGGCCAGCAGTACCGGCGCGGCCAGCTCGGCCCCGTCGAAGACACAGGTCACCTCGGCGCCGGTCTGGGCGGCGAGCTGCGAGAGCTGGCCGAGCAGCCTGAGGCGCTGCTTCTCCAGGGGCATCTGGGGGTAGCCGGTCTTGGTGACGTTGTAGCCGTCGACCACCAAGTGGGCCTGCGGCAGGGCGAGAAGCTGGTCGAGGATCGCGGGGTCGTTCTCGGACAGCGCCCGTGCGGCGATGTCCTTCGGGGTCATTCGTCCCGGTTCGACCGCGTCCACGGTCTCGGCGGGGCGCACGGAGACCGGCGGCAACGCCAGTTCCCGGCGCAGTCCTTGGGTGGCGTCCAGGAGGGTGTCAAGGAGCAGCCGGACGCGCATGTCCTCGACACTGCGCCCCTCGCGTGCCGCTCTGCGCGTGGCCTCCAGGGCGGCCTCGGCCTCCCCGAGCCGCGCCTTGAGCCGCCGGGTCTCGCTCTCGGCCGCGGAGACATGGGCCTGCCCCTCGGAGCGCAGGGTCTCCATGTCGCTCTGGACCTTGCGCAGGGCGGCCTCGCCGCGCTTGACGTCACTGAGGGCGGAGCGCAGCTTTCGGTGAAGCGATTCGGCTTCCTTCTTGGCCGCGTCCAGCTCGGTACGCAGCCGCTCGGTCTCGTGCCGGGTGTGCTCCCGGGCGTGGTCGAGCTCCTCGCGCAGCCGCTCCAGCTCGGCGCGGCTCTCCTCGTCGGCGCGCTCGGCGTCGGCCCGCTGGGCCTCCTCGCCGGCCGCGGTGACCAGCTTGACCCAGCCGGTGGGCCGCAGAACATAGGCCGCGGCCGCCACATCGAGCGGATCCGCGGCCGCAGGCGCCGAGCCGGAGTCGAGAGCGCCGGAGAGCTCCGGCTGGGCCTCTCTGAGCTTCTCCCCGATCCGCTGCCGGAACACCGGATCGGTCTCCAGCGCCGCCGCCATCGCGTTGCCGGCGAACTTGGCCCGGCGGTTCGGTGCGAACCGGGCGTACTGCCGCAACTGTGTGGGCAGTTCGCCGACGGTCAGACCGCCGAACCCGTCGGACACGATCTGTACGACCTTGCGCCGTACCCCGTCGGGCAGCGGACGGTCGAGCACCTCGGCGGCGCCGTCGCCCGGCCCCCCGCCTTGTGTCTCCACCATCCGTCACACCCCAATGCCTGTGCGGGGCCAGCTCCCGTCAGGAGTCGGCGCCCGGCCTGTCCACGAGTTCCACCTTGTCCACCGCGTTGCACCAGCGGCAGCGCACCGACTCGATCGTCTCACTGAGCACCTCGCGCTCCTCGACCTTGGACTCGCCGGCCAGATCGAGGTGGACGTACTCCACGACCCTGGACGAGCGCGTCACGTCGAAGCGGGTGAGGTTGCCGCAGAGGGTGCAGCGCCACCGCGTCGTGTCGGTGGGCAGGGGAACCGTCATCGTGACCGTGCTCTTTCCTTCTAGGTCTTCTATTGTCCGCGACGCTCCGGCACCCCGGTGCGTGTGGCTCGTAACCCTACGGCCTGGCGGGTACTCGCCGCCCGTCCGTCTCGGGCGGCGAGGCGGTCTGTGCGCGTGCGTCCTGTTACGTCATGCTCTGTAGCCATGATCGGCAACTGGAGCGTGGCGCGTTTCGGGACTCGGTTCGGCAGAGCGGGCCTGTCGGTCCTGCGGTCGCCGGCTCCGGTGACGTACGGGCTGATCACGCTGTGCTGCCTGCTCTTCCTGATCGGCCCGGCGGCGGGACTCAGTCCGCAGTACGGCTCCGGGGAGGGGCTGCTCGCCGCACAGCGGGCCTACTTCCACCGCTGGGGCGTGGTGCCCGCGGAGCTGTTCGAGGGCGCTCCCCGGGCCGCCCTGACGCCTGCCACGGCCCTGTTCGTGCACGGCAGCTGGGTGCACCTGCTCGGCAACATGCTCTTCCTCTACGTCTTCGGCGTGATGACCGAGGAACGGATGGGCCGCGTCCAGTTCACGCTCTTCTACCTCGGCTGCGGCTGTCTGGCCCTGCTGGGCTACGCCGCCGCGAACGACGACTCCACCCAGTCCCTGGTCGGCGCGTCCGGGGCGATCTCGGCCGTCCTGGGCGCGTTCCTGTTCCTCTTCCCCGGGGCGCGCGTGACAAGCCTGCTGCCGTTCCTGCTCTTCCTGCCGCTGCGCTTCCCGGCGTGGGTGGTGCTGCCGTTCTGGGTGGGCCTGCAGTGGGTGGCGGCGGGGCGGGCGACGCAGGGGCCCGGGGTGGCGTATCTGGCGCACCTGGTGGGCTTCGGACTGGGCTTCGGCTACGCGTGGGTCCGCTTCGGTCGGCCTACTAGAGTGAAAGCCGCCCCAGCTCCGGCCCCCGAGGGAGAGAACCAGCCGTGATCACCGCGATCGTCCTGATCAAGACCAGCGTGGACCGGATCCCCGAGATCGCGGAGCGCATCGCTTCGCTGGAGAACGTGACCGAGGTCTTCTCCGTCACCGGCACCTACGACCTGATCGCCATGGTGCGGGTCAAGGAGCACGAGGAGCTGGCCGAGGTCATTCCCGGCCGGATCAGCAAGATCCCCGGCGTCGAGGGCACGGACACGCACGTGGCGTTCCGTACCTACTCCCAGCACGACATCGAGGCCGCCTTCGCCATCGGCCTGGACAACTGACGTCCCGGTCCGCCGGATGAAGAGTTCTTCATCCTGCGCTCATCCGCGGCGCCGGGTGCCGGGGGCACGATCGGCCGCATGGTCTTCTCGCACCGGATCGCGGCCCTGGCCGCCGTAGTGGCGATCCCGCTGGGCATCGCCGCGACCAGCTTCGCCCTCACCGACCGGCAGGAGTCGCCGAAGGTCCCGCCCAGGGTGGAGCTGGACAGCGGCTCCCCCACCCCGGCATCCACCCGGCCCACGCCGACGCCGACACCGCGCGACGAGGTCGTGTCCAGGCCCCCGGTGACCGACAGCTCCCCGAGTGACGACGATGACGACGCCCCCGACCGCGAGCCCTCGGACGACGACCGCGGTGAGGTCGGGGACGACGGCTGAGCGCTCCGCCGGCGGAGCCGCGATCGGCCGTCGATCATCTGCGGGTCCATCGTGGCTGGTCGCGCCCGCGCGGCGGAGCCGCAGATGTCACAGCCCCGCGCCCCTGGAAGGCGGCTACACCGCCTGTCGGGCGCGGCCGCGAGGAACGGTGCCGTATGGCGACGCCCCCTAGTCCTGTGCGCCGGCGGATCTCGGCCCGGGTCCGGATCCTGCTCTGGCTGCTGCTGGTGATGGCCGTGGGGCTGGTGTCCGTGGCCACGACCACGCGCTCGATCCTGCTGCGGGACGTCGACCACCGGGTGGACGGGCTGCTCGCGCAGGAGGCCGGTGAGTTCGCGAACTTCGAGGAGCGGGGCGTCGACCCCGAGACCGGCCGTCCGTTCACCGACCCGTCCAGGCTGCTGCGCGAGTTCCTGGTACGGCAGTACGCCGACCCGGACGAGGAGCTGATCGGCCTGGTGGGCCGGCCGGGCGGCACCCCGGCGCAGTTCAGCCAGCCCCGCGACATCCCCGTCGCCCTGCCGCTGCACGAGGACACCGACGCCCGCCGCCGGATCTTCGACTCCCCCGACTCCACGGGCACGCTGCACCGCGCGTCGGGCGAGGTCCGCTGGGCCAAGGTGGCCGTCGCCCGGGTCGGCGGCGACACGGAGGCCGCGTTCGTCGTCGCCTTCCACCCGGGGCGCGAACAGGCCGCGGTGAACGAGGAGTTCCGTATCCTGCTCGCCATCTCCGGCGTCGCCCTGCTGATGATGACCGGCGTCGGCTGGGCGGTCTCCGGCCGGATCCTCAAACCCGTACGGCTGGTGCGCACGGCGGCGGCGCAGCTCACCGAGCAGGACCTCACCCGCCGTATCCCGGTGCACGGACGCGACGACATCGCCGCGCTCGCGGAGACCTTCAACGCGATGCTCGACCGGCTGGAGGGCGCCTTCGCCGCCCAGCGGGAGTTCGTCGACGACGCGGGCCACGAGCTGCGCACGCCGATCACCATCGTGCGCGGCCATCTGGAGCTGATGGGGGACGATCCGGCCGAGCGCGAGGAGACGATACGGCTGGTCACCGACGAGCTGGACCGGATGAGCCGCATCGTGGAGGACCTGCTGCTGCTCGCCAAGGCCGAACGCCCCGACTTCGTCACCCCGGAGCCGGTCCAGCTCGCCGAACTCACCGCCGACGTCTACGTCAAGGCCCGCACCCTCGGCGAACGGGACTGGCAGCTCGCCGAGGTGGCCGACGTGGCGGCCGGGCTGGACCCGCAGCGGATCACCCAGGCGATGGTCCAGCTCGCCCAGAACGCCGTGCAGCACACCACGCCCGGCCAGACCGTCCGGATCGGCTCCCGCGCCGACGGACAGGGCATCGAGCTGTACGTCGCCGACTCCGGGTGCGGTGTGCAGCCGCAGGACGCCGAGGTGATCTTCGAACGCTTCCGGCGCGGCACCTCCCGGCGCGGCGCCCGGGGCTCCGGCGCCGGGCTCGGCCTGTCGATCGTCCGGGCGATCGCGGAGGCACACGGCGGCCGGGTGCGGCTGCGCGACACGGCGGGCGGCGGCGCCACCTTCGTACTGGCACTGGGAGAGGGACACACGTGAACCGGATCCTCATCGTGGAGGACGAGGAGCGCATCGCCTCCTTCGTCGAGAAGGGCCTGCGCTCGAACGGCTTCACCACGACCGTCGTCGGCGACGGCGAGGCGGCGTACGAGTACGCCGTCACGGGCGCCTTCGACCTGGTGCTCCTCGACATCGGCCTGCCCGGCCGGGACGGCTTCACGGTGCTGCGGGAGATGCGCGAGGCCCGCGTGACGGTCCCGGTGATCGTGCTGACCGCACGGGACTCCGTACGGGACACGGTGGCCGGTCTGGAGGGCGGCGCCGACGACTGGATGACCAAGCCGTTCCGCTTCGAGGAACTCCTCGCCCGGGTACGGCTCCGGCTGCGTACGGCGGCCCGGGCGCCCGAGGTGACGGTGCTGCGGTCCGGCCCCCTCACCCTGGACCTGCGCACCCGGCGGGCCCGGTCCGGGGAGCGGACGGTCGACCTGACGGCCCGTGAGTTCGTGCTCCTGGAGCTGTTCCTGAGGCACCCGGGGCAGGTACTGTCCCGCGAGCAGATCCTGTCGCACGTGTGGGGCTACGACTTCGACCCCGGGTCGAACATCGTGGACGTGTACGTGCGGGCGCTGCGCAGGAAGCTCGGCGCCGAACGGGTCGAGACGGTGCGCGGCGTGGGGTATCGCCTCCCCGCGTGAAGTCCCTTTCATGTACGGCTCATCGAGGGCTCACGGCCCGGGTGAACCCTCGATGACGTGACCCTGAACCTCCGTCCGCTCGCGGCCCTCTGCGTGGCGCTCTCCCTGTGCGCGCTGCTCGCGGTTCCCGCCAACTTCCCCGGCCTGGGCGCCGACGCCCGTTTCACCCTCGCCGTGTTCGCCCTGGCGACCTGCGCCTGGATCGCCACCCCGGTCGACGACACCTACATCGCGCTCGGCGCCGGACTCGCGCTCACGGTGACCGGAGTGATCAGCAGCGACACCCTCTTCGGCACCCTCGGCGACTCCACCGTCTGGCTGCTGATCTGCGCCTTCGTGCTGGCGGCGGCGGTGACCCGGACGGGGCTCGCGGGACGGGCGGCGGCGTTCCTGGTCGGCGGGGCGCGCACGGTGCGGCAGCTGGTGCATCTGACCACGGCCGCGCTGGTCGTCACGGCGTTCGCGGTGCCGGCCACCTCGGGGCGGGCCGCCCTCGCCCTGCCGGTGTTCCTCGCGCTGGCCAGGGCGCTGGCCGACCGGAAGCGGCTGGTGGTGATGCTGGCGCTGCTGTTCCCGACCGTGATCCTGCTGTCGGCGGTGGCGACCCTGATCGGGGCGGGCGCGCACCTGATCACCGTGTCGGTGCTGTGGCAGGCCACGGGCGACCGGATCGGCTTCACCCAGTGGCTGCTGCTGGGCCTGCCGCTGGCCGTGGCCTCGTCCCACCTGGCCGCCGAGGCCGTACTCCTGACGAGCACCCGGCGCGCGGACCGCAAGGGCCCCGTGCACATCACCCCCGCGCAGATCCAGGAGCACAGCGACCACCCGGTCACCGGCCCCTGGTCGCAGGCCGAGAAGCGGTGTGCGCTGCTGCTCGGCACGGTCGTGATGCTGTGGTGCGGCGAGCCGCTGCACCGGGTGCCGCCCGCCGTCGTGGCACTGATCGGTGCGGTGGTGGCGGCTTCTCCGGTGCTCGGGACGGTGCATCTGAAGGACGCGCTGAAGACGGTTCCCTGGTCGTTGCTGCTGTTCATGGCCGCGACGATGGCGATGGGGGTGGCGCTCGCGGACTCCGGGGCGGCCGAGTGGCTGGTGGACGGGCTTCCCGGCGGCGTCAGCCCGGTGTTGTTCCTGGTCGTCGTGATCGCGATCAGTACGACGGCCCATCTGGTCCTGCAGTCCCGGTCGGCCCGTTCGTCGGTGCTGGTGCCGCTGGTGGTCGCTGCGGCGGTGGGGGCCGGGGTGAATCCGGTCGCGGCGGCGCTTGCGTCCACTGCGGCGGCGGGGTTCTGCCATACGCTGCCGGCCTCTGCGAAACCGGTGACTCTCTTTTCCGACCTTCCTGGGACGCCGACTTATACGCCGCGTGATCTGTTGCGGCTGGCCGCGGTGCTGGCTCCGTTGACCGCCGCGGTCGTTCTGTTGTTCGCCGTTGTCGTGTGGCCGGTGCTTGGCGTGCCGGTGACGCGATGACGGTGCCGCGTGTGTGTCGTCTTTCGTCTGCCGCGCCGTCGTGGCTGGTCGCGCCCACGCGGCGGAGCCGCATATGTCACAGCCCCGCGCCCCTGAAAGAAGGGCGTTGCCCTTCCCCTATCTGCTTAGGAGCCCCTGATGCTGACCCGCGTCGTCGTAGCCCCCAGTGGGTTCAAGGAGTCACTGTCCGCCCAAGCCGCCGCCGATGCCATTGCCGACGGGGTGCGGCGGGTGCTGCCGGAGGCCGTGCTCGACCTGATCCCACTGGTGGACGGGGGCGAGGGCACCGCCACCGCACTGGCCGCCGCGACCGGCGGACGGCTCGTCGCCCTGCCCGCCACGGGCCCGGTCGGCGAGCAGGTCGGTACGCACTTCGCGCTGCTCGGCTCCCAGGACACGGCGGTCGTGGAGATGGCCGCGGTGGCCGGGCTGTCCCTCGTGCCACGCGCCCTGCGAGACCCGGGGGCCACGACGACGTACGGCGTCGGCGAGCTGATCAGTGCCGCGCTCGACATGGGCGTACAGCGGATCCTGGTCGGCTGCGGTGACTCGGGGACGTCCGACGGGGGCGCGGGAGCCCTCCAGGCGCTCGGTGCCAGGCTGCTGGACGCCGATGGCTTCAAACTCCCCCACGGTGGGCGGGAGTTGACGCGGCTCGCCCGGATCGACCCGTCCGGCCTGGACCCGCGGCTGCGGGACGTCGAGCTGCTGGTCGCCTGCAACCCGTACAACGTGCTGTGCGGCGAGCGCGGTGTGGCCCGGGTCTTCGGGCCGCAGAAGGGGGCGACGCCCGCCCAGGTCGAACATCTGTCGGCGGGGCTTGAGACCTGGGCGGACGTCCTCACCCGGGATCTGGGGGCCGTGGGCACCGACCTGCGCCACGGCCCCGGCACCGGGGCCTCCGGCGGTCTGGGCGCGGGCCTCGCCGCGCTGGGCGCCCGTCTCCTCCCCCGCTTCGACGTGCTCCTCGACCACCTCGACCTGGACGCCCGCCTGGCCCGCGCCGATCTGGTCGTCACCGCCGAGGGCGCCCTGGACCACCAGACGCCCCGTGGGAAGGTGCCGGCCGAGGTGGCCCGCCGGGCCAAGCTGTACGGCCGCCCGGTGCTCGCGCTGGCGGGCACCCTCGGCGAGGGCGCGCACGACGTGCCGGGTGTGGACGCGTACAGCGGGATCCTGCCGGCGCCGATGGCCCTGGCGGAGGCCCTGGTGCGGGCCTCCGAACTCCTCACGGACGCCACCGAGCGCGCCCTGCGGATGATCCTGCTGGGCGCCCGGCTACCGGCTCACGCGGAGGTGTCCGGCACGCAACGGCCGTCCTCGGTGCGGTAGTTCCACCGGGCGCCGTCCGTGACGAGCTCCTTGACGGCGTTCACGAACCGCTCGACGTGCTCGTCCGGCGTACCGGCACCGAAGCTGACGCGGATGGCGTTGAGGGACTTCTCGCCGGGCGCCGCCTCCGGGGCACCGCACTCGCCCTGCGCCTGCGCGTCGCTGCCGAGCAGGGTGCGGACCAGCGGGTGGGCGCAGAACAGGCCGTCCCGTACCCCGATGCCGTACTCGGCGGAGAGGGCGGCGGCGAAGTGGGAGCTGTTCCAGCCGTCGACGACGAAGGAGATGACGCCGACGCGGGGGGCGTCATCGCCGAAGAGGGAGAGGATCCGGACCTCGGGAACCTCGGCGAGACCTTCCCGCACCCGCTCGATCAGGTACTGCTCACGGGCGACCAGGCTGTCGAAACCGGCCTCGGTCAGCGCCTTGCAGGCGGAGGCGATGGAGTACGCGCCGATGACGTTGGGCGACCCGGCCTCGTGCCGTGCGGCGCTCTCGTGCCACTCGACGTCCACTCCCCCGTCCTCGCGCCGCGACACCTTGCGGCTGGCGCCGCCGCCCGCGAGGTACGGCTCGGCCTCGCGCAGCCAGTCGGCGCGGCCGGCGAGGACGCCGGAGCCGAACGGGGCGTACAGCTTGTGGCCGGAGAAGGCGACCCAGTCGACGTCCAGGTCACGGACGCTCACCGGGTGGTGCGGGGCCAGCTGCGCGGCGTCCAGCACGATGCGGGCGCCGTGGGCATGGGCGGCTGCCGCGAGCTCCCGTACGGGCCACAGCTCGCCGGTGACGTTCGAGGCGCCGGTCACGCAGACCAGGGCCGGGCCGTGCGGGTCGCGGTCGGCGAGGGCGCGCTCCAGGGTCTCGACGGCCTGGCGGGGGGTGCGGGGCGCGTTGAGGCAGGTGACGCGGGCGTCGCGCCAGGGCAGCAGGGAGGCGTGGTGCTCGGTCTCGAAGACGAAGACCTGGCAGTCGGCCGGAAGGGTGGCGGCGAGGAGGTTCAGGGAGTCGGTGGTGGACCGGGTGAAGACGACCTGGTCGTCGTCCCGGCAGTCCAGGAACTCGGCGACGGTCCTGCGGGCGTTCTCGAACAGGTCGGTGGAGAGCTGGGAGAGGTACCCGGCGCCACGGTGGACGCTGCCGTAGTACGGCGCGTAGGCGGCCACGTCGTCCCAGACGCGCTGGAGGGCGGGGGCGCTGGCGGCGTAGTCGAGCGCGGCGTAGGTGACCTCGCCGCCGGTGACGAGCGGGACGGTGACATCACTGCCCAGAACGGGCAGCGGGGTGCAAAGGGACCGGTCGGCGGCAGCGGTGAAGACAGACATGGGGAACTCCCGTGAGAGGCATGCGAGTCGAACGCATGCAGAGAAGAGAAAAAGGGTGCGCGGAGGCGGGGCTCGGCGGCCCTATCGCATTCGCTTGCTCACGGAAATCTCCAAGGTCACGTGCTTGCCGCAGACCTCGCTGCCTACGGCCTGGTCCTCACCCGGGGCACCCCGCCACGGACGGAGGGTTGCCGGACAGTCGGCCGGGGCCTCATGACTGTCACTCATGACCTGATCGAGAACGTACGCGAAATGATCGTGGTCCCGCAACCCATGTCCGAATCGCGGGACCACATGCGTAGGGGTTACGCGTTGCTGGCTGCCACCCACCGGTCCAGCGTCCGCTTGGCCGCGCCGGAGTCGATCGCCTCCGCCGCCTTCGCCATCCCCGCCCGGATCTGCTCGGCGAGCGGGGCCCCCGTCGGGTTCAGCGCCACCAGTGCGGCGGCCGAGTTGAGCAGTACGGCGTCCCGTACGGGCCCCGTCTCGCCGTTCAGCAGGCGCAGCGCCACATCGGCGTTGTAGGACGCGTCGGCGCCCCGCAGCGCCTCCACCGGCACCAGCTCGATGCCGACGTCGCGCGGGTCGAAGGCCTCCTCGGTGACCTTGCCGTCGCGCACGACCCACACCCGGGAGGTGGCGGTCGTCGTCAGCTCGTCCAGGCCGTCGTCGCCACGGAACACCAGCGAGGAGTTGCCGCGCTCGGCGAAGACGCCGGCGACGATGGGTGCCATGCGCGGGTCGGCCACGCCGACCGCCTGGGCCCGTACCTTCGCCGGGTTGGTCAGCGGACCGAGCACGTTGAAGGTGGTCCGGATGCCCAACTGCCCGCGTGCGGCGGCCACATGGCGCAGTGCCGGATGGAACTTCACCGCGAAGCAGAAGGTGATCCCGGCCTCCTCGGCGACCTGGGCCACCCGCCCCACCGGCAGGTTCAGATTGACGCCCAGCTTCTCCAGCACGTCCGAGGCACCCGACGCCGAGGACGCCGCCCGGTTGCCGTGCTTGACGACCTTCGCGCCGGTGCCGGCGATGACGATCGCCGACATGGTGGAGATGTTGACGGTCTTCGCGCCGTCGCCGCCCGTGCCGACGATGTCGACGGTCGGCCCGGGCACCTCGATCACGTTGGCGTGCTCGTACATCGTGCGGACGAGCCCGGTGATCTCCTGCACCGTCTCGCCCTTGGCCCGCAGTGCCACCACGAATCCGGCGATCTGCGCGTCCGACGCCTCGCCGCGCATGATCAGGTCCATCGCCCACGCGGTGTCGTCGGCGGACAGGTCCCGGCCGTCCAGCAGGCCGTTCAGCAGCAGGGGCCAGGAGCGGCCCGCCGCGGTGTCGCCTCCAGCGGGGGTCACAGCGCTCATAAGCCGCTCCAGGATCAGGCGTCCCGCACTACGGGACGAGAGTCTCAACGAGGTCCACCCTATCCAGCCCCGGGGCACGGAGAAGGGCCCCGTCCGATGTACGGACGGGGCCCTTCTGCCGTGGCGTGGCGTGCGCAGCGATCAGTGGTGGCCGTGGCCGCTCGTGATCTCCTTGTACTCCTCGACGCTCGGCTTGGGGATCTGGCCGTCCTCGCCGAAGTAGGACTTGCTGAGCTTGGCGCGCAGCTTCTCGGTGGCCTTCACCTTGCGTTCGACACCGTTCTCGTCGACCGTCGGGCCGATCTCGGCCGGCTGGTACTGCTCGTGGGCGGTGAGCGTGTACAGCGCGTCCTGGCTGAGCGGCTCGTGGACCTCGATGAACTCACCGTGCGGCAGGCGCTTGATGATGCCCGACTCGCGGCCGTGCAGCACCTTGTCCTTGTCCCGGCGCTGCAGGCCGAGGCAGATCCGCTTGGTGACGATGAACGCGATGACCGGTCCGGCGAAGAAGGAGATCCGCACGAACCAGGTGATGGCGTTGAGGGACAGGTGGAAGTGGGTGGCCCACAGGTCGTTGCCACCACCGACCAGACCGATCATGTACACCGTGACCCAGGCGACGCCGAACGCGGTACGCGTCGGAGCGTTGCGCGGGCGGTCCAGGATGTGGTGCTCGCGCTTGTCGCCGGTGACCCAGGACTCGATGAACGGGTAGAGCGCGATGGCCATCAGCACCACGCCGAACAGGACCAGCGGGATGAACACACCGAGGATCAGCGTGTGACCCCAGAAGTTGACCTCCCAGCCCGGCATGTACCGGACCAGACCCTCGGCGAAGCCCATGTACCAGTCGGGCTGGGCGCCCGTGGACACCTGGTCCGGCCGGTAGGGGCCCATGGCCCAGATCGGGTTGATCTGGGCGACCGCCGCGATGGCCGCGATGACACCGAAGACCAGGAAGAAGAAGCCTCCGGCCTTGGCCATGTAGACCGGCAGCAGCGGCATGCCGACGACGTTCTTGTTGGACTTTCCGGGGCCCGCGAACTGCGTGTGCTTGTGGTAGAAGACCAGGATCAGGTGGCCGACCACCAGACCGAGCATGATGCCCGGCAGCAGCAGGATGTGGATCGAGTAGAAGCGGGCCACGAAGTCGACGCCCGGGAACTCGCCGCCGAAGAGGAAGAACGAGATGTACGTGCCGACGATCGGCATGGACAGGATCGCGCCCTCGGTGAAGCGGACACCGGTGCCGGAGAGCAGGTCGTCCGGGAGCGAGTAGCCGGTGAAACCGGTGAACATGCCCAGGACGAACAGCAGGAAGCCGAACAGCCAGTTGATCTCACGCGGCTTGCGGAACGCGCCCGTGAAGAACACGCGCATCATGTGCACGAACATGCCCGCGAGGAAGATCAGCGCGGCCCAGTGGTGGATCTGCCGGATGAGCAGACCACCGCGCACGTCGAAGGAGATGTGCAGCGTCGAGCTGAACGCCTCCGACATGAGCTGGCCCTGCAGCGGGACGTAGCTGCCGTGGTACTCCACCTCGTTCATCGACGGGTGGAAGAACAGCGTCAGATACACACCCGTGAGGATGATGATGATGAAGCTGTAGAGGCAGACCTCGCCCAACATGAACGACCAGTGGTCGGGGAAGATCTTGCGCATGTTGGCCTTGGCCAGGGAGTAGATCCCCAGTCGGCCGTCGGCCCAGTCGGCGACGCGCTCGCCGGCCGGTGCCTTTCCGCGAGAGCGGTCGGTGGTCTCTGTAGTGCTCATCCGCGCTCCCAGAATGCAGGACCGACGGGCTCTTCGAAGTCGCCGAGCGCCTCAAGGTAGCCCTCGTCGTTCACGCCGATACGCAGCTGCGGCAGGGCGTGACCGGCCGGGCCGAAGATCACTCGGGCACCGTCGGAGAGGTCGAAGGTGGACTGGTGACAGGGGCAGAGCACGTGGTGCGTCTGCTGCTCGTACAGGGAGATCGGGCAACCGACGTGGGTGCAGATCTTCGAGTACGCGACGATGCCCTCGTGCGACCACTCAAGCTCTTGCTTGTCCTTGATGTCGTCGGGCTGGAGCCGGACGATCATCAGAGCGGCCTTGGCGATCTCGTTCTGGAAGTCGTGGTCGTGCTCCTCCAGGCCCTCCGGCTTGGCGAAGGTGAGGGAGCCGACCGCGACGTCCGAGGGACGCAGCGGCTCGTCGGTGTTCATGTTGACGAGCAGCTTGCCCTTGGACCACAGGGTGTGGCGCAGCTTGGTGCCGGGCAGCGGGCCGAGGTCACGCAGCAGGACGACACCGGAGAGCGGGAACAGGGCCAGCGCGCCGAACATCGTGTTGCGGATCAGCTTGCGGCGACCCAGCGCGGACTCCTTGGCGCCCTGCTTGAAGTCGGCCATGACCTTGGCCTTGACCTCGGGCTCCGCCGCGATCGGGTGCCGCTCGTCCGCGACCTCCACGTCGGACATCAGGGTGCGGGCCCAGTGGACCGCGCCCGCGCCGATGCAGAACAGCGCCCCGCCGAGGGTCAGCCCCAGCGCGAAGTTCAGCGCGTTGAGGTGGCCGATCGGGAAGACGAAGATCGACTTGTCGTGCGGGATCGTGACGTACGAGGCGATGAAGCCGACGGTGGCCAGCATCGACACCGTGAACAGCAGGGCGACCGTGCGCTCGGACCGCTTGGCGGCCCGCTCGTCGATGTCCTGGATCCGGTGCTCGTGGGGCGGCAGGCCGGGATCGGCGAAGGGGTCCTTCTCGTCCGCTACCGCGACGTGGGCGTCCTGCTCAGCGGGCAGGTTCTCTTCTGGAATGTCTTGGCTACTCATGACTTCTTGGCCTTTGCGGTCCGAGCGGCGACCCAGACGGCGACCGCGATCAATCCGCCGAGACCGAAGATCCAGGCGAAGAGGCCCTCACTCACCGGGCCGAGGCCGCCGAGCTCCAGACCACCGGGGTTGACCGTCTCGTCGCTGTTGACCGCGTGGAGGTACGCGATGATGTCCTTCTTGTTCTGCTCCGACAGCGTGGTGTCGGGGAACGACGGCATGTTCTGCGGGCCGGTCTGCATGGCCTCGTAGATGTGCTTCGGGTCGACGCCCTCAAGCGTCGGCGCGTACTTGCCGTGGGTCAGCGCGCCGCCCTTGCCGGTGAAGTTGTGGCACTGGGCGCAGTTGTTGCGGAAGAGCTCGCCGCCCTTGGCGATGTCCGCGCCCTCGGGGCCGTACTGCGCCTCGGTCGGGACGGACGGGCCGGCGCCCAGCGAGGCGATGAACGCCGCGAGCTGGTCGATCTCGGCCTGCGAGTAGATGTTCTTCTTGGCCGGGACCTGGGCGCCCTGGGAGGTGGCGGCGGGCATACGGCCCGTCGACACCTGGAAGTCGACGGCGGCGGCGCCGACGCCCACCAGGCTGGGCCCGTCGGAGGTGCCCTGACCACTGGCTCCGTGGCAGCTGGCGCAGCCGACGGTGTAGAGCTTCTTGCCCTCCTCGATGGTGAGGGACTGGGCGGATTCCTCGGCCTGCGCCTTGTCCGCGGGCGCGAACACGGCGTACAGCCCCCCCGTGCACGCCAGCGCGAGGAGTAGGACGACGACTGCCGCCAGCGGATGGCGTCGTCGTGCGGAGAGCTTTTTCACGGATTACCCCGGTGTCAGGATCTTCTGCGTCGATGCTTCTGTTTGGTGCGCTTTGTGGAACGCGCGCGGGATCGGGCCCGGCTACTTGATCATGTAGATCGTGGCGAAGAGGCCGATCCAGACGACATCGACGAAGTGCCAGTAGTAGGACACGACGATCGCGGCGGTCGCCTGCTCATGCGTGAACCTCCGGGCCGCGTAGGTACGGCCGAGGACCAGCAGGAAGGCGATGAGACCGCCCGTCACGTGCAGGCCGTGGAAGCCGGTGGTCAGGTAGAAGACCGAGCCGTACGGGCCTGACGAGAGCGAGATGCCCTCGTGCTTGACCAGCTCGGTGTACTCGTACACCTGACCGCCGATGAAGATCGCACCCATGATGAAGGTGACGATGAACCAGCCCCGGAGCTTCTTGACGTCACCGCGCTCGGCGGCGAAGACGCCGAGCTGGCAGGTGAGCGAGGAGAGCACCAGGATCGTGGTGTTCGTCGCCGAGAACGGGAAGTTCAAGGCCTCGGCCTGTGAATCCCAGTACTCGGGCCCCGTCACCGATCGCAGGGTGAAGTACATCGCGAAGAGGGCCGCGAAGAACATCAGCTCGGAACTCAGCCAGATGATGGTTCCGACGCTGGTGAGGTTCGGTCGATTGACCGACGGGTGCGCGTGACCCTTGTCTACTGTCGTTGCTGTCGCCACGACCGACATTATGTCGGTCGCTTATCCCGCCCTCACTCCGGGGGGTGCCGTTCGGAGTGTCTTCGCCGTTCATACCGGTGTTGACGTGGTGTTCAAGGGAGTAGCATCCGGCCCAACGGGCCTGTCCTTACGACGCTGACGTCACGGAGGAACAATGCAGCCGACCGCCACGGTGCTG
Source organism: Streptomyces sp. NPDC059010 (assembly GCF_042740355.1). Classification (NCBI taxonomy): domain Bacteria; kingdom Bacillati; phylum Actinomycetota; class Actinomycetes; order Kitasatosporales; family Streptomycetaceae; genus Streptomyces; species Streptomyces sp. NPDC059010. The sequence continues at coordinate 184,817 of NZ_JBHYJA010000016.1, forward strand.
GTCTACAGCGACGACTCCAACACCCGCGAGCAGGTGAGGTTGGCGACGGGGCGGAGGCCTGCTCCGGATGTCCCTGTGGTGGAGTTCGTGGAGTGCGCGACCCCTGCCGCCGTCGTCAAGGAGCTGGACAAGGGCGGGATCGACGTCTGCGTCCTGGACGGCGAGGCGGTGCCCATGGGGGGCATGGGGGTCTGCCGGCAGATCAAGGACGAGGTGTTCAACTGCCCGCCGGTACTGCTGCTGATCGGCCGCCCGCAGGACGCTTGGCTGGCCACCTGGAGCCGGGCCGAGGGGGCTGTGACGCTGCCTGTGGAGCCGGTGGAGTTCGCGGCCGCGCTGGCCTCTCTGCTGCGGACCAAGAGGCTGCAGAGCGCTTAGGGGTTCCCAGGAGTTCGTCGCGGCCCCGGGGTCCGTCTCAGACGCTCTGGGGCCTCAGCCTTGCCCGCTCCGACGGACTCGGGCCGTCCGGGGTGCCGGCGATCAGGGCGCTGCCGTTGCGCCAGCTCTTCCAGGGCAGGTTCCAGTCGCCGAAACCGTTGCCGAATGATTCCATCGTGTTGCCGTACGAGTTGATGACCTTGACGACGTCGCCCTCGCGGACGTTGTCGAAGAACCACTCGGCGTTGGCGGTGCTCATGCCGGTGCAGCCGTGGCTGACGTTGGCGTAACCCTGGGAGCCGACCGACCAGGGGGCGGCGTGCACGTACTCGCCGCTCCAGGTCACCCTGGTGGCGTAGTAGACGGGTAGGTCGTAGGAGTCCGCGGAGCCCTCCGCTATGCCTATGCTCGTGCCGCGCATGCGTACGAAGTACTCCTTGGCCAGTACGACCTTGACTCCGTTGCGGGTCTCGTAGCCGGGCTTGCCGGTCGTGACGGGTATGGACCGGACCTCCTCGCCGTTGCGGTAGAGCGTCAGCTGGTGGGAGGCGGCGTCCGTGACGGCTATGACCTGCTCGCCGATGGTTATCTTCAGGGGCTTGACCTTGCCGCCCCATATCCGGTCGCTGATCTTGACGCCGTCGAGGTTGCTGCGGGCCCGGATCGTGGCGCCGGTGGGCCAGTACTCCTTGGGGCGGTAGTGGAGTTCCTTGTCGTCCACCCAGTGCCAGGTGCCCTCCACGCCGGGCGTGGAGTCGACCTTGAGGGCCCGCTCGACTATGGCGCGCTGCTTGCGGTCCTTGACCGCCTGGTTCAGCTTGGCCGTGATGGGCTGGCCCACGCCGTACTTGCCCGCCTTCGGGCCGAACTCCACCGTCAGATGCTTCTTGGTGGTCGGCTTGCTGGTGACGAAGGCGAGGGTCTTCCGGCCGGGGGCGCCGTCCTCGTCCTCCGTGCTCACACGGACCGTGTAGCGGGCGTGGGCGGCGAGCGGGGAGGTGCTGTGCCAGCGGGTGCCGTCGGCGGAGAGTTCGCCCGCGACATAGCGTCCTGCGGCGTCCCTGGCGGTGACGTCCGTGATACGGCCGTCCGAGTCCTCCGTGGTGATCTCCAGGGGCTTGTCGGGGTCGGCTTTCTTGCCGCCCCCCGAGGGGCCGTTGAAGGCGATCTGGTCGGCCGCGTCATAGGGCTCGGCGGACAGCGGGTTGCCGTCGCTGCTGCATCCGGCGGCGCTCGCGCCGAGGGCGATCAGCAGGAGCGTGCAGCCTATGACGGCGCTCGTGCGCGGTATTTCACTCATGGCCTCACGCTAGGAAGCCACGTCCCCGGCGGCGCGCCGGGTGGCTCGTTCGGGTGACGCCGATTGCTGCAAAAGCGGGAGCCCGGACACTCCTGACGGAATGTCCGGGCTCCTGTGGGCTCGCTTCGTGTTACTGGGTGCGGTTCTCACCGCGGTAGTACTCGAAGACCCAGCCCCAGAGACCGATGAGGAGCAGCGGGGCCGAGAAGTAGAGCAGCCACCAGCCGACCGCGATCCCCAGGAAGGCGAGCGCGCCGCCGATACCGAGGGAGAGCGGCTGCCAGCTGTGCGGGCTGAAGAACCCGACCTCGCCGGCGTCGTCCGCGACGTCCGCCTCCTTGTTGTCCTGCGCGCCCGCGTCGACCCGCCGGGCGGTGAAGCCCAGGTAGAAGCCGATCATGATGCACAGGGCGAAGGCCAGGAAGAGGGCAGTGGTGCCGGCCGGCTCCTTCGACCAGACGCCATAGACGATCGCCATGCCGAGGACGAAGACGCTCAGCCAGGTGAACATCGTGCCTTGGGTCTTCACTTGCCGGCCTCCTTGCCACCAGCCAGGGCCTTCTCACCGTGAGGAGCGTTCTCAAGCTGGTCGAGAGCGGCGATCTCAGGGTGATGCAGGTCGAACGCCGGGGATTCGGAACGGATCCGCGGCAGGGTGAGGAAGTTGTGCCGCGGCGGCGGGCAGGACGTCGCCCACTCCAGGGAGCGGCCGTAGCCCCACGGGTCGTCGACGCCGACCGGCTTGCCGTACTTGGCCGTCTTCCACACGTTGTAGAAGAAGGGCAGCAGCGACGCGCCGAGCACGAACGAGCTGATGGTGGAGATCGTGTTCAGGGCGGTGAAGCCGTCGGCCGCGAGGTAGTCCGCGTAACGACGCGGCATGCCCTCGGCGCCCAGCCAGTGCTGGACGAGGAAGGTGCCGTGGAAGCCGATGAACAGCGTCCAGAACGTGATCTTGCCGAGGCGCTCGTCGAGCATCTTGCCGGTGAACTTCGGCCACCAGAAGTGGAAGCCGGAGAACATCGCGAACACGACGGTGCCGAAGACGACGTAGTGGAAGTGCGCCACCACGAAGTACGAGTCGGACACGTGGAAGTCCATCGGCGGCGAGGCCAGGATGACGCCGGTCAGACCACCGAAGGTGAAGGTGATGAGGAAGCCGGTCGCCCACAGCATCGGTGTCTCGAAGGACAGTGAGCCCTTCCACATGGTGCCGATCCAGTTGAAGAACTTCACGCCTGTTGGTACGGCGATGAGGAACGTCATGAAGGCGAAGAACGGCAGGAGTACACCACCTGTGACGTACATGTGGTGCGCCCACACCGTCACGGACAGACCCGCGATGGCGATGGTCGCCGCGATCAGACCCATGTAGCCGAACATCGGCTTACGGGAGAAGACCGGGATGACCTCGGAAATGATGCCGAAGAACGGTAGCGCGATGATGTACACCTCTGGATGGCCGAAGAACCAGAAGAGGTGTTGCCATAGCAACGCTCCGCCATTGGCGGCGTCGAAGACATGCGCACCGAACTTGCGGTCCGCCTCCAGCGCGAACAGCGCCGCCGCGAGGACGGGGAAGGCGAGCAGGACCAGCACCGCGGTCAGCAGCACGTTCCACACGAAGATCGGCATGCGGAACATGGTCATGCCCGGCGCACGCATGCAGATGATGGTGGTGATGAAGTTGACCGAGCCGAGGATGGTGCCGAAGCCGGAGAAGGCCAGGCCCATGATCCACAGGTCGGCGCCGATGCCCGGGCTGCGGACCGCGTCCGACAGCGGGGAGTAGGCGAACCAGCCGAAGTCGGCCGCGCCGCTCGGCGTGAGGAAACCGCCGACCGCGATGAGCGAGCCGAACAGGTACAGCCAGTAGGCGAACATGTTCAGCCGGGGGAAGGCCACGTCCGGCGCGCCGATCTGCAGCGGCATGATCCAGTTCGTGAAGCCGGCGAACAGCGGCGTCGCGAACATCAGCAGCATGATCGTGCCGTGCATCGTGAACGCCTGGTTGAACTGCTCGTTCGACATGATCTGCAGACCCGGACGGGCCAGCTCGGCACGCATGAGCAGCGCCATCACGCCGCCGATCACGAAGAACGCGAACGACGTGACGAGATACAGCGTCCCGATCGTCTTGTGGTCGGTGGTGGTGAGCCACTTGATCACGACGTTGCCGGGTTGCCTGCGCCTGACCGGCAGCTCGTTCTCGTACGAGTCCTCAGCTGCGGCGGCACCCTGGGGTTCGTTGAGGATGCTCACAGGTTGTTCGTCTCCCGGTTCTTCTCGTGGCTCGTCTGCGCGATGCCGGCGGGAACGTAACCGGTCTGCCCCTTCTTGGCGAGGTCCTTGAGGTGCTGCTCGTAGCGCTCGGGGGAGACGACCTTCACGTTGAACAGCATCCGGGAGTGGTCGACGCCGCACAGCTCGGCGCACTTGCCCAGGAAGGTGCCCTCACGGTTGGGGGTCACCTCGAAGGCGTTGGTGTGGCCCGGGATGACGTCCTGCTTCATCAGGAACGGCACCACCCAGAAGGAGTGGATGACGTCACGCGAGGTGAGGACGAAGCGGACCGTCTTGCCCTTCGGCAGCCACAGGGTCGGGCCCGGGTTGCCGGTCTGCGGGTTCCGGGTGCCCGGGGTGCCGGCGTCGTAGACACCGCCCGCGTTCGCCGGGAAGTCCTCCTTGAACCGGTCCGGAATGGCGGCCAGGTTCTTGTCGGTCTTCGCGTTGCCGCTGGAACCTTCGACGGGCTGGACGTAGTTGAAGGCCCAGCTCCACTGGTAGCCCACGACGTTGACGGTGACGTCGGGCTTGTCCTTGAGGCTGAGGAGCTTCGTCTCGTCGCGGGCCGTGAAGTAGAACAGCACCGAGACGATGATGAGCGGAACCACCGTGTACAGCGCCTCGATCGGCATGTTGTACCGGGTCTGCGGAGGAACCTCGACCTTGGTGCGGCTGCGCCGGTGGAAGATCGTGCTCCACAGGATCAGGCCCCAGACCAGCACGCCCGTGGCGAGCGCGGCCGCCCACGATCCCTGCCACAGGGAGAGGATCCGCGGAGCCTCTTCCGTGGTCGGGGTGGGCATACCAAGGCGGGGGAAGTCTTCCCAGTTGTACGAGCAACCGGTGGCTGTCGCCAGGACCAGGCCCGCGGTCATTGCCTGCAGCAGCTTCCGCCGCATCGGGCGCCGCGGCGAGCGGTCGGAGCCGTTGGGACTCACGTAGCGCCTTCCCGAGAGTCTCGCCCGCGCGGTATGGCTGCGGCCTGCCTTCTCGGTGGTCGGTCGCCGCCCTGCGACGGGCAGGGGTTTGGATGTTTATGCGGACCAAACCCTAGCCGACGCTCTCCGAGGGTTCGCGGGGAGGGGTGCCTATGAGGTGGGGTGGTTCGCTGGTTTGGCGGGTGCGGGCTGTTTGTGGCTGGTTGCGCCCCGCGGCGGAGCCGCTGATGTCGCGCCCCGCGCCCCTGAAGGGCGTCGCAGTCACCGGACGATTTAGCGTTGCTGTGTGAGCTACTTCGACGCTGCTTCCAGTGCTCCTCTTCATCCTGTTGCCCGGCAGGCGCTACAGGCTTCCCTTGATGAGGGATGGGCTGATCCTGCCCGTCTCTATCGGGAGGGGCGGCGGGCTCGGATGCTGTTGGACGCGGCTCGGGAGGCTGCCGCTGAGGCTGTGGGGTGTCGTACCGACGAGTTGGTGTTCACCTCGTCGGGGACGAAGGCGGTCCACTCCGGCATCGCGGGCGTGTTGGCGGGCCGTCGCCGGATCGGACGCCACCTGATCGTGTCCGCCGTCGAACACTCCTCTGTGCTCCATGCGGCTGACGCGCACGAGGCCGACGGGGGTTCGGTCACTCAGGTGGCGGTGGACCGGGGCGGGGCGGTGGCCGTGGGGGCGTACGCGGATGCCCTCCGTCCGGACACCGCGCTGGCCTGTCTTCAGTCGGCCAACCACGAGGTGGGGACCGAGCAGCCGGTGGGCGAGGTGGCTGCCGTGTGCCGGGCGGCGGGGGTGCCGTTGCTGGTGGATGCGGCGCAGTCGCTGGGGTGGGGGCGGGTCGAGGGCGACTGGTCGGTGTTGACCGGGAGTGCCCACAAATGGGGCGGTCCGTCGGGGGTCGGGCTGCTTGTCGTACGGAAAGGGGTGCGGTTCGCCGCACAAGGGCCCGCGGACGAGCGGGAGTCCGGGCGGGCGGCCGGGTTCGAGAACATCCCGGCGATCGTCGCCGCTGCGGCCTCACTGCGGGCCGTTCGGGCGGAGGCCGCCCAAGAGGCGGTACGGCTGCGGGAGCTGACGGAGCGGATCCGGGCGCGGGTGCCGCGGCTGGTGGCGGATGTGGAGGTGGTCGGCGATCCGGTGCGGCGGCTGCCCGGCATCGTCACCTTCTCCTGTCTCTATGTCGACGGGGAGACTTTGCTGCACGAGCTGGACCGGGCCGGGTTCTCGGTCTCGTCCGGTTCGTCGTGCACGAGCAGCACGCTGACGCCCAGCCATGTGCTGAAGGCGATGGGTGTGCTGAGCGAGGGGAACGTCCGGGTGTCCCTGCCGCTCGGGACCGCCGCGGAGGACGTCGAACGGTTCCTGGAGGTGCTGCCGGGGGCGGTTGCCGGAGTGCGGGAGAAGCTGGGAGCGCCGATGCCGGAGAAGGTCGTACAGGACGAGGACGTCCTGGTCGTGGACTCCCTCGGCAAGCGCTGCCCGATCCCCGTCATCGAGCTGGCGAAGGTCATCGGAGACGTGCCGGTGGGCGGGCTGGTCCGGGTCCTGTCGGACGACGAGGCGGCCCGCCTGGACATCCCGGCGTGGTGCGAGATGCGGGGCCAGGAGTACGTGGGCGAGGAGACGGCGGAGAATGGGACGGCGTACTTGGTCCGCCGGGTGAGCTGAACTCCCTCAGGCCTTTAGGGGCGCGGGGAACTGCGCGAACAGCCCCCGCGCACCGGCAGCCGACAACGAACCCGCCGAGGCAGACGAGTAGTCGCACCCGGCCTCAGCCGAGGTGCTTGCGAACCTCCTCGGCGGCAGCGTCCCCGTACGCCTTCATGAACCGCTCCATGAAGTGCGCCCGACGCAGCTGATACTCCTGCGTACCCACCGTCTCGATGACGAGCGTCGCCAGCATGCAGCCGACCTGCGCGGCCCGCTCCAGGGACACACCCCACGCAAGTCCCGACAGGAACCCCGCGCGGAAGGCGTCGCCGACACCCGTGGGGTCGGCCTTGCGCTCCTCCTCGGCACAGCCGACCTCGATCGGGTCCTGGCCGGCCTGCTCGATACGTACGCCGCGCGAGCCGAGGGTCGTGACGCGGTGGCCGACCTTGGACAGGATCTCCTCGTCGGACCAGCCGGTCTTGGACTCGATGAGGCCCTTCTCGTACTCGTTGGAGAAGAGGTACGTCGCACCCTCCAGCAGTATCCGGATCTCGTCACCGTTCATACGGGCGATCTGCTGGGAGAAGTCGGCGGCGAAGGGGATCCGGCGCGAGCGGCACTCCTCGGTGTGCCGGAGCATGCCCTCCGGGTCGTCGGCGCCGATGAGGACCAGGTCGAGGCCGCCGACGCGGTCCGCGACGGTCTTCAGCTCGATCAGCCGGGCCTCGCTCATCGCACCCGTGTAGAAGGAGCCGATCTGGTTGTGGTCGGCGTCGGTGGTGCAGACGAAGCGGGCGGTGTGCAGGGTCTCGGAGATACGGACCGAGCCGGTGTCGACGCCGTGCCGGTCGAGCCAGGCCCGGTAGTCGTCGAAGTCGGAGCCCGCGGCGCCGACCAGGATCGGGTTCGTGCCCAGCTGGCCCATGCCGAAGGCGATGTTCGCGCCTACGCCGCCTCGGCGTACGTCCAGGTTGTCGACCAGGAACGAGAGCGAGACCGTGTGCAGCTGGTCCGCGACGAACTGGTCGGCGAAGCGGCCGGGGAAGGTCATGAGGTGGTCGGTGGCGATGGAGCCGGTGACTGCGATGCGCACGGCGTGGAGTCTCCTGCGGGAGGGGGAGTTGACATTCCACGCTACCGTGCGTGACCGGGAGTCTGAAGTAGCAAAAATACCTGATAGTAGATCTTTCTTCGCGGGCTCTGGCGTGCATACGGTGCCACCATGACGAAAATCGAGGTCCACGCCCCCGCTCCGGCCGAGCCGGAGGTCGACATGGTCGACCTGGCGTCGTTGCTCGGTGACTGCGCGCGGATGGCTCCCCACTGGACCGTCCCTGACCGCGTCCTTTCCCTTCCGGTCTCCCCGTCACGCATCCACGGGGTGACCGTGCCGTCGAGGTCGGCGCGACTGCTGGACGCGATGTCGGACTACGGCGACTGATACGGCGGCCGAATCCGCGCCGTTCAGGGAACCGTGCGCTCCCCCGCTGCGTCCCATCGCTGTCCCCCGTAGAGGGGATGCGGGATACGACCCCGTGGACCGTCCTTTTTGACAGGGTCGGGTCAGGGTCATGGGACATGTGCGCAGCCGAAGGAGCGATGCGGTGAACACCGAGCGACCCGAGAACGACGACCCGGGCGCCGAGGGCTCCGCCGAGGAGCAGGGCGTTCAGGAGGAGCAGGGCGCTCCGGAGGAGAAGGGCGCCGCCGAGACCGGGGCCTCCGGCGACACGGGCGCTTCCGGCGATGCCGAGGCATCCGGTGACACCGAGGCTTCCGCCGAGGCTGGGGCTTCCGCCGGCACCGAGGCTTCCGCCGAGACCGGGGCTTCCGGTGCCGGTGAGGAGAGCGGGTCCGGCGTCGTCGGTGGCGAACCGGCTGGTGGCGCCGAGGCCCCGGCTCCCGCCGCCTCCGTCCCCGCCTCCGCTCCGGCGCTTGAGGAGTCCGGTGACGAAGGGGACCGGGCCGACGGCTCGCCCCGTCACCGCTCCCCCGTGATCATCGCCTCCGTCGCCGCCGCCGTACTGCTCGTCGGGGGCGGCGGGGCCTACCTCGCCGCGAACGCGTCCGGTGGGTCGGACGGTGGTACGACCTCGGCGGCGTCCGGCGGTGAGACTCCGCCGCCGCTTCACCTCGACGGGTTCACCGGGAGCGACGCCGGAGGCGGTACCGGCGGGATCGCGCCAGGCGAGCCGAACCCGTACGGCGTCACCTACAAGGCCGACGGGGAGCTCGCGGACGGGCCCGGCTCGGCGCCGGTGTACCGGGCGGCGGGCCAGGTCGGTGCGGAGGAGGTGGCCCGGCTGGCGAAGGCGCTCGGAGTGGACGGGGCGCCGGTGGCGCAGGGGCAGACCTGGCGGGTCGGGGCGCAGGACGGGGCGGGGCCCAGTCTGCAGGTGAACAAGCAGGCGCCGGGGACCTGGACGTACTACCGGTACACGCCGGGCACCGACAACTGCCAGAGCACCACGGTGTGCCAGAAGAACTCCGCCGAGCGGGCCGGTGACCCGGTCGGCGAGGAGGCCGCGAAGAAGGCCGCCGCCCCGATCCTGAAGGCGGTGGGTCAGGACGACGCGAAGCTCGACGCGAGCCAGGTCATGGGCGGCCAGCGGGTGGTGAACGCCGATCCCGTGGTCGGCGGGCTGCCCACCTACGGCTGGACGACCGGGGTGACCGTGAGCGCCCAGGGTGAAGTGGTCGGCGGGAGCGGCCAGTTGAAGGCGCCGGTGAAGGGGGACACGTACCCCGTGCTGGACGCCGAGAAGACGCTGAAGCTGATGAACGCGGCGCCCGCGACCGACCACCGCATGGGCATCGGCGGCTGCGCCAGTCCCGTACCGCTGAAGGACCGTCTTGAGGCGCCCTGCGGTCAGGAGGGTTCCACCGGAGCGGCGCCGTCGAAGGACACCGTGACCGTCGAGAAGGCGGTGTTCGGGCTGGCCTCGCACTATGTGGACGCGCGGCAGGCGCTGGTGCCGTCCTGGCTGTTCCAGGTGAAGGCGCCGGGCGCGCAGGACGGCTTCACGGTCACGTATCCGGCGGTCGACCCGAAGTACCTGGTTTCGGCCACGCCGTCCGGGGAGCCGACCGGGCAGCCGAGCCCGCGGCCGACCGGGCCCAAGGACGAGCCGACGTCGGCGCCGGTCACCCGCAATGTGACGGTGGACGGCTACACGGCCGACGGTTCGGAGCTGACCGTCGCCTTCACGGGCGGCGTGTGCGCCGACTACAAGGTGACGGCGGACGAGAGCGGTGACCAGGTGACGGTGCGGGTGACCGAGACCTCGCAGCCGGAGAAGGTCTGCATCCTGATCGCCAAGGTGTTCCACAAGACCGTGCAGCTCGACGAGCCGCTCGGCGACCGGAAGGTCGTGGGCACGGACGGCCAGAAGATCCCGCTGGAGAAGCCCGGGGCGCGGATCCCGGACGCACCCGAGACGTCCGGGGCCCAGTAGGAGCCGGTCAGGCTCCGAAGGCCCGCGGACAGCGAAAGGCGGGGGGCCCCGCGGGGGGGGGCGCCCCCCCTCGACTCGGCCGTACCGGCGTTCCGGCGCGACGACCTGGGGCCGCTGATCGCGGT
>NZ_JBHYJA010000016.1:194959-217962 GCF_042740355.1 Streptomyces sp. NPDC059010
ACAGTGTGTGTGTGTGCGTGTGTGTTTTTTTCTTAATCCCCCGCTCCATCGCTGGGGCTGTCGCCGCCGCACCCCCCCGCCCTAGCCCCCGGGGGGGCGGCCGGGGGGGGGGGGCCCCCCGCCTTTGCGCGTTTCGCCTCGGCTGTTGCCGGCGGGACCTAGCTGAAGGAGTCGCCGCAGGCGCAGGAGCCCGTCGCGTTCGGGTTGTCGATCGTGAAGCCCTGCTTCTCGATGGTGTCCACGAAGTCGATGGAGGCGCCGCCCAGGTACGGGGCGCTCATGCGGTCGGTGACGACCTTGACTCCGTCGAAGTCCTTGACGACGTCGCCGTCGAGCGAGCGCTCGTCGAAGAAGAGCTGGTAGCGCAGGCCGGAGCAGCCACCGGGCTGAACGGCGACACGCAGCGCGAGGTCTTCGCGGCCTTCCTGGTCGAGCAGGGCCTTGACCTTGGCCGCGGCGGCGTCACTGAGGATGATGCCGTCGGTTGCGGTGCTGGTCTCGTCCGATACGGACATCTACATCTCTCCCGGGTTGTACGGAGACTGCTTGCCGACCATTGCAACCGGCGGGGCGGCGGATTCATTCCGGGCCGGATGCTTGTCTTTCGGTCCTTCTTCATGCTCGCACACGGTGCGCGAAGCGGAAAACGCCTCTTTGGGGAATACGCGGGGCCGTCACCGGGATTCACGTCACATCGACATGATGGCCATCGTCAAACTGACGTGAACCGGTTATGATAGATAGCGTCAATCCGACGAGAAGTCGGTGAAGGTGTCCCGCTTGACCCGCCGGGTCCGGACTTTTCCGGCCCCGGCGAGCCGCAGAACAGAAAGGGTGCGTGTCGTGACCACCGCCCAGACCCAGGAGCTCGACGTACAGCCGACGCCCCTCGCCCTGCTGCTCCTCGGCCGCGAGGCCGACCCGAGGAGCGAGCGCGGCGTCGAGTGTCCCGGCGACCTGCCCTCGCCGTCCGACCCGGACCTGGTCGAGCGCGCCCGGGCAGCGAAGGAGAAGCTCGGGAACAAGGTCTTCGTGCTCGGCCACCACTACCAGCGCGACGAGGTCATCCAGTTCGCGGATGTGACCGGTGACTCGTTCAAGCTGGCCCGGGACGCCGCCGCGCGCCCGGAGGCCGAGTACATCGTGTTCTGCGGTGTGCACTTCATGGCGGAGTCGGCGGACATCCTGACGTCCGACGACCAGAAGGTGGTCCTCCCCGACCTCGCCGCCGGCTGCTCGATGGCCGACATGGCGACGGCCGAGCAGGTCGCCGAGTGCTGGGACGTGCTGACCGAGGCCGGCATAGCCGAGCAGGTCGTGCCGGTGTCGTACATGAACTCGTCCGCGGACATCAAGGCGTTCACGGGCAAGCACGGCGGCACGATCTGCACCTCGTCCAACGCCGAGCGGGCGCTGGAGTGGGCCTTCGAGCAGGGCGAGAAGGTCCTGTTCCTGCCCGACCAGCACCTCGGCCGCAACACCGCCGTCCGGGACATGGGCATGTCCCTGGAGGACTGCGTCGTCTACAACCCGCACAAGCCGAACGGCGGACTGACCGCCGATGAGCTGCGCGCCGCGAAGATGATCCTGTGGCGGGGCCACTGCTCGGTGCACGGCCGGTTCAGCCTGGAGTCGGTGAACGACGTGCGCGAGCGCATCCCGGGCGTGAACGTCCTGGTCCACCCCGAGTGCAGGCACGAGGTCGTCGCCGCGGCGGACTACGTCGGTTCGACCGAGTACATCATCAAGGCCCTGGAGGCCGCCCCGGCCGGCTCCAAGTGGGCCATCGGGACCGAGCTCAATCTCGTACGGCGCCTGGCGAACCGTTTCGCGCCCGAGGGCAAGGAGATCGTCTTCCTCGACAAGACGGTCTGCTTCTGCTCGACCATGAACCGCATCGACCTGCCGCACCTGGTCTGGGCGCTGGAGTCGCTGGCCGAGGGCAATCTGGTCAACCGCATCGAGGTCGACAAGGAGACCGAGGCGTTCGCGAAGCTGGCGCTGGAGCGGATGCTGGCGCTGCCGTAGCGCGGTACCCCGTCGCCCTGCCCCGTCGTCACCCCGAAGCGGGCTTCCGCTCGGGGTGCGCGGGGTCGAGGCCGAAGACGGTGCCGTCGGGAGCGGTGACGACCAGCGCGCCCTCGTTGAGCTGTACCTCGGGCCCGACCGTGCCGCCGGAGAACACCCGCGAGACCCGCGGCAGTGTCTCCCACAGCAGTTTCCCCCCGCGTGTGTCGAGGGCCGCCACCCGGCCGCTGCTGCTGGCCAGGTACAGGGTGTGCGTCCGCGTGTCGTACGTGGCCCTGCCCGGACTCTCCAGGCTGGTGGGGGTCTGCCAGAGCTGCTTGCCGGTGCGGGCCGACACGGCGGTCACCCGGCCGTTGGCCGACACGACCCACAGGGTGCCGTCCGCCAGCGTCGGCTCCCCGTCGTAGGCCTTCGCCAGCTTCGTCGTGCTGCGGGCCGTCGTGTCCTGGTCGATCAGCAGGATCCGGTCGTACGCCGAACTCCCCGCCACCCGGTCGTCGGTCCACACCAGCACGGCCAGCCGGCCGTCGAGGCTGCCGAGGATGCCGCTCGCGTACGGCACCTCGATGCGCCGCACCGAGCCGTCGGCCCGGTCCACCGCCAGGACCAGCGACTTCTCGGACTCGTCCAGCGTGCAGTGGGCGTACAGGTCCTTCAGGTCCGTGCCGGTCGTGGTGAACGTGCAGTAGTAGCCGGCGGGCACCTTCATGGTCCAGCGCGCGGCACCGGTGCGCGGCGAGCGGGCCGTCACCGTCCGGCCGTCGGCCTCGGCCGTCAGGACCAGCTCCCCGGACAGGACCAGGTCGACGTTCTGGTCGTTCACCTTGCGGGACCACAGCCGGGCGCCCGTCCTGTTGTCCAGGGCGATCACCTGGGTTGTCTCGGTCTGTCCGTCCGCGCTGGTGATGTTCTGCCGGACCAGCATCGCGCCCTCGCGGATGCCGAGGGGCTTGGCCCAGTAGTTCGGGCCATCGGTGTGTGCCGGTGCGAGGTCGGCACGCCACACGGTTTCGCCGGTCAGGCCGTTCAGACGTACCGGGAGGACTCCCTGGCCCGCGCAGTAGGCGGCGAGGTCGTGCATCAGACAGGAGGAGTCACCCTCGAACGAGGGCGCGACCGCCTTCCGGGCACCGAGGGGCGCCGTCTCGTCCACCGTCGTCTGCCAAACCCGCCAGCCGTCGGGCAGCGCCGACCACCGGGAGGAGGAGGGTGCGGGGGACGGTGAGGACGCCGGCCGGTCGCCGCTTTCCGCCAGGCCCGGCCCGAGCGTCAGATAGCCCGTCAGCCCCAGGGCGAGGGCGCCGACCGTGCCGGTGGCGGCCCACAGCGGACGCCAACGGCCGCTGCGGCCGGAGAGGGTGGCGTACGTCCGCCGGCCGAGACTCCCGGAACCGGTGGCCGCCGTCCCGTCGGCGCCGTTCCCTGGGCTGGTCTCCCGGTCGGCCAGGCTGTCCAGGCGCAGGCTCACCGTCTGCGGGTCGTCGTCCGCCGGTTCGGGCAGGACGGCCCCGAACTCCCTTGCCAGTTCGCCGAGTTCGGGCCGGTCCGCCACCTCCTTGGCGAGGCAGCGCTCCAGCACCGAGCGCAGCGGCTGGGCCAGCCCGTCCAGCACAGGCTCGTCGTGGACCACCCGGTACGCCGTCAGATAGGGGCTGTCCGCGTCGAAGGGGCCGCGCCCGGTGACGGCGTACACCAGCAGCGCCCCGAGCGAGAAGACGTCGGAGGCGGGGCCGACCGTGCGGGCGTCGGTGAACTGTTCCGGGGACATGAAGGGCGGGGTGCCGATCATCTGGCCGGTCTCGGTGAGGGTCTGGTGGTTCTCCGCCGCGCGGGAGATGCCGAAGTCGATGACGCGGGGACCGTCCTCGGCCATCAGGACGTTGGCCGGTTTCAGGTCCCGGTGCACCACCCCGGCCCGGTGGATGTCCCGCAGCGCCTCCACCAGCCCCAGCGCCAGCTGCCGCAACTCGGCCTCCCGCAGCGGGCCCCGCTCACGCAGCCGCTCGGCGAGCGAGCGGCCGGGCACGTACTGGGTCGCCATCCAGGGCCGGGCCGCCTCGGGGTCGGCGTCCACGACGGGCGCGGTGAAGGCGCCGCTCACCTTGCGGACGGCCTCGATCTCCTGCCGGAACCGGGTACGGAAGACGGGGTCCTCGGCGTACTGGGCGTGCACCACCTTGACGGCGACCTCACGGCCCGAGCGTGCCCTGCCCCGGTAGACGACCCCCATGCCTCCGGCCCCGAGCCGGTCGACCAGCCTGTACCCGCCGACCGACCTCGGGTCGTCCCTGTGCAATGGCACGCCCGAATCCCCTTCCACCGCAGAGCAGTTCGAGGCAAAGAATACGTAACCCGAAAACGCCGAAGGCCGGGTCCCCGATCTTGGTGGATCGGGGACCCGGCCGCCGTGTGGATCACGACCGTCGCCGTACCGGTCGGCGAGAGGCCGTCAGACCCCTGCCGGCTCCGGCTCGTCCGAGGTTGAGGTCGAGTCCGGCTCGGCAGGCGTTCCCGCCTTCTTGGCCCGCTTCGCCGCCCGCTTCTTCGCCCGGCGCTCCTTGCGGAGTTCCAGCATCGCGTACAGCGTCGGGACGAGGAGGAGGGTCAGCAGGGTGGAGGTGATCAGACCGCCGATCACGACCACGGCCAGCGGCTGGGCGATGAAGCCGCCCTCGCCGGTGACGCCCAGGGCCATCGGCAGCAGGGCGAAGATCGTCGCCAGGGCCGTCATGAGGATGGGCCGCAGACGGTGGCGGCCGCCCTCGATCACGGCCTCGACGACGCCGTAGCCCTGCTTGCGGTACTGGTTGATCAGGTCGATCAGCACGATCGCGTTCGTCACCACGATGCCGATCAGCATCAGCATGCCGATCATCGCGGGGACGCCCATCGGGGTGCCGGTCGCCACCAGGAGACCGATCGCGCCCGTCGCCGCGAACGGGATCGAGACCAGCAGGATCAGCGGCTGGACGAGCGAACGGAACGTCGCCACCAGCAGCATGAAGACGATCGCGATCGCCGCCAGCATCGCCAGGCCCAGGTTGGCGAACGCGTCGTCCTGGTCCTGCGAGACACCGCCGATCGACGCCGTCGCACCCGCCGGGAGCGTCAGGCCGTTGATCTTGGACTGGAGGTCCGCGCTCACCGCGCCCGTGTTGTCGCCGGTCGGCTTCGCGGTGATCGTGGCCGCGCGCTGGCCGTCGATCCGGGTCATCGAGACCGGGCCGTCCACCAGCTTCACGTCCGCGATGTCACCCAGCTTCACCGGGCCGAGGCGCAGGTCCTGAAGCTGCTTCAGGGTCTTCGCCGGCTCGGCCGCCCTGATGACGATGTCCCGCTCGGTGTCGTCGAGGATCGCCTGGGCCGCCGTGTTGCCGCGGACCGCCTGGCCCACCGCCATGCCGAGGGTCTGGTCGTTGAAGCCCGCCGCGGCCGCCTTGTCGTTGGCCTTCACCGAGATGCGCGGCACGCTCTGCGACAGGTCGCTGGTGACGTCGGTGACGTCGTCCAGGCCCGCCACCGCGTCCCGCACCTGCTCCGACGCCTTGCGCAGCACCTCCGCGTCGGCCGCCTTCACGACGACGCTCAGGTCCTGGGCGCCGAAGCCGTCGCCGGCTGCGATGGTGGTCGTACCGATGCCGCCCAGCTTCTTCAGGCCGGTCTCGATGCGGTCCTGTACGTCGTCGTACGACGCCGAGTCCTCCAGCATCACCTGGTACGACGCCTGGTTGGTGTCGGTGCCGCCGCCGAATGCCGCCATGAAGCCGGACGAGCCGACCGTGACCTGGTAGTCCTTGACGCCCTCGGTGCCGGCGAGCAGCCGCTCGACCTTCTTCGCCTGCTCGTCGGTCGCGGCCAGGCTGGTGCCCGGCTTCAACTCCTGCTTGACGGTGAGGACTTCCTGCTCGCCCTGGTCGAAGAAGTTCGTCTTCAGCAGCGGCGCCATGCCGAACGTACCGATGAGGATGACGATCGCCAGCAGCACACTGGTCAGCCGGCGACGGGTCGCGAACCGCAGGACGGGGACGTAGAGGCGCTGGAGCCGGCTCCTCGCCTCCTTCTCCTCCGCCATCCGGCGCGCTTCCTCGGCGTCCGCCGGCGTGCCCTTCGGCGCGCGCAGGAACCAGTACGACAGGACCGGGACCACCGTCAGGGACACGATCAGCGACGCCAGCAGGGCCGCCGTCACCGTCAGGCTGAACGAGCCGAACAGCTCGCCCACCATGCCGCCGACCAGGCCGATCGGCAGGAACACGGCCACCGTGGTGAGGGTCGAGGAGGTCACCGCGCCGGCGACCTCGCGGACCGCCTTGAGGATGGCGTCCTCGCGCTCCTCGCCGTAGCCGAGGTGACGCTTGATGTTCTCCAGGACCACGATCGAGTCGTCGACGACACGGCCGATGGCAATGGTGAGCGCGCCGAGCGTCAGCATGTTCAGGGAGAGGTCCCTGGTCCACAGGACGATCAGGGCCAGGACGACGGAGAGCGGGATGCTGACCGCCGTCACCAGCGTCGAGCGGATCGACGCGAGGAAGACCAGGATGACCAGGACCGCGAAGAGCAGACCGAGCGCGCCCTCCGTCGTCAGTCCGTCGATGGACTTCTTCACCGCCGGGCCCTGGTCGCTGACCACGGTGATCGTGGCGTCCGAGCCGAGGTCCTTGCGCATCTCCGACAGCTTGTCCTGCACCGCGTCCGAGATGGCGACCGCGCTGCCGTCGCGGTCCATGGTGACCGCGACCGCGAGGGACGGCTTGCCGTCGGTGCGGGTGATGGAGTCGGCCGGGGCCTGCTCCTGCTTGACGGAGGCGACGTCACCGAGGCGGACCGGCTTCGTGCCGGAGGCGGCCTCGCCGGTGACCATCAGGTCCTTGATCTGCTGCAGCGAGGTGAAGCCGCCGCCCACCTGGACGGTGCGGTTGTTGCCGCCCTCGTCGAAGGAGCCCGCCGGGACGGTGGCGCCGCCCGCCTGCAGGGCCTGCGAGAGGGCCGCCGAGGTCAGACCGGCCTTCGCCAGCTTGGCGTCGTCCGGCGTGACGGTGACCTGGAGGTCGCGTACGCCGTCGACGGTGACCTGGCCGACGCCGTCGATCTCCTTCAGGTCCGGCACGACGGTCCGGTCGATCCGGTCGGCCAGGGCCTGCTGGTCCGCGCCGGAGGTGACGGCCAGCACGACCGTCGGGATGTCGTCCGTGGAACCGGCGATGACCTGCGGGTCCACATCGTCCGGCAGCTGCACGCGGGCCCGGTTCACGGCCTGCTGAACATCGGCGACGAGCTGCTTGGTGTCGGGGCCGTAGTCGAAGGACGCCATGATGACGGCGTTGCCCTCGCTGGCCGTGGAGGTGACTCCGGTGACGCCGTCGACGGCTTCGAGGCTGTCCTCGATCGGCTCGACGACCTGCTTCTCGACGACGTCCGGCGACGCGCCCTGGTACGGGGCGAGCACGGACACCATGGGAAGTTCGATGGAGGGCAGCAACTGCTGCTTGATCTGGGGTATCGCGATCGCGCCGAAGGCGATCGCGATGATCGACATCAGGCCTATCAGGGCACGCTGGGCGAGGCTGAATCTGGACAGCCAGGACATGGGTTCAGGGTCTCTCTTCTGTGAGCGGCAGAAGTGGCAGCAGACGCCTGTGCTTCACAGATGAGCGCCCGCCCTTACACCCTGAGCCATCGGGGAGCCCGGTTTCCTAGACCCCAGGTCCATTTCCTTATACGGCGCATACTCCGGGCGCAGTACGCGAGGCGCAGTTCACTCCACCCTTGGACGTACCAGCCCGGACTCGTACGCGATCACCACGAGCTGGGCCCGGTCGCGCGCGCCGAGCTTGGACATGGCCCGGTTGACATGCGTCTTCACGGTCAGCGGGCTCACCTCCAGGCGCTCGGCGATCTCGTCGTTGGAGTGCCCGCCGGCGACCTGCACCAGCACCTCGCGCTCCCGGACGGTGAGGGCGTCGAGCCGCTCGGCGCGGGCCGGGTCGCGGTCGTCGCCGTCGCCCTGGGCCAGGAAGCGGGCGATCAGGCCCTTGGTGGCGGCCGGGGAGAGCAGTGCCTCGCCACCGGCCGCGACCCGGATGGCGGCGAGGAGTTCGTCGGGTTCGGAGCCCTTGCCGAGGAAGCCGGAGGCGCCGGCGCGCAGCGACTGCACGACGTAGTCGTCGACCTCGAAGGTGGTGAGGATGACGACGCGGACATGCGCGAGAGTCGGGTCGGCGCTGATCATGCGGGTGGCGGCGAGGCCGTCGGTGCCGGGCATCCGGATGTCCATCAGCACGACGTCCGCCCGCTCCTCCTTGGCCAGCAGCACCGCCTCCGCGCCGTCGGACGCCTCGGCCACGACCTCCATGTCGGGCTCGGAGTCGACCAGCACCCGGAAGGCGCTGCGGAGGAGGGCCTGGTCGTCGGCGAGCAGGACGCGGATGGTCATGGCAGGTCGGTCCTCTGCGGGGCAGCGGGCGGGTGGCTTCGCCATACGACAACTTCCGCGGGGTGCGCTTGAGTTCCGCGGGACGTCAAATGGCGGTCATCCGGCGTCTTCCGCGGCGCGGGTACGGCTCTTGACCGGCAGGATCGCATGGACGCGGAAGCCGCCTCCGTAGCGGGGGCCGGTGGTGAGGGTGCCGCGCAGGGCCGTGACGCGCTCGCGCATGCCGAGCAGGCCGTGGCCGCCGCCCTCGGAGGTGTCGTCCTCCCCGGCGCCGTCGTCCAGGACGGTGATCTCGACGTTCGGTCCCACGCGGACGACGCTGACCTCGGCTTTCGCCTCCGGGCCCGCGTGCTTCTGCACATTGGTCAGGGCCTCCTGGATCACCCGGTAGGCGGCCAGGTCCACGGCGGCGGGGAGGGTGGCGCCCTGGTCGGCGCGGGCGACCTCGACCTGGAGACCCGCGCTGCGGAAGGTGCCGGCGAGTTCGTCGAGGCGGTCGAGGCCGGGGGCGGGTTCGGTGGGGGCCTCGGGGTCGCCGGACTGGCGGAGCAGGCCGACGGTGGCACGCAGTTCGTTGAGCGCGGAGCGGCTCGCCTCGCGTACGTGGGCGAGGGCCTCCTTGGCCTGGTCGGGCCGCTTGTCCATCACGTGCGCGGCCACGCCGGCCTGCACATTGACCAGGGCGATGTGGTGGGCGACGACGTCGTGCAGGTCGCGGGCGATACGGAGGCGCTCCTCTGCGACGCGACGGCGGGCCTCCTCCTCGCGGGTGCGCTCGGCCCGTTCGGCACGCTCGCGGATGGCGGCGACCATGGCGCGGCGGCTGCGGACCGCGTCGCCCGCGGTGGCGCCGATGCCGGTCCAGGCGAAGATGGCGAGGTTCTCCTGGGCGTACCAGGGCAGAGGCCCGGCGAGCATGGCGGAGCCGGTCAG
Source organism: Streptomyces sp. NPDC059010 (assembly GCF_042740355.1). Taxonomy (NCBI): domain Bacteria; kingdom Bacillati; phylum Actinomycetota; class Actinomycetes; order Kitasatosporales; family Streptomycetaceae; genus Streptomyces; species Streptomyces sp. NPDC059010. Next base: position 204,357 of record NZ_JBHYJA010000016.1, read on the forward strand.
CACGGTCATGGTGAGCAGGCCGACGCGCCAGGTCGTGGGGCGGTCGGTGGTCGAGGCGACGGTGTAGAGGGCGATGACCGCGGACATGGCGACGGGCGCGCGGGGGTCGCCGGTGACGGACTCCACGACGGAGGCGGTGCCGGTGAGGGCGAGGACCGTCATGGGGGCGCGGCGGCGGAAGACCAGGGCCGCGGAGCCGAGGGCGATGAGCAGGAGGCTCAGCGCGTCCGGGGTGCGCAGCGCCCAGGTGACGCCGTCCTTCTCGTGCGGGTCCACGAACGAGCCGGCCACCATGCAGGCCAGTACGCCGACGGCCAGCGCCGCGTCCAGCGCCATGGGATGCGCTTTCAGATGCCGCCGGGCGCGGTCGAGGGTGCTCACGCTTGATTACGGTACGGCGTCCCCGCGGGGCTTGGAACGGGGGCCGACCTCAGCCGTGGAACGGCCCGGCTTCAGCCCGGAATCGGCCCGGCCTCAGCCTGGGAACGGGCCCGGCTTCAGCCCGGGATCAACCCGTCGTCGCTGAGCAGCTCCCGGACCTCCTCCAGCGTCGCGTCCGGCGACGGGAGGATCAGTTCGGAGGGTTCCAGGGAGTCGTCGGGCAGGGGGGTGCCCAGTTCGCGGACCTTGGAGAGGAGGGCTTCGAGGGTGCGGCGGAAGCCGGGGCCGTCGCCGTTCTCCATTTCCGCCAGGAGTTCGTCGTCCAGCTTGTTCAGCTCGGGCAGGTGGCTGTCGGACAGCTTCACCTGCCCCTCACCCATGATCCGGACGATCATGTCGCCCATCTCGGCCTCCTCGGCGTGAGCCCCGGCCGTCGGCTACTGCTTGTCGAAGCGCGGGGTGTCCTGCGGCTGCTGCTGGGACTGCGACTGGCCGTTGCCGCCCTCGATCGCCTGCTGCGAGGACGTACCGCCCGCCAGCTCCGCCTTCATGCGCTGCAGCTCCAGCTCTACATCCGTACCACCGGAGAGCCGGTCCAGCTCGGCCTGGATGTCGTCCTTGTGCATGCCGGACTGGTCGTCCAGGGCGCCGGAGGCAAGGAGTTCGTCGATCGCCCCGGCGCGCGCCTGGAGCTGGGCCGTCTTGTCCTCGGCCCGCTGGATCGCCAGGCCGACGTCGCCCATCTCCTCCGAGATACCGGAGAACGCCTCGCCGATACGGGTCTGGGCCTGGGCCGCCGTGTAGGTGGCCTTGATCGTCTCCTTCTTCGTGCGGAAGGCGTCGACCTTCGCCTGCAGCCGCTGGGCCGCGAGGGTGAGCTTCTCCTCCTCGCCCTGCAGCGTCGCGTGCTGGGTCTCCAGGTCGGTCACCTGCTGCTGGAGGGCGGCACGGCGCGACAGTGCCTCGCGGGCCAGGTCCTCGCGGCCCAGCGCGAGCGCCTTGCGGCCCTGGTCCTCCAGCTTGGAGGACTGGGACTGGAGCTGGTTGAGCTGCAGTTCCAGACGCTTGCGGGAGGTGGCCACGTCGGCCACTCCGCGGCGCACCTTCTGGAGCAGCTCCAGCTGCTTCTGGTACGAGTAATCGAGGGTCTCGCGCGGGTCCTCGGCCCGGTCAAGGGCCTTGTTCGCCTTCGCGCGGAAGATCATCCCCATACGCTTCATGACACCGCTCATGGGCTTCGCGCGCCCCCTTCTGACGTCCAGCTCCAGCTCTGCGACAGAACCCACAGTACGGGCCCTGCATCCATTGACGCACTGTTCGGGGACGGATGCGCTCATCCCCAAGGACGACTGCTGACGCTCCCGCTCCGGCGTAAGGAGTAGGTGACTCCCGGGGTGGTTCGCAACGTCCCCTCTGTCCCCCTACGACGACTGGTGTTGCCGGATCGTTCCCCATGGGGCTGGGGTCCAACCCCTGGCACCCCGTACCCTTGGGTTTTGTGTTCCGTAGCCGTGCCAAGGAAGAGAAGGCCCAGGCCGCCGACAAGGCGCTGGTGACCGACTCCACTCAGACCCGTCACCCCGAGGCCCCGAAGGGCCGCCCCACGCCCAAGCGCAGTGAGGCCCAGTCGCAGCGTCGCAGCGTCGCCAATACGTCGACGTCGCGCAAGGACGCCGCCAAACGGCAGCGCGAGGATCGCCGGGCCGCCCTGGAGAAGCAGCGCCAGGCGCTGGCCGGGGGCGACGAGCGGTATCTCCCGGCCCGGGACAAGGGCCCGGTCCGCAAGTTCGCGCGTGACTTCATCGACTCCCGCTTCAACATCGCGGAGTTCTTCCTGCCGATGGCCGTGGTCATCCTCGTGCTGAGCATGGTGCGGGTGGCGGCGCTGCAGAACATCGCGCTGCTGCTGTGGCTGATCGTGATCGTGCTGATCGTGCTGGACTCGTTCGTCACGGCCTTCCGTATGAAGAAGCAGATCGCCGAGCGCTTCCCCGCGGAGAACAGGCGTGGCGCCGTCGCCTACGCCCTGATGCGTTCCCTGCAGATGCGCCGGCTCCGGCTGCCGAAGCCGCAGGTCAAGCGCGGAGAGCGGCCCTGAGCACTGCTGCGTTCACCGGGGGTGCGGCCGACGCGTGGCTGAACAGGCTGGGCGGGCTGCGTGATGTCGTACGACAGGAGCTGGTGGCCCGGCAGCTCGACGAGCAGATAGCCGGGCGGTTCCCGGTCGGGCAGCGGTTGCGAGTGCTCGACGTCGGGATGGGCCAGGGCACGCAGGCGCTGCGGCTGGCCCGGGCCGGGCATCAGGTGACCGGCGTGGAGCAGGACCCGAAGATGATCGCGGTGGCCCGCGAGGAGCTGGCCCGCGAGCCGGAGGGGATCCGCGAGCGGGTGCGCCTCGTCCAGAGCGACGGGCGCGACACCGGTGTGCACTTTCTGCCGGGCAGCTTCGACGTCGTGCTCTGCCACGGTGTGCTGATGTACATCAAGGAGCCCGATCCGATGCTGGCCGGGTTGGCCCGGATGCTCGCCCCGGGCGGACTGCTGTCGCTGCTGGTACGCAACGCCGACGCGCTGGCCATGCGCCCGGGGCTGGGTGGGGACTGGGCCGGAGCGTCGGCCTCCTTCGACACGAACCAGTACCGGAACCGGCTGGGTCTCGATGTCCGGGCGGACCGGCTCGCGGAGCTGACGTCGACGCTCGCGGGGATCGGGGCGCCGCTGCACGCCTGGTACGGGGTGCGGGTGTTCACCGACACGGCGGCCGACGACGCGGAGATCCCGGCGGACGTGGACGCGTTGCTGGCGGTCGAGCAGCGGGCCGGGAAGACGGATCCGTATCGGAGCGTCGCGGCACTGCTGCATCTGTGCGGAGTGCGCGGCTGAGAGCCTTCACAGGTCTGAGGGCGAGGGCCTGCCGCCCTCGCCCTCAGCCGGTTCACGCCTCGGCGTGCAGGCTCATCGGGCCGTAGATCTCCGCGGCGTCCTCGAACAGCCGTACCTGGTCCGCGCCGCCTTCCCGCAGTGCCTTCCAGTGCTCACCGATCCAGGACTCGGCGTCCCCTTGGGTGGTGAACTCCTCGGGCTGCACCGCGGGCTGGACCTCCGCCCCGTCGGCCTTCTCGAACCGCCACGTCCATGCCGCCATGTACGCCTCCAAGGTGTCAACACGTGCAGTGCTACAGCGTATGCGGTTCGTGTCCGTCTGCGGACGCATGGGGGCTGGTCGCGACCCTAATGGGACGTCCCGCGCGCGCAAGATCAGCGGCGACCGGCGAAAATCGGTCCGTGGAACTCACTCTGCTCGGCACCGGTGCCCCCGCGGGACTCCCCCGCCCCGACTGTCCGTGTGCGTCCTGTGCGGGCGCGCTCGGCGATGATGCGCGGGCGGCCACCGCGTTGCTCGTGGACGGGGCGCTGCTGCTCGATCTCACCCCTGGGGCGGCGTTCGCGGCTGCGCGGGCGGGGCGTTCGCTGGGCGGCGTACGGCAGGTGCTGTTGTCGCATCCGCACGACGGGCCCGCCGTCGAGGTGCCCGCGGGGCTGCCGCAGCCCGGGCGGGTGCCGGAAGGACGGGAGTTGGCGCTGCTGACGGGGCATCGGGTGCGGGCGGTGGCGATGGACGCGCCGGGCACGGGATACGCGGTGACCGGGCCGGACGGGCAGCGACTGCTGTATCTGCCCCCGGGGGGTGCGCCGGCCGGCCTTGAGGAGGGGTCCGTCGGGATGTACGACATGGTCGTAGGGGATGTGGTGGGGCGGCCGGACGCCCTGGCCAAGCTGCGGGCGGTGGGCGCGGCCGGGCCGGCGACGGATGTCATCGCCGTCCATCTGGACCATGACGTACCGCCGGGCGCCGAGACCCGGCGGCGGCTGGCGGCGGCGGGGGCGCGGGCCGTGCCGGACGGGACGACGCTGGTGGTGGGGGCGTACGAGGACGTGCCGGACGTGCCGCGGCGGACCCTGGTGGTGGGCGGCGCCCGCTCCGGGAAGTCGGTGGAGGCGGAGCGGCGGCTGGAGGCCTTCCCGGATGTGCTGTACGTGGCGACCGGCGGCACCCGGGGCGGCGACCACGAGTGGGCGGAGCGGGTCGCCACGCACCGGGAGCGGCGGCCGGGGTCGTGGCGTACGGCCGAGACGTGCGACCTGGTGCCGTTGCTCTCCGAGGGCGGGGCGCCGTTGCTGATCGACTGTCTGTCCCTGTGGCTGACGGACGCGATGGACTCCGTCGGGGCGTGGGACGACGCGGTCTGGGCGGAGAGCGGCGAGAAGGCGCTCAGGGAGCGGGTGCGGGAGCTGACGCGGGCGGTGCGGGCGACTCGGCGCACTGTCGTCGCCGTGTCCAACGAGGTGGGGTCGGGGATCGTGCCGGCCACGGCGTCGGGGCGGCGGTACCGGGATGAACTGGGGCGGCTGAACGCGGCGTTCGGCGGGGAGTGCGAGCAGGTGGTGCTGGTGGTGGCGGGTCAGGCGGTGGTGCTCCGCGGTTGAGCGTGGTGCTCCGCGGTTGAGCGTGGTGCTCCGCGGTTGCGCTCGGCAGGGAGACGCCGCGATTGGTCGCCGGTCGTGTGCAGGTGCGTTGTGGCTGGTCGCGCAGTTCCCCGCGCCCCTTAGGGGGTTGTCGTGACCGGCGATCCGGGACTCAGGTTGGCTCCTTGCGGGCGATGACCCGGTAGGCGTTCGAGAGAGGCGTGAGGCTGAGCAGGGGTGCCAGGACCAGGTCCACCGCCCAGGCGGCGGCCACCAGGGGGGCGCCCAGCAGGGCCAGTACCGGGCCGAGTGCCAGGTTCAGGACCAGGGCGATCGTGGCCGCGAGGTCGTACGGGACGTGCGGGGTGCGGCGGTCCGTCGCCACGATCGTGCAGCCCTGGGACCGCAGTTCCTCGCGGAGCTTGCGCAGGGGCACCGGGTGCAGATGGCCGTGCGGGGTCTGCGGGACCCAGCAGCAGCCGAACAGCAGGGCGAACAGGCTGCGGGGGTTGGGGAGTTCGAGGACGAGATGGCCGCCGGGGCGCAGGACCGCCAGGGCGGCGCGGAGCTCCGCGCGGGGGTCCGGGGCGTGTTCCAGGTGGCGGAACATGCTGACGACGTCGTAGCGGGTGCGCAGCCGGGCCGTGACCCGGGGGTCCGTCAGCCGGCCGACGTGGGCCTCCTCCACCCGCTCGGCCACGCGCGCGTGCAGCACGCGGTGGGTGGGGTCCAGGCCGTCGAACGCCGTGTACGGGAAGAGTTCCTTCGCCGCCTCCGGGAAGTGGGCGTCGCCCGTGCCCACGTCCAGCCAGCTCTCCGGCTCGGAGATGAAGGGGAGCGCCGCGAGGGCCGCGGCTCTCAGCCGACGCGGTGACGTCTTGCGTACGGCCTTCAGGTACCGGGGGGCGTAGGTGTGGTCCCAGCATGCGGCGAGGGGCAACGCACAGGCGGTGCGGCGTCGTTGGGAGGGGGCGGTCGCGGTCATGGGCGGCTCCCGGGCGCGAGGCGTAGGGCGGGGGGTGTGGGGCGGTGGGGTACGGCTGGGGTTCGGCGGAACGGTGCGAGCATGCCCTGACAATCCATTGCAAAACGGAACGTATGGGATGGCGATCTCAGGTGCAACGACGTCGTGTGGACAGGGCGCTGACGTGGCGGAGCCCCCGGTGGCCATGTGGCGCCGTTCTGTTCGACCGGTGCCGGTACTGTTCGGCGAATGAGCTCGCTTAATCTCGACGACTTCACTGATCTGATCGAGCGCCCCGACGGAGGGGTGCGCCGAGACGCAGAGGCGCGCCGTGAACGTCAGATCGTGCCGCCCGGGGCGCTGGGCCGCCTCGACGAACTGGGTGAGTGGCTGGCGGCCGCGCAGGCGGCCGTGCCGGTACGGCCGATCGAACAGCCGCGGGTCGTGCTGTTCGCCGGTGACCACGGCGTCGCCGAGCTGGGCGTGTCGGCGCGGCCCGCGGGCGGCGCCGGGGAGTTGGTGCGGGAGATCCTGGAGGGCGGCCGGCCGGTGTCCGTGCTCGCGCGGCGGCTCGGGGTCCCGGTGCGGGTCGTCGACATGGCACTGGACTGCGACCCGGAGTCGCTGCCGGAGACGGTCGTACGGCATCGGGTGCGGCGCGGCAGCGGCCGTATCGACGTCGAGGACGCGCTGACCCTGGAGGAGGCGGAGGCCGCCTTCCGGGCCGGGGTCGCGGTGGCCGACGAGGAGGCCGATTCCGGTACCGATCTGGTGGTGCTCGGCGATGTGAGCGTCGGGGGCACCACGGCGGCCGGGGTGCTGGTCGCGGCGTTGTGCGGGACCGACGCCTCGGTGGTGACCGGCCGGGGCGGGCTGGCCATCGACGACCTCGCGTGGATGCGCAAGTGCGCGGCGATCCGGGACGCGCTGCGCCGGGCGCGGCCGGTGCTCGGGGACCAGCTGCAGCTGCTGGCGACGGTGGGCGGGGCCGACCTCGCCGCGATCACCGGGTTCCTGCTGCAGAGCGCGGTGCGGAAGATGCCGGTCGTGCTGGACGGGGTGGTGGTCGCCGCCTGTGCGCTGGTGGGGCAGCGGATCGCGTTCCGGGCCCCGGACTGGTGGCTGGCCGCGCACGACAGCGGGGAGCCCGGGCAGGCGAAGGCCCTGGACCGCATGGCCCTGGACCCCCTGCTCGACCAGGGCGTGAAGGTGGGCGAGGGCGCCGGCGGTCTGCTGGCCCTGCCGACGGTCCAGGCGGCGGCGGCACTGGCGGCGGAGCTGCCGGAGAAGCCGGAGCCGCAGGAGAAGCCACAGGACTCCGAGCTGGAGTCGGGCACCGAGTAGGGGACAAGTAGGGGACAAAACGGGCCAATCCTTCCGACCATGCACATATGATCACCATGTGAACACCCTCGTCCGCTGGGCCCGTGCGGAGTGGGGGGCGTTGTACCGCGCCGTACGGGGGGCGTTGGTGAAGCGGCGGTGGTGGGCTGCGCCCATGACGCTCGGGGTGGTGTGTCTCACCGGGGTCATGCAGGTCGTGCAGAACCAGTCCTGGGGGTACCGGGTCGTTCAGGACGTCGGGGCCGTCCGCGCCGAGGACCCCCTGTGGCTGGCGCTGCTGCGGACGCCGCTGTCCCTCTTCGTACCGGCCCTCGATCTGCCGGTGTGGGGTGCGCTCGCGCAGGTGCTGCTCGTGTTCGGGATCGCCGAGATGTGTCTGGGCTGGTGGCGGACCCTGGTCGTCGCCTACGTCGCGACGCTCGCCGGAACCCTGTACGCGCGCGTGGGCATCGCGCTCGGCCCGGACCACCCGATCGGGCTGCCCGCCCAGGACGCACGGGTCGTGGACACGGGACCGTCGGCGGCCGTGGTGGGCCTGGCGGTGTTCCTCGGGTGGCGGTACGGCGCCTACGTCACCGCCGGTGCGGTGATCGTGGCGATGGTGGTCGAGGTGGCGCTGAAGGAGAACCTCGCCGGCAAGGAGCACCTGGCGGCAATCGCGGCGGTGCTGGTGCTGTGCGCGGTGGCGGCGGTGCGGGGGCGGCGGCGTCAGCGGCGGTCGACGGCGCCGTCCGGCTGCGCGTCCGGCTTGCCGCCCAGCCATTCCTCCAGGGCCCGGCGAGGCCGTGCCCAGCGCCGGTCGTGGCGGTAGGCGCGCAGGCTCGCCCTGGCCCGGGCGCGCGGGCGACGGCCGTAGAAGCGGCGGGCCCACGGGGAGTCGGGGCGGGCCAGCCGGATGGCGCCGACCAGGGCGATGACCGGCACGATCACACCGAAGATCGCGATGCGGGCCTTTCCCTTGCTGAGCGCGATGAGGGAGAAGAGGAAGCTCACCGCGATGTTGAGCAGGACGGTGCCGCGGCTCTGCGTCTCGTCCTGGTTGAGGTCGTTGACGCCCAGCGGTGAGAAGCCCACGAGCAGCAGGCCTCCCATGGCCGCCGTGAGGACGACGACCTCCACGCTCTTGCGGCCCTCCTCGCTCCAGTACACGTCGTCGAGGTGGAGGATCAGCGCGAACTCGTCGAGGACCAGCCCCGCGCCCATGCCGAAGAGCACCGCGAAGACGGCGGCGCCGAAGCCGTAGCGGCTGCTGGACACCGCGCCGAAGCCGCCGAACACGGTGAGGACGACACCCGGGACCACGTGGTGGATGTGGACGGCGCCGGTCTCGATGTTGCGGAAGGGGCCCTTGCCCGCACGGATGAGGCGGGTGATGACCCGGGTGACGAGGAAAGTGACGACGAACGCGGTCAGGGCCAGGAGCAGCGGGAGCTTCCCCGGTTCGATGATGTTGCGTTCCAGCCAGTGCCCCATGGTCCCAGTGTGTGCGGGACGGGGGCGGGCCGCCTTGCGGCCGGGGCGTCCGGGCTAGTCTGCGGGCGTGTCCATGACCCCACCGCCCCTGCACGGCCTCCGCTTCGCCTTCGGCACCCTCAGCGTGCTGCCGGTCAGGGTGAGTCGGTGGGACCGGGGGGCCGCACGCGGCGGGATGCTCTGCGCTCCGCTCGTCGGGGCGGTGCTGGGACTGGGCGCCGGTGCGCTCGGCCTGTTGCTCCTCTTCCTCGGCGCCGGTCCGCTGCTCGCCGCCGTCGCCACGGTCGCCGTTCCCGCCGCGCTCACCCGGGGCCTGCATCTCGACGGGCTCGCCGACACCGCCGACGGGCTCGGCAGCGGCAAGCCCGCCGAGGACGCGCTGCGGATCATGAAGCAGTCGGACATCGGGCCGTTCGGTGTGATCACGCTGGTGCTCGCCCTGTTCGCGCAGGTCGCCGCGCTCTTTCAGCTGTACGACGACTCCTGGGCCCGGGGCGCCCTCGCCGCCCTCGTCTCGGCGGTCGCCGCCCGCCTCGCGCTCACCCTCGCCGCCCGCACCGGCGTGCCCGCCGCCCGGCCGGAGGGGCTGGGGGCCGCGGTGGCCGGGGTCGTTCCGGTGCCGGGTGCGGTGGCCGTCGCCCTGGCCGCGACCGGCGTCGCCGCCGCGGCGGGGGCGCTGTTCGGGACGTACGACATCGCCCGCACCGCCCTCGCGGTGCTCGCCGCACTGGCCGCCGCCGAACTCCTGCTGCGGCACTGCACCCGCCGCTTCGGCGGCGTCACCGGCGACGTCTTCGGCGGGCTCGCGGAGACGGCGGCGACGACCGCCCTGATCGTGCTGACCCTGGGCTGACGCCACCGACAGGTGAACGCCCGTAGGAATGAGCGAACGCTCACACGAGCGTAGGCTCGTCCCGAGTGTTCGCCGTACCGGGGAAGGCCCCGCCGTCACCCCACCCGTAGGACCGAACTAGGGTCGGCCGTCGGGCCCGGTCGACCCACACCAATTCGGCCATGCAACTTCACATCGGAAGCGAGAATTCACCACCGTGACTGCTCTCACTCTCAGCACCGCAGCGGCGCCCGGCCTGCGAGCCGACGCGATCGTGATCGGTGTCGCCAAGGGCGCTGCGTCCAGGTCCGGGGGACTCGTCGTCGCCCCGGGCGCCGAGGCCGTGGACAAGGCGTACGACGGCAAGCTCGCCGGCGTCCTGGAGACCCTCGGTGCCTCCGGCGCCGAGGGCGAGGTGACGAAGCTCCCCGCCCCCGCCGGCTTCAAGGCCCCCCTCGTGGTGGCGGTCGGCCTGGGCGCCGAGCCCGCGGACGCCAAGGACGGGGCGTACGACGGGGAGGCGCTGCGCAAGGCCGCAGGCGTCGCCGCCCGTTCCCTCGCCGGCTCCAAGAAGGCCGCGTTCGCGCTGCCGCTGGGCGACGCCGGTGACATCGGCGCCGTCGCCGAGGGCGTGCTGCTCGGCGCCTATGCCTTCGACGCCTACAAGGCGAACGGCAAGGACGCGAAGAACAAGAAGAACGGCAAGGCCCCGCTCGCCGAGGCGGCCCTGCTCGGCGGCAAGCCCCGCGACAAGGAGCACAAGGCGGCGATCGAGCGCGCCACCGCCGTCGCCGAGGAGCTCAACCGCGCCCGCGACCTGATCAACACCCCGCCGAACGACCTCACCCCGGAGTCCTTCGCCGCGATCGCCTCGGCCGCGGGCAAGGAACACGGCATCAAGGTGCAGGTGCTCGACGAGAAGGCCCTCACCAAGGGCGGCTACGGCGGCATCCTCGGCGTCGGCGCCGGCTCGGCGGCCGGTCCGCGGCTGGTGAAGCTGTCGTACACGCACTCCAAGGCGAGCAAGCACCTCGCCCTGGTGGGCAAGGGCATCACCTACGACTCGGGCGGCATCTCGCTGAAGCCGGCCGGGCACAACGAGACGATGAAGTGCGACATGAGCGGCGCGGCCGCCGTGTTCGCCGCCGTCGTCGCCGCCGCGCGGCTCGGCCTCCAGGTGAACGTCACGGGCTGGCTGGCGCTCGCCGAGAACATGCCGTCGGGGACCGCCACCCGCCCCGGTGACGTGCTGCGCATGTTCAGCGGCAAGACCGTGGAGGTGCTCAACACCGACGCCGAGGGGCGGCTGGTGCTGGCGGACGCCCTGTGGGCGGCCTCGCAGGAGGAGCCGGACGCGATCGTCGACGTCGCGACGCTCACCGGTGCGATGGTGCTGGCGCTGGGCAACCGGACGTTCGGTGTCATGGCCAACGACGACGCGTTCCGCACCGCGATCGTGGAGGCGGCCGAGGAGGTCGGGGAGCCGTCCTGGCCGATGCCGCTGCCGGAGCACCTGCGCAAGGGAATGGATTCTCCTACCGCCGACATCGCCAACATGGGTGAGCGGATGGGCGGCGGACTGGTCGCCGGGCTCTTCCTGCGCGAGTTCGTCGGTGAGGGGATCACCTGGGCGCACCTGGACATCGCGGGCCCCGCGTTCAACGAGGGCGGGCCCTTCGGGTACACCCCCAAGGGCGGCACCGGCAGTGCGGTCCGCACGCTGGTCAGGCTGGCCGAGGTGACGGCCGCGGGCGACCTGGGCTGAGGTCACCGGGTACGAGGGGGCTCCGCGCGCGGGTAGGGCGGAGCCCCCTCTCCCCTGCGTGCTCAACTGAACGTGGGGCGTCTCACACACCGGCCCGGCGTCTCGTTCGGTGTGGACAAGTGCGAAGATGGGGCTCGGCAGGACAGGGCCCCCACCACAGGGCCGAAGAAAGAGCGGCCGGACACCAGCCGCCTGTCGGTCATCGACGACCGGCGTACGGCGCACATGCATGGAGGACGTGACGTGGCGAACGACGCCAGCACCGTTTTCGACCTAGTGATCCTCGGCGGTGGCAGTGGCGGTTACGCCGCGGCACTGCGCGGGGCGCAGCTGGGCCTGGACGTCGCCCTGATCGAGAAGGACAAGGTCGGCGGCACCTGCCTGCACCGGGGTTGCATCCCCACCAAGGCCCTGCTGCACGCGGGCGAGATCGCCGACCAGGCCCGCGAGAGCGAGCAGTTCGGTGTGAAGGCAACCTTCGAGGGCATCGACATCGCCGGGGTCCACAAGTACAAGGACGGCGTGATCTCCGGCCTGTACAAGGGCCTGCAGGGTCTCGTCGCCTCCCGCAAGGTGACGTACATCGAGGGTGAGGGCCGCCTGTCCTCCCCGACCTCCGTCGACGTCGGCGGCCGGCGCGTCCAGGGCCGTCACATCCTGCTGGCGACCGGCTCCGTGCCGAAGTCGCTGCCGGGCCTGGAGATCGACGGCAACCGCATCATCTCCTCGGACCACGCCCTCGTCCTGGACCGCGTGCCGAAGTCCGCGATCATCCTGGGCGGCGGCGTCATCGGCGTCGAGTTCGCCTCCGCCTGGAAGTCCTTCGGCTCCGAGGTCACCGTCATCGAGGGCCTGAAGCACCTCGTCCCGGTCGAGGACGAGAACAGCTCGAAGCTTCTTGAGCGCGCGTTCCGCAAGCGCGGCATCAAGTTCAACCTGGGCACCTTCTTCTCCAAGGCCGAGTACACCGCCGACGGCGTCAAGGTCACCCTCGCCGACGGCAAGGAGTTCGAGGCCGAGGTGCTGCTGGTGGCGGTGGGCCGTGGCCCCGTCTCCGCCGGTCTCGGCTACGAGGAGCAGGGCGTCGCGATGGACCGCGGCTATGTCCTCGTCGACGAGTACATGCGCACCAACGTCCCGACCATCTCCGCCGTCGGTGACCTCGTCCCGACCCTCCAGCTCGCGCACGTCGGCTTCGCCGAGGGCATCCTGGTTGCGGAGCGTCTGGCCGGTCTGAAGACGGTTCCGATCGACTACGACGGTGTCCCGCGGGTGACCTACTGCCACCCCGAGGTCGCCTCCGTCGGCATCACCGAGGCCAAGGCCAAGGAGATCTACGGCGCGGACAAGGTCGTCGCTCTGAAGTACAACCTGGCGGGCAACGGCAAGAGCAAGATCCTTAACACCGCGGGCGAGATCAAGCTCGTCCAGGTCAAGGACGGTGCCGTGGTCGGCGTCCACATGGTCGGCGACCGCATGGGCGAGCAGGTCGGCGAGGCCCAGCTGATCTACAACTGGGAGGCGCTGCCGGCCGAGGTCGCCCAGCTCATCCACGCCCACCCGACCCAGAACGAGGCGCTCGGCGAGGCCCACCTGGCCCTGGCGGGCAAGCCGCTGCACGCGCACGACTGACCCTCGGTCGACGAACGCGACGACTCAGACTTCCGCAATTCGTAAGGAGCAACCGAAACCATGGCGGTTTCCGTAACCCTTCCGGCGCTCGGCGAGAGCGTCACCGAGGGCACCGTCACCCGTTGGCTGAAGGCCGAGGGTGAGCGCGTCGAGGCCGACGAGCCCCTGCTGGAGGTGTCGACGGACAAGGTCGACACCGAGATCCCCTCCCCCGCCGCCGGTGTCCTGGCCTCCATCAAGGTCGCCGAGGACGAGACGGTCGAGGTCGGCGCCGAGCTGGCCGTGATCGACGACGGCACGGGCGCCCCCGCCGCCGCCCCGGCTCCCGCCGCTGCCGAGGCCCCGGCCCCGGCCGCTCCGGTGGCCGAGGCTCCGGCCCCCGCCCCGGCTCCCGAGGCCCCCGCCGCTCCGGCCGCCCCGGCCGGTGGCGCGTCCGGCACGGACGTGGTCCTCCCGGCGCTCGGCGAGAGCGTCACCGAGGGCACCGTGACCCGCTGGCTGAAGGAGGTCGGCGAGGAGGTCGCGGAGGACGAGCCGCTGCTTGAGGTCTCCACCGACAAGGTCGACACCGAGATCCCGGCGCCGGTCGCCGGTGTCCTGCTGGAGATCGTGGTCGGCGAGGACGAGACCGCCGAGGTCGGCGCCAAGCTCGCCGTCATCGGCGCCCCGGGTGCCGCTCCGGCGGCCGCCCCGGCTCCGGCCGCCCCGGCCCCCGCCGCCGCTGCCCCCGCCCCGGCCGCCCCCGCGG